>DATLXP010000226.1:0-15552 GCA_035575695.1 Vicinamibacterales bacterium
CTGCGACGGGTGCTCAGGGCCATGCTCACGTACCATCCGAATGGCCCGCTCGCGGACTTCGGGGGAATACTTTCTCGGTCTTGCCATAGGCTCCATCCTCTCAAGGAATGAGCCCTCCGATGATCCCGGTACGATTCAACGTTGCGTCAGCCTCGGCCATTGTGTCGCGGCGCACGTGAACATTATTGCGGCGGGTCAATTCGAAGCCCGGGAGTCGAAGTCGACCCGGTACGTGCCGTCTGGCAACGCCTCGAACTGATAGGCCCCATCCCTTCCGCTCATAGCGCGTCGTGCGATACCACCGGTTTGTGGAGTAGCCGTAATGGATACACCGGGAACCGGCTGGCCAATCGTATCGGCCACATGTCCGGGAATGCTTGGCGCCTTGACCGACGGCGACACCGAACACCCTTGCCGAAATTTCCGCACGGAAACCAATCGTCAGCGTCAGGAAGAGCATTCCGCCGGCAAAATATCGACGGCTCATGTTTCGTGTCTCCAGAGTCCCAGCGCCCAACGTGTAGTCCTCAAAGGTCTTCCGAGCGGCTATAAGCGCTCATCGTGAAGGCGCGGCGACAGTATGGCTGGGGAGCCAACGGCTGTAAACGCTGCAGCCCTGAAGGGCTGCGCTACGAGTGAGTAAGCGGTACGAGTGAGTAAACGCCGGACCTGAAGGTCCGGCCTACTCGTCTGGCTACGTGCTCTCTGCTCTATGTCCTGCCTTCGAGAAACGCCTTCAGCTTGCGGCTGCGCGACGGGTGACGCAGCTTGCGCAGCGCTTTGGCCTCGATCTGCCGGATGCGCTCACGGGTCACCGCGAAGCTCTGGCCGACTTCCTCGAGCGTGTGCTCCGAGCCGTCCCCCACGCCGAAGCGCATCTTGATGACCTTCTCTTCACGCGGCGTGAGCGTTTTCAGCACCGCGTCGGTCTGCTCCTTGAGGTTCAGGTTGATCACCGCGTCCGACGGTGACACCACCTGCCGGTCCTCGATGAAGTCCCCAAGATGCGAATCCTCCTCCTCGCCGATCGGCGTCTCGAGCGAGATCGGTTCCTGCGCGATCTTGAGCACCTTCCGGACCTTGGACACCGGGATGTCCATCCGCTTCGCGATCTCCTCCGACGTGGGCTCGCGACCGAGCTCCTGAACGAGCGCCCGCGACGTGCGAATCAGCTTGTTGATCGTCTCGATCATGTGGACCGGGATGCGGATCGTGCGCGCCTGGTCCGCAATCGCGCGGGTGATCGCCTGCCGGATCCACCACGTCGCATACGTCGAGAACTTGTAGCCGCGACGGTACTCGAACTTGTCGACCGCCTTCATCAGTCCGATGTTCCCTTCCTGGATCAGGTCGAGGAACTGCAGGCCGCGGTTCGTGTACTTCTTCGCGATTGAGACGACCAGCCGGAGATTCGCTTCGACCAGCTCTTTCTTCGCCTGCTCGGCCTGGATCTCGCCGCGCGCGATCGTCTCGAGCGTCCGCATCAGGCGCTCGGGCGTCTCCTCGAGATCGTCCGCCATCGTCTTCATGTGCGCCTTGACTTCTTTCTGGCGCCTGACGATCAGCTTCTTCTCTTCTTCTTTGAGACGGCTCTTCTTGCCGCTCTTCGGATTGACCTGGCGCTCGATCTGGTCCACCTCGCGCTTGAGGCGCATAACGCTCTCGACGCCTTCCTTGATCAGCTCGATCAGGCGGCGCTTCACGGCCTCGGTGAACTCGATCTTGCGAATGAGCTTCGACACGTCGGCACGCGCGCGCAGTTCTTCCCAGCGCGTCTTCCGGTACTTGTTCTTCTCGCGCGTGGTCTGGCCCTTGTTGGTCTTGCCGAGCTTTTCCTTCCCCTTGTCGAGTACGATCCAGGCCTTCCTCACGGCCTCGATCTGGCGCACGACCTGACGCTTCCGGTCGTCGATCTTTTCGTCGGTGATCTCCTCGTCGTTGAAAATCACGAACTCGCGCACGCTCCGCTCGTCCGCCTTGAGCTGGTCGCCCATCGTCATGATCGCGCGCGCGATGGTGGGCGTGCGGGAGATGGACTTGATGACGGCGAGCTTGCCCCGCTCGATCCGCTTGGCGATCTCGACTTCACCCTCGCGCGTGAGCAGCGGCACGGTGCCCATCTCGCGGAGATACATGCGGACCGGGTCGTTCGTCTTGTCGAGCGCTCCGGGCGTCAGGTCCAGCTCGACCTCCTCCGCCCCTTCACCCGTCCGGTCGTTCAGCTTCTCTTCGCGATAGGTCTTCTCGGAGTCCACGACTTCGATGCCGGCCGCGCTGAACGTGCTGAACAGATCATCGAGCTCGTCCGACGACGTGACGTCGGCAGGCAGGAGATCGTTGATCTCGTCGTACAGCAGGTAGCCTTTTTCCTTGCCGGCGGCGATGAGCTGTCTCACCTCATCGTATTTTTCTTCTATCGACAACGCTTTCTCCTCCAACTGTTCCTTATCCACCCAGAGCCTCGATGCGCTGGAGCAAATCCTTCTTACGAGCCCAGAGGGTCACGATCTCATCCTCGTACCGTGCCGCCCCTTCTTCCTGCAGGCGGTCGATGGCGCGCTGCACGTCAGCGCGTTCGCGATCGAATCGCCGTTTCTTCAACGTCTTGACACAGTCGGTCGGCCCCGCGGGAGAACTGGCCGGTTTCCCGACCTCCTCGACCAGCCGGGCCTCCCCCTTGGTTAGACGCTCCAGGAGCGTCGCGGGTAAGGTGGCCGACGGTATTCCCTGCAGGGATCGCGCCTGTTGTAGGATCGCCTGGGCGGCCAAACCGCTCAAGTCCTCGTCCTCGAGTTCCGCCATCGCCACCATCGCCGACTCCGGCTCATGCACCAGCGCCCAGATCAACCCTTTTTCAGCCGGTTTCACCTGACCGATCGCCGGCAACTTCCGTTCTTCGACCGTCGTCTGCTTCTGGACGGCGGCCTTTCTGATCTCGGCCCGGACGACCTCTTCCGTAATACGCGCTTTATGCGCCAGCCGGTCGGCAAACTGATCCCGGGCGGCGGCGTCAGGAATGCGTGCCGCGACTGTCAGCATTCGCCCCAGGAAGTCCCGGCGGCTGTCGTCCTTGTTGAAATCGTGCTCGGCTGCCGTCCGGTCAAGCAGGTATTCCAGGTATTGCCGCGAGTTGCGCAGTTTTTCCTGGTAGGCGGCCCCCCCTGACTTCCGGATGAAGTTATCGGGATCATCCCCCGCCGGCAGCATGGCCACGTTGACCTGGAATCCCTCCGCCACGAGTAATTCGGATGTTCTCGCGGCGGCACCCTGGCCGGCGGCATCAGGGTCGAAGCTGAGGACGACTTTCGACGTAAATCGTTTCAGCAGCCGGGCTTGCACGGGTGTCAGGGCCGTGCCGGATGAGGCAATGACGTTCGTGATCCCGGCCTGAAGCGCCTGCGCCACATCGAAGTACCCCTCTACCATTACGGCGTATTTCGCCTTCGAGATTGCGGCCTTGCTCAGATGCAGGCCGTACAGCGTCTTTCCCTTCACGTAAATCGGCGTTTCAGGAGAATTCAGGTACTTCGGCTGCTGCCCGGCCTCCATCGCCCGGCCCCCGAACGCGATGATCGCCCCGTTATCGCGATGAATCGGGATCATGAGGCGGTTCCGGAACCGATCGAGGATCGTGCCTTCATCGCGCTGGACGACGAGTCCGCTGCGCACGAGGAGGGCGGGGGAGAATCCTTCCTTCAACAGCCGCGCTTTGAGTGCCTCCCGAGTCGCCGGCGCGTAGCCGATCCCCATCGTCGCGATCATCTCGTCCGACACGCCGCGCTCTTTGAGCTGGCGCCGGGCGACCGCGCCGGCGGGGCCCGCCAGTTGGTCGCGGAACCACGCGGCGGCGACCTCATGGGCCTTGAGCAGCGCCTCGCGGTCCCGATTCCCCTCGGCGTCCTCCTTCGAGTCTTCCGCTTCGGGGACGGTCAGCCCGAAACGTCCGGCCAGCGTGCGCACGGCTTCGGGGAATGCGACCTTGTCGTAGAGCTCGATGAACTTGATGACGTCCCCGCCGACCCCGCACCCGAAGCAGTGAAAGAACCCCTTGTCGCCGTTCACATGAAAGGACGGCGTTTTTTCGCCGTGAAACGGGCACAGCCCTTTCCATGTGACGCCGCTGCGGCGCAGGGTGCCGATGCGCTCCTGCACCACCTGCACGATGTCGGCATGCGACTTCAGGTCGTCGATGAAGGAAGCGGGGAAGAGCGCCACTATTCCTTCAGCTCCGCGATAGTCGCCCCGCCGGCGCCCTGGTTTTCGGGCGCAGGCCCGAAGTGGGCGACGATGGGGTGCGTCTTCAGAAATTCCCCTACGGCCCGGCGCAGCTGCCCCGTGCCATAGCCGTGGATGATGCGGAGCGTCCTCGCCTCGGACAGGAGCGCATCATCGAAAAATCTTTCGAGCCGGGTCATGGCTTCGTCGACGTGGCAGCCGATCAGGTTCAACTCTGTCTGCTGCCCCTCGCGCGGGTGGAGGTCGACGTTGACCTTGACGCGTGAGGGTTGAGCCGAGAGTGCCGCCGCGGGCGTGATCACGCGCAACTCGTCGATTCTCGAGCGCATCCGCTTGCCGCGAACGTCCACTTCCGCCGATCCGTCGTGCAGCGACTGCACGATACCCTCGAGACCGAGCAGGCCCACCATGACGCGATCGCCGACGGCGGCCGGCCGTTGGTCGCCTGCCGGGGACGCCGACAAGGTCGCTGACAGACTCGACGTTCGCAGGCGCTCGCCGATGGCATCGATGGCGGCGCGCGCGTCAGCGCGGGCTCCGCCGGTGTGCCCGGTCGGGATGAGTCGTGTGGCGCGACGCTCGGCATCGGCCGCGAGACCCTGCGTATTCACCTTCAGCTTCTCCACCACGGCGTCGATCTCGCGGCGCGCGTCCCGCAGGCGTTCTTCGATCCGCTCGTCCAGCCGGCGCTTGAACGTCTCTTCCCGGTGCTTCAGTTCCTGCTCGCGCGCATGCAGTTTGCCCGTCGTCTCGTCGAGCATCTGCCGCTCGCGTGCGGCGAGGCGGTGTTCGTGCTCGAGCGCCTGCATGTCGCGCTGCACCCGCGCGAGATGCTCTGCCAGCTGTGACTCACGCTCGCTGCGATGCGCACGCGCGTGCTCGATGACCGCGGGTGGCATCCCGAGGCGCGCGGCGATCTCGAACGCCAGGCTGCTCCCGGGTGAGCCGTAGTTCAAGCGGTACGTGGGGGCAAACGTCTGCGGATTGAATCCGAATCCCGCCGGCACCACCCCGTCGGTGGTGGCGGCGTACGTCTTCAGCGAGTCGTAGTGGGTCGTCGCGACCACCAGGGCGCCGCGGGCGCGGAAGTGATCGATGATCGCCATCGCCAGCGCGCCGCCGTCGTTCGGATCCGTTCCGGCGCCGGCTTCGTCGAGCAGGACGAGCGCCGGAAGCTGCAGCGCGGCGTTCATGTCCACGATCCGCTTGATGTGCGCCGAGAACGTGCTGAGACTCGCCGAGATCGACTGCTCGTCGCCGATGTCGGCGAAGATGCACTGGAAAACAGGAACCTGGGAGCCCTCTGCGGCGGGAATGAGCAGACCCGCCTGGGCCATCACGGACAGGAGCCCCGCGGTCTTCAGCGCCACCGTCTTGCCTCCCGTGTTCGGCCCCGTGATGACCAGGACGTTCACCGGCGGGATCAGGAGGATATCGACCGGCACGGGAGAAACGGGGACAGCCACCTTCTCCGTCAGCAGGGGATGGCGCGCCCCGCGCAACTCCAGCCGGCCGTCCTCGGACAGCTTCGGCTCGATGCCGTCCACCTTCAGCGAGAACCGCCCCCGCGACTGCAGGACGTCGAAGTCCGTGGCGGCCTCCACCGTGAGCCTCACGTCGTCGGCCCGGGCGCGGAAACCGTCCGCCAGCGCCACGAGGATGCGGTGGATCTCTTCGGCCTCCTGCTGCCCGAGCGCCACGATGTCGTTGTTGATTTCGACCGTGCTCAGGGGCTCGAGAAACAGGCTGGCGCCGCTGCCGGAACTGCCGTGCACGATGCCCGGAATGGCGGACCGGTGCTCGGAGCGGACGACGAGCACGTAGCGCCCGTTGCGGTCGGTGACGATCTGCTGCTGGAGGTACTTCGAGGTGTCCTTGCCGCGCAGATACGATTCGAGGGTGCCTCGCAACCGTGTCCGCTGCTTGCGCAGGCGGTCGCGGATCGAGCGCAGCTCCGGACTCGCATCGTCCACCACCTCTCCGCCCGGATCGATCTGTCGGCGGATGTCACTGATCTCGCGCTCGAAGGATGCGACGGTGTCGGCGATGGCGCGGAGGATCGGAAACGCCGCGCGGGCTCGCCGGACCGCAGACGCCGTCGAGTCGACCGACGACAGGAACGCGGCGAGGGCGAGCAGGTGCGCCGGATCCAGTGCGCTCCCGTCCACGTGGAGGGCCCCGAGGATCTCGTTGAACTCCGCCGGCGCCTGGAGGTTGATGTGGTTGTCGCCCAGGAACCGCGTGGTTTCAGCCGTCGCCGCGAGAAGGCGGGCGACCGCCGTGCGTTCCGCGAGCGGCTGCATGGCAGCAAGCCGCGACGCGCCGCCGGGCGTCTGCGCGTATCCGCAGACCGCATCGACGATGCGATCGAATTCGAGCGCGCGCAAGGTTCCGGCGTGCATGGGTGAAGAAGGCGTGAACTGCCGTTAGGGCAATCCCTAACTGTATATCAGGAAGGTGGTTATGGCAACTTCCGCATCGCCAGAATGTGCGGGACCTACGTCAGATGATTGATCGAGCTGGCGATTGCGGCGGCGCCGAAGCCGTTGTCGATGTTCACCACCGAGACGCCGCTGGCGCAGCTGTTCAGCATCGCGAGGAGGGCCGTGACACCGCCGAAACTGGCGCCGTACCCCACGCTCGTCGGCACCGCGATGACCGGCACGTCGACCAGACCCCCGACGACACTCGGCAGCGCCCCTTCCATCCCGGCGACGACCACGATGACCCGGGCCGCGGCGAGCCGGTCCTGGACGGCAAGGATGCGGTGCAGCCCCGCGACCCCCACGTCGTAGAGCCGCTCGACGTCGTTCCCCATCATGTCGAGACACACCGCGGCCTCTTCGGCGACTGGCAGGTCTGCTGTGCCGGCTGCCGCGATGACGACGGTGCCCTTGCCCCGCGGAGGGTCGGTCACCCGCAGGGTAATCGTGCGTGCGGTCTCGTGGAACAGTGCGCCAGGCAGGCGGCCCACCACGGCCGCGTGTGCGTCGGCGGTGGTCCGAGTCACCAGTAAATTGTTGCCCGCGTTGACGATACGCTCTGAAATCGCGCCGACCTGCTCGGCGGTCTTCCCCTGTCCGAACACCACTTCGGGGAACCCCTGGCGGATGCTCCGGTGATGATCGACCCGCGCAAAACCGAGATCTTCAAAGGGAGCGCTCCGGAGAACCTCGAGCAGGCGGGCGTGGGCGGCGTCGGTGGACAGGGTCCCCGAGCCGACTTCTTCGAGCAGCGACCGGAGCTCGAGACGGTTCATCGCGGCAAGTCCTTGCGGGAGCTTGACTTCCAGCTCAGCCACCATCTACAATAATCGATTGAATCGTCACCCGAATTTATCGCTATGAATTTCACCGAGACACTCATCCTCGTCGTGTACTTCTTCGTGCTCAGCATCCTGGCTATCTACGGCTGGCATCGGTACTACCTTGTTTATCTTTACATGAAGAACAAGGATAAGGCGCCGCTGCCGCTGGAGCCGCTGACGGTGCTGCCGAAGGTCACCATCCAGCTGCCCATCTTCAACGAGATGTACGTCGCTGACCGCCTCATCAGCGCGGTCTGCGAGATGGACTACCCGCGGGATCTGCTCGAGATCCAGGTCCTGGACGACTCGACCGACGAGACCACGGAGATCGCGGAACTCGCCGTCCGGCGGCATGCGTCCCGCGGGATCAATATCCATTACCTGCACCGCGTCGATCGCACGGGCTACAAGGCGGGGGCGCTCGAGGCCGGTCTCAAGCAGTCGACCAGCGGGTTCGTGGCCATCTTCGATGCGGATTTCATTCCGCCGGCGGACTTCCTGCAGCGGACACTGCCGTATTTCAGCACCGACCCGAAGATCGGGATGGTCCAGGCCCGATGGGGTCACATCAACCAGGATTATTCGCTGCTCACCAAGATCCAGTCGATCCTGCTCGACGCGCATTTCGTGCTCGAACACGGCGGCCGCAACCGCGCCGGGTGTTTCTTCAACTTCAACGGGACCGCGGGGATCTGGCGCCGCGAGGCGATCGAGGACGCGGGCGGCTGGCAGCACGACACGCTGACCGAAGATCTCGATCTCAGCTACCGCGCGCAGCTGCGCGGGTGGCGCTTCATCTTCCTGCCGGACCTGGTGTCGCCGGCGGAAGTGCCGGTCGAAATGAATTCGTTCAAGTCGCAGCAGCATCGCTGGGCGAAGGGGTCCATCCAGACCTGCATGAAGCTCCTGCCGGCGATCCTCAGATCCAACCAGCCGCTCGGCGTGAAGGTGGAGGCGTTCTTCCACCTCTCGGCCAACTTCAACTACCTGCTGATGTCGGTCCTGTCGATCCTCATGTTTCCGGCGATGTATGTCCGCTACAGCATGGGGTGGTCGGAGATGCTGCTGATCGACATTCCGCTGTTTGCGGCTGCCACGATGTCGTTCTGCAACTTTTACATGGTGTCCCAGCGGGAGTTGTATCCCGACTGGAAGACCCGCCTGAAGTACCTGCCGTTCCTGATGTCAATCGGCATCGGCCTGTGCGTGAACAACACGCGCGCCGTGCTCGAGGCGCTCTTCGGCAAAGAGAGCGAGTTTGCGCGCACACCGAAGTACGGGATCGAACGGCAGAGCGATGAGTGGGCCGGCAAGAAGTATCACCAGTCGGTCGGCATCCAGCCGATCGTCGAGCTCGCGCTCGGCCTCTACTTCACCGCGACCGTCTTCTACGCGCTGACCAACCAGATCTACGGGACGCTGCCCTTCCTGATGCTCTTCCAGGTGGGCTTCCTCTACATCGGCCTCCTCTCGATCCTGCAGCAGTTCACGGGCGAGAACGTCATGCTGACCGGTCCCGAGATCGCCAAGTAGCTGTCAGCGCTCAGTGCTCGCGTGCACACTTGAAGGGCCGTGCCGACTGCGGCCCTTTTTGTGTGCCTGGGCTGAGCGCGGAGAGCCGAGCGCTACTGTTATCATCGTCTTATGACCACCGACGCGAAGCCCAAGGCGGGCCTTGAAGATGTCGTCGCCGCGACCTCAGCCATCTGCTACCTCGATGGCGATCGCGGCGTGCTCGCCTACTACGGCTACGACATCCACGATCTCGCCCGCGGCGCCTCGTTCGAGGAGGTCTGCTACCTGCTCTGGCACGGCCGGCTGCCGAACCGGGCGGAGCTCGGCGACCTGCAGTCGCAACTGGCCGCCGCGCGCCCGCTGCCGGAACCGATTCTGCGGCTGATGAAGCAGCTGCCGGCGACCGACGGGATGGACATGCTGCGGACGCTGACGTCCGCGCTCGGCCAGTACGACACCGAGGCCGGCGACAACTCGCAACCGGCGAATTATCGCAAAGCGGTCCGCCTCACCGCCCAGATCTCCAGCATCGTCGCGACCTACGGACGGATGAAGGCGGGGAGTGGCCCGATCGACCCGGATCCCGCGCTCGGGCACGCGGCGAATTTCCTCTACATGCTCACGGGCAATCGTCCGAATGCGCTGTCCACGCGCGCGTTCGACATCGCGCTGGTCCTGCATGCGGACCACGAGTTGAACGCCTCCACGTTTGCGGGGCGCGTCTCCGCCGCAACCCTCACGGACATGTATTCGGCCATCGTCGGCGCGATCGGCGCGCTGAAGGGGCCGCTGCACGGTGGCGCCAACGCCGACGTGATGCGGCTGCTCATCGAGATCGGGCAGGACGCGCCGGGCGAGCGGATCGACGAGGCGGTCCGCGCGAAGCTGGCGCGCAAGGTCAAGATCCCCGGCTTCGGCCATCGCGTGTACCACACGGAGGATCCGCGCGCGACGCACCTGCGGCGGATGTCGAAGGAGCTCGGCGAGAAGGCGGGCAACACGCGCTGGTTCGAGATGTCGCGGCGGATCGAGCAGCTCGTCACCAGCGAGAAGAAGCTCTTTGCGAACGTCGATTTCTATTCCGCGTCGACCTACTACACGCTGGGCATCGACATCGATCTCTTTACGCCGATCTTCGCCGTCAGCCGGATCTCCGGCTGGACGGCGCACTGCCTCGAGCAGTATGCGAACAACCGGCTGATCCGCCCCCGGACCGACTACATCGGACCGCAGCACCCGCAGACGCTGCTGCCGCTGGACCAGCGGTAAATGGACCAACGTTTCATCCGCAACTTCTCCGTCATCGCGCACATCGACCACGGCAAGTCGACGCTTGCCGATCGCTTTCTCGAGCTCACCGGCGCCCTCCAGGCGCGCGAGATGGAAGCGCAGGTCCTCGACAGCATGGACCTCGAGCGCGAGCGGGGCATCACGATCAAGGCCCACGCCGTCCGGCTGACGTACCTGGCGGAGGACGGCAACAGCTACATCCTGAACCTGATCGACACCCCCGGGCACGTCGATTTTTCGTACGAAGTGACGCGGTCGCTTGCGGCCTGCGAAGGCGCGCTGCTGCTCGTCGACGCGTCACAGGGCGTCGAGGCGCAGACGCTCGCCAACGCCTACCTCGCCGTCGAGAACGCCCTCGAGATCATCCCCGTCATCAACAAGATCGACCTGCCGGGAGCGCAGCCCGACGAGGCGAAGCGGCAGATCGAAGAGATCATCGGCCTCGATTCGAGCGGCGCCATCCTCGCGAGCGCCAAGGAGGGGACCGGCGTCCACGAGATTCTCGAAGCGATCGTGCACCGGCTGCCGGCACCGAAGGGGGAGCCGGAGGCTCCGTTGAAGGCCTTAATCTTCGACTCGTGGTACGACCCCTACCGCGGCGTGATCATCCTCACGCGCGTGATCGACGGCACGGTTCGCCCGGGCATGAAGATCAAGCTGATGGCCAAGGGGCAGGAGTACATCGTCGATCAGGTCGGCGTGTTCTCGCCCAAGCCCAACGCGGTCGCCGACCTCGGCGTGGGCGAAGTCGGGTTCATCTTCGCCGGGATCAAGACCGTGACGGACGCGCAGGTCGGGGACACGATCACGGAGTCCGCGCGCCCCACCCTGCAGGCGTTTCCCGGTTTCAAGGAGAGCAAGCCCATGGTCTTCGCCGGGCTCTACCCGGTCGAAGGCAGCGAGTATCCGCAGCTGCGTGATGCCCTCGAAAAGCTGCGGCTGAACGACGCGTCGTTCTTCTGGGAGCCGGAGACATCGGTGGCGCTCGGCTTCGGCTTCCGGTGCGGCTTCCTCGGACTGCTCCACATGGAAATCGTCCAGGAGCGGCTCGAGCGCGAGTTCGACATGGACCTCGTCACGACGGCCCCGGGCGTGCTGTATCGCGTGACCATGACCGACGGGGAGCTCGTCGAGATCGACAGCCCGTCAAAGCTGCCAGACCTGAGCCGCATCCAGAAGATCGAAGAACCGGTCATTACCGCGATGATGCTCACGCCGTCCGAGCACGTGGGCGCGATCCTGCAGCTGTGCCAGGAGAAGCGGGGCGTGCAGAAGTCGATGGAGTACCTCAAGTCGGACCGGGTGCTCGTCACGTACGAGCTGCCGTTCAACGAGGTCGTCATGGATTTCTACGACCGGTTGAAGACGATCTCGCGGGGATATGCGTCGCTCGACTACCATGTGACCGGATACCAGGAAGCGCCGCTCGTGAAGCTCGACATCCTCGTCAACGAGGAGCCCGTGGACGCGCTCTCGATCATCGTGCACCGCGATACGGCCTACGCGCGCGGCCGGGCGCTCGCAGCGAAGATGCGCGAACTGATCCCGAGGCAGATGTTCGACATCGCGATCCAGGCCGCCATTGGCAGCCGCATCATCGCGCGCGAGTCGGTGAAGGCGCTGCGGAAGAACGTCCTGGCGAAGTGCTACGGGGGGGACATCAGCCGAAAGCGAAAGCTGCTCGAGAAGCAGAAGGAAGGCAAGAAGCGGATGAAGCGCGTGGGCCGCGTCGAGATTCCACAGGAAGCCTTCCTGGCGGTCCTGAAGGTCGGTACGGAGTAGGCCCGACCTTCAGGTCGGGCGCGTTCTTCAGGTCGGGCGCGTTCATATGACACACACCTTCCGAAAATCAACGATCCGGGAGTATTTCGAATCGATCGTCATTGCGGTGATCCTGGCCCTGTTCGTCCGGACGTGGGTCGTGCAGGCCTTCAAGATTCCGACCGGCTCGATGGAGAACAACCTGCTCATCGGCGACCACCTGCTGGTGAACAAGTTCGTGTTCGGACCCGAGCCCCTGGCGCTCGAGCGTGCGGTGATGCCCGTGCGCGACATCAGGCGACGCGACATCGTGGTCTTCAAGTATCCCGACGAGCCGTCGCGCGACTTCATCAAGCGCGTGATCGGGCTTCCCGGCGAGACGATCGAGCTGCGCCACAAGAAAGTGTTCGTCAACGGCCAGCCGCTCGACGAGCCGTACGTGCACTTTCTGGAAGGGTCACGCGTGGCGGCCGAAGTGACGTCGTCCGACGTCCGCGAGCGCTACGGACCCGTGACGGTGCCGGACGGGCAGTACTTCGTCATGGGGGACAACCGCGACAACTCGCAGGACAGCCGGTACTGGGGCTTTCTGCCACGGCACTACATCAAGGGCAAGGCGCTGGTGATCTACTGGTCCTACGACGCCGGAAGCGAGGAGCCGCGCGAAGCCGGGGTCGGTGCGACCCTCACACAGCTGGTGTCCGTGGTGACGCATTTTTTTACGCGGACGCGCTGGGAGCGCATGCTCCACCAGATCACGTAAGTCAATGATCAAGGGCCTGTTCAAGCTCGCCATCTTCCTGCTGCTGGCGAACGCCTTTGTTCCGTTTCACCCCCCCCTTACTGGAGGCACCACCAGTTTGAATCGGCCGTCAAGGATGCCTCGTTCCAGTGGCGGGAGCTGAAGGATGACGCGGTGATCGCGCAGGTGTTGTCACACGCGGCGCAGCACCACGTGCCGATCGGCCGGGAGCACATCGAGATCAGGCGCGTGCAGGATCATCTCTATCTCGATGTCGCCTACGACGTGCCGCTGGAACTGATCCCCTCACGGAGGCGCCCGTGGAGGTTCGAGGTCAATGTGGACGCGTGGGTCCTGCGTGCCTTTACTGCGCCGCGGTAGCCGCCAGCCCGGTGGCTTCGCCCCGAACGCGGGCCACGTACCCGGCGTCGTTCAGGCTGCCCAGGTTGATGTCCACGTTCTCGTGCGCGCCTGACAGTCCCGCCCGCAACATCCCGGCAGCCACCTTCACGTCGCTCGCGGCATTCTGATTTCCCAGTTGACCGACCGTCGGCGCGAGCCCGAGCGCTTCTGCGCAGAGCCGCATCACGTCGAGCGGCGCGTCGGTCGCGGCCTGGAGCGCCTCCTGGATCCTCGCACTCCGTGTCGCCTTCTCGTCCTCCGTGGATTTCGGCAGGCGGTACGCGGCGACGACCCGGTCGTAGGCGTCGGTGTCCTGATCGATCATCGCTTCGAGGCGCAGCGCGAGCGCCGCGCACCGCGCACCGGCAGCCTGCAGGCGCACGAGATCCTCATCGCCTGTCGTCCGGGGTTTTGCGAGCCCCGCCACCATCGCGAGCAACGACGCACCAACGGCGCCGGCCAGCGCGGATGCCGACCCTCCACCCGGCGTAGGGTCGGATGAGCGAAAGGCCACGAGCAGGTCCGACACGGATTGGGCCGTCAGCGTCATCGTTCGAGTGTGTCCTCTCCGCGAACCGTGTGCCCGCGCTTGATCACGGCGGCTATCGATGGGGCGCCGTTTCGGATCAGATTGATGGCGTCGCCATGCACGAGCACGGCATCCATCAGTTTACCGGTCTCGAGGCTGCCCACGTCGGTCGCGCGGTCAAGGGACCATGCGCCATTGAGCGTCGCCGCGACGAGCGCTTCCTCGAACGTGAGATGCATCGCAAAGCACGCCAGCGAGATGGCAAAGGGCACCGACGGGGAGAACCCACCTCCGGGATTCACGTCCGTCGCGAGCGCCACCGCCACCCCGGCGTCGATCAACGCGCGTGCCGGAGCCCATCGCCCGAGCTTCAGGTAAAACGCGGCGCTCGGGAGGAGTGTCGCGGTGACACCCGCGCGGGCCATGGCGTCGATGCCCTCCTGCGGGACGAAGATCAGGTGATCGGCTGACCGGGCTCCGACGCGCGCCGCCACCCGGGAGCCTCCACTGGCCGCGAGCTCGTCGGCATGGATACGGGGTCTCAAGCCGCGCGCCGCACCGGCGGTGAGGATTCTCTCCGATTCTTCCGGCGTAAAGACGCCCGTCTCGCAGAACACGTCACACCACTCCGCGAGACCCTCGCTCGCGACGGCAGGAATCATGTCGTTCACGACGAGATCCACATACGCGCTGCGGTTGGAACGATATTCGGGCGGGATCTCGTGCGCTCCCATGAAGGTCACGACCAGTTCGATCGGCTGGGCCGACTGGAGCCGCCGCGCTGCGCGCAGCATTTTCATCTCGCTCTCGAGATCGAGCCCGTACCCGCTCTTGACCTCGCACGTGGTCGTGCCCGTTGAGAGCATTTCGTCGAGCCGCGCGCGGCTCTGCGCGACCAGCTCGTCTTCGGAGGCAGCGCGCGTGGCTGCCACGGTCGACAGGATCCCCCCGCCGGCCGCGGCAATCTCTGCGTAGGTGGCGCCGGCAAGCCGCCGGCGCAGCTCCTCGCGCCTGTCCCCCGCGAACACTGCGTGCGTGTGCGCGTCGACGAACCCGGGCACGATCGAGCACGATGACGCGTCGATCACGTGCGCGCCGGGCGTGAGCGTGACGGTCGAATCGAGCGCGGCCGACGGCCCGACGGCCACGATCCTGCCATCGCGCGACGCGATTGATGCGTGTCGGAGAGGGGAGACTTCGCCCTGTCGGGACCCTGTGCGCGGCGCGGGCCCGGCACACGTCAGGATCTCGCGCGCACGGCGGATCAGGAGGTCAGCGTGAAGCATGCACCGCCCGGCCTCAGCCGCCGTCCGCCTGCTTCGGGCGGTGAAGGCGGACTTCCCCCTCGGGCTGCTGGTCCTGCTCGCGGATGAATTCGAGCGCGTGGTAGAGCGCCTGGATCGACGCCTCGACGGACCCCTCCACCCCCCGCCGTCGCAGGCGCAGGTCGACGATGTCCCGCTCGACCCCTTCCAGGCGCGCCTGGGTCTTCTGCAGGAGCAGGTCGGCACGCCCCTGGGCCTCGCGCACGATCATCCTGGCCTCGTTCTGGGCCGTCTCTTTCATCTGGTCAGACAGTCGTTGCGCGGTTTCGAGCGTGTTGCGGAGGTTGGTTTCACGTTCGCGATGATCCGCGAGGAGCGCTTCCATCCGCGTCAGGTCCTGCCGCAACCGGTCGATCTCGCGCAGCGCGTGCTCGTAGTCGTCTGCCGCTTCTGTCAGGAACGCGACGACCTCTGTCTTGTCGAATCCGCGAAACCCCTGCTTGAA
>DATLXP010000227.1:0-2401 GCA_035575695.1 Vicinamibacterales bacterium
CGTCGGGAGACCAGATCGGCGTTTCGTCTTCGCCGGGGTCGAACGTCAGGCGCATGAACGATCCGCGCCTCAGGTCAACGACCCAGTTGTCACGTCCGTCCTCGAAGACATGCGCGGCGATGCGCGTCCCGTCCGGCGAGAGGCGCGGGTCCATGTACCGGTGCAGCGGCACGGCGACCCGGGTGGCCGCGCCAGCCTGATCCACGAGCATCATGGGGCTGTCATCCTCTCCGCCCTGGATGGTCAGAAACACCATCGTGCCGTTTCCCGCCACGGCAAAGAGCGGGGTCGTCGAGAACCCGACCCGTCGGACGCTCCGCATGCCCGGCACCGGCGCGGTCTCTTCGCCCGTCGCCACGAGCCGTTCCGTATCGAAGGGGACCGCCAGCACATCTTCGCCGCGCGCGATCATCAACTGGTTCGGCCCGACCAGCCCCAGCACCATCCCGGGGAACAGCTCGCGTCGCGTCCCCGTCTCGAGGGATAACGCGACGATCGACGCGCTTCCGGACCTCGCCGATGGAGCACTCCTCCGGACGCCGAACAGCAGCGTCTTGCCGTCAGGGAGGATCCAGGGCATCTCGTGCGCCATCTCCGACGCGGCGGGATCGAGCGTGGTCAATACCTCCGCCGTGCCACCGGCCGGGGAAATACGCGACAGCCCGCTCGAGGGGTTGGTGAAGACGATGACGTCGTTCGCACCCCAGGCGGGGCGGGTCGTGCCTGAGGCAGGAGCGAGCGTGATGACCGGGCCGCCGTCCACGGGCACCTTCTTGAGCGTGCCCACCGAGGTGAAGGCGAGCCACTTGCCGTCGGGAGAGAACACCGGTCCGACCGTCGAGGGGTTATCCGTTCCTCCCAACGCTGTCGCCAGGTCCCGATCGAGCCGTCTGACGAAGATCTGCCTCTTGCCGGCCAGCTCTCCCACAAACGCGAACTGGGTGCCATCCGGCGAGAGCCCGAATCCGCCGGCAAGCGTGTCCGCCGGAGCCAGCGGGATCGACAGCCACGCGGGCGCCGAGGGAGACGGCTGCCGACGGGATGCGATACCCCACCCCGCCAGTGCCGCGATCGCGGTACCCAGAACAATCAGCGCCGCGATGCCGATCGGATGGACCCTGCGGACGGGCGTGTTTGCCGCGCGCGGTGGTTCGACCGGGGCGTCGAGCGCGATGCGCGCCTCGCCGATCGCCTGGAGCCGCCTGCGCGGGTCCTTGTCCAGGCAGCGGTGCAACAGGTGGAGTACAGGGATCGGGGTGGCCGCCGGAAGCAACGTCCAGTCCGGCTCCTTCGACACGATCGCCGACAGCACGTCGGTCATGGTCTCGCCGTCAAAGGGCCGGCGCGCCGTAAGGAGCTCGTAGAGGACGCAGCCGAACGCCCACACGTCGGCGCGGCGGTCGGCGGGCTTGCCCCTGGCCTGTTCCGGCGCCATGTAGGCCGCCGTTCCGATGATCACGCCGGCGTGCGTCATCAGCGCGGGACTGGTGACAGTCGGGGAGTTCACGTTGAGGCCGGAAATGCCTGACGAAGGCTCCATCGCCTTGGCCAGACCGAAGTCCAGCACCTTCACCGCGCCGCCCGGCGCGACCTTGACATTGGCCGGCTTCAGGTCGCGATGCACGATGTTGCGATCGTGCGCCGATTCGAGCGCGTCGGCGATCTGCGTTGCGATGGCGATCGACTCGTCCACCGGGATCGCCCCGGCGCGTGCGATCCGCTGTGCCAGATCCTCCCCTTCGACCAGCTCCATCACCAGCGCGGCGGTCTGTCCGGACTCCTCCACACCATAGATCTGGGCAATGTGCGGATGATTAAGCGCGGCGAGTGTCTGCGCCTCACGCTCGAACCGGGCCAGGCGATCGGGGTCCGCGGCAAAGAGCTCAGGCAGGACCTTGATCGCCACGTCTCGATTGAGCTTCGTGTCGCGCGCGCGATAGACCTCCCCCATCCCGCCGGCGCCAATCGGGCCGAGGATTTCGTACACGCCGAGACGAGTGCCGGAAGCGAGCGACATCAAGGAGTGCGCGGATTATAAGCGAGACACGATGTTCCCAGCTTTCAGCTTCCGGCTTTCAGCACGTTCAGAAACATTCCGTTGGGCGTTTCGGAACAAAGTGGCTGGGTATCAGGGACGCTCTTTGGAACTGGCTCTTAACGGCAGCTTAACTGCGGTCGGAGAAATCGAGGAGGCATCTCCGCCGTCGCCGTTCACCCATCCCAGTTGTCGTTTGAGTTTTTCCTTGTCTTCCGCCGGCAGATGGTGTCGAGCGTGATCAACAGAAGATTGTGCGGGCGCGCAGCGACCCTGGACATCGGGCCGGATATCTCCGGCAGGAGCACCGCTCCGGCGAGGCAAATGGGAACAGCCAGGCGCAGCCGGACCATGAGCCGCTAACGT
>DATLXP010000228.1:0-7906 GCA_035575695.1 Vicinamibacterales bacterium
GTGCCTGGAGACCGCCGGCTGCGGCAGCCCGAGGCTGCTGTGGATGTCGCAGACGCAGACCTCGCCTGAACGCAGCAGCCCGACGATGCGCAGTCGCGTCTGATCGGCGAGCGCCTTGAACGTCCGCTCGAGGGAGATGAGTCGTTTATCGGCAGGCATATATACGCCTTGACAAATATAACACGCGATCATATATTCGTGTATGCGCATATACTCAGCGTGGGAGGGACAGATGAGCGAACAGACTTTGAAGGACGTCATTCAGCAGAAGTACGGCGAGGCCGCGGTCCGAGCGCAGAGCGGCGCGGAGAAGACGGGTTGCTGCGGTACGGGGTCCGCGTGCGGGGATCCGATCACCAGCAATCTGTACGACGACTCCGAGACGCAGGCACTGCCGGCCGCAGCGGTCGCGGCGTCGCTCGGTTGCGGGAACCCGACGGCCCTGATCGAGCTGCGCGCGGGTGATACGGTCCTGGACCTGGGGTCCGGCGGCGGCATCGACGTCTTACTGTCCGCGACGCGCGTGGGGCCGACAGGCAGGGTCTACGGCCTCGACATGACGGATGAAATGCTGGCGCTCGCCCGGGAGAATCAGCGCAAGGCTGGCGCGACCAACGTCGAATTCCTCAAAGGGGAGATCGAGCGGATCCCGCTGCCCGACAACAGTGTGGACGTCATCATCTCGAATTGCGTCATCAATCTGTCCGCCGACAAGGGACGCGTGCTCCGCGAGGCGTTCCGGGTGCTGAAGCCGGGCGGCCGATTCGCCGTCTCCGACGTCGTCGTTCGCGGAGACGTCCCGGAGGCGGTCCGCAAGAGCATGGAACTCTGGGTCGGCTGCGTCGCGGGCGCCCTGCATGAAGACGAGTACGCGCGCCTCCTGGCGGACGCGGGTTTCGAAGGCGTCGATGTGGAGCCGTGGCGCGTGTACCGGGTCGAGGATGCGCGTCAGTTCCTGGGCGAGGCGGGTCTCGATGTGGATGCCATTGCACCGCACGTCGACGGCAAGATTGCCAGCGCCTTCATCCGGGCGGCGAAGCCCGGGGCGTCATGACGACGGTGATCTTCGCGTGCGTCCACAACGCCGGCCGCTCGCAGATGGCTGCCGCCTGGTTCAACTCGCTGGCGAAGGACGGGCGCGCCGTGTCGGCTGGCACCGAACCCGCGGACCGCGTGCATCCCGAGGTGGTGGACGTGATGCACGAGGTGGGCATCGACCTCTCGTCGGCGAAGCCGCAGAAGCTGACCGAAGACCTCGCACGGGGAGCCGACCTGCTCGTGACCATGGGGTGCGGCGACAAATGTCCGTACATCCCCGGACTGCAGGTTGAAGACTGGCCGCTCGAGGACCCGAAGGGAAAGCCCCTGGTCAGAGTCCGGGAGATCCGGGATGAAATCCGGGAACGCGTGACGGCGCTGATCCGAACACGCCCGACCTGAAGGTCGGGCCTACGCACTGGTCGGAACACGCCCGACCTGAAGGTCGGGCCTACAGCGCGGTTGTGTCACCCGGCGTGTCGCTGAAACCTGTCCCGCAGCACGATCGCGACGGCATTCATCACCAGCAGCATCGCCAGGAGCACCACGATGCCGGCCGCCGCGTTCTCGCCAAACGCCGCCTGGGGTCGCGACACCCAGTTGAAGATCTGGATCGGCAGCACCGTGAACGGCGACCAGATGTCCTTTGGCGCGAACGGGACGTAGGTCAGCGCGCCGATGGTGATCAGGGGGGCGGTTTCGCCGATGGATCGTGACAAGGCGAGAATGAGCCCGGTCAGGACGCCGGGCATGGCGGCCGGCAGGACCTGGTGCCAGACGGTCTGCCATTTCGTCGCGCCGAGTGCATACGAGGCCTCGCGAAGCGTCTTCGGCACCGCACGCAGCGCCTCGCGCGTCGCGAGGATGATGACGGGCAGCGCGAGCAGCGCGAGCGTCGAGGCGCCCGCGAGCACGCTGCGATCCATCCCCATGATGCGGACGAACAGGCCCAGGCCGAGCAGGCCGTAGATGATCGACGGCACGCCGGCGAGATTCGAGATGTTGATCTCGATGAGCCGGGAGATCCGTCCTTTGCCGCCGTACTCCTCGAGATAGATTGCCGCGCTGACGCCCAGCGGGATCGCGATCACCGCCGTCAGTCCGATGACGAACAGGCTGCCCGCGAGCGCCGCGAGGATCCCCGCTTCTTCCGGACGGCGTGACGGATAGCTCGTGAGGAACTCCCACGACAGACGGCCGATGCCGTCGCGCGCCACGTCGAAGATCAGGGCGCCGAGCGCGGTGAGCGCCAGGAGCGTCACGAGCAGGCCGAACAACGCGAGCAGGCGGTCGCCGAGCAGGCGGGAGAACCGGGTGCGGGCGTCCATCTCGGCGCTCATGCGTACTCCTCCCGAAACCGCTCACGCAGCCAGTTGGAGATGAGATTGAGGATGAAGGTGCTGATGAACAGCAGCATCCCGACGGCAAAGATCGTGCGGTACTCGAGCGTGCCCCCGGGCGTGTCGCCGAGGCTGACCTGCACGATGTAGGCGGTCATGGTTTCTACCGGCACGCGCGGATCCAGCGTGAGCCGCGGCTGTTGCCCCGCCGCGATCGCGACGATCATGGTCTCGCCGATGGCGCGGGACGCCGCGAGGACGATTGCGGCAGAGATGCCGGAGAATGCCGCCGGCACCACGACGCGGAGCGACGTCTGCATCCGCGTGGCGCCGAGCGCATACGCCCCTTCCCGCAGGCCGTTCGGCACGCTGCGCAGCGCGTCTTCCGAGAGCGACGACACGAGCGGTAGGATCATGATGCCCATGACGATCCCCGGGCTCAGGGCGTTGAACCCCGCGAGGCCGGGCACGAATGACTGGAGGAGCGGGGTCACGAACTGCAGCGCGAAATACCCATAGACGACCGTCGGCACCCCCGCCAGGATCTCGAGCGTCGGGCGCACGATGCGCCGCACCTTCCGCGTCGCATACTCGCTGAGGTAGATGGCGATGAGCAGACCCGCAGGCAGCGCGACGACCATCGCGATGGCAGACGCGAGCAGGGTGCCGGTGACCAGCGGGAGCACCCCGAACTGCTTGTCGAAAAACAACGGCGTCCAGACCGTGCCGAAGAGGAACTTGTTGATCGGCACCTCGCGGAGAAACGCCGTCGTTTCCCACAGGAGGACGAAGACGATCCCCGCCGTCACGAGGATCGAGAACGCCGCGCAGAGAAACAGCGAGCGCTCGATCAGGAACTCGATGGCGTGCCGCGTGCGGTTCGTCATCTGACGGATGGATGGATCGCTCTAGCGGGACAGGCGCTGTTCGAGCGTCGTCTTGCTGTGACTGTCGGTGCCCGTGTACATCGTGCCCGTCTTTCTGGCTGAGAAACGGGTGCGGATCAGGTCCTGTTCGCGCCCTGACAACGGAATGTAGCCAACCTCGCGCGCCAGCGCGGGGCCCTGGGCCAGGTAGAAATCGACGAAGTCCTTCACTTCGGACCGATCGAGTGACTTCACCTTGGCGTAGATGAAGATCGGGCGGGAGAGCGGCCGATACGTGCCGCCGCTCACCGTGTCGGGCGAGGGGGCGATGGGCCCGGCCCCGTTCGAGTCGTCTTTGTCGTCGATGGCCAGAAGCTTCAGCTTGTCCTTGTTCTGCTCGTAATACGCATAGCCGAAGTAGCCGAGGGCGTACTGGTCTCCGCTGACCCCCTGCACGATCACGTTGTCGTCTTCGCTCGACGTGTAGTCGCCGCGGCTCTGCGCCTCCTTGCCGACAATCGCTTCGGTAAAGTAGTCGAACGTGCCCGAGTCGACACCCGCGCCGAACAGGTGGATCTCCTTGTTGGGCCAGTCGGGCCGGATGTGATTCCAGCGCTTGATCTTGCCCTGTGCCGTCGGTTCCCAGAGCTTTTTGAGCTCGGCGACGGTCATGGAGGTCACCCACGTGTTCTTCGGGTTCACCACGATGGCCAGCCCGTCGTAGGCGATCGGGAGCTCGATGTAGTCGATCCCCGCTTTCGCGCAACTCTCGTGCTCCCCCGGCTTGATCGGTCGCGAGGCGTTCGAGAGGTCCGTCTCATTCCGGCAGAACTTCTGGAAGCCGCCGCCGGTCCCCGATGAGCCTACCGTCACGCGAAGCCCCGACTTGGTCTTCTGAAATTCTTCGGCCACCGCTTCGGTGACGGGGAACACGGTGCTCGAGCCGTCGACCGTGATCACGTCACCGGCGCGCCTGGCCGACTGGTCTCCGCTCGTGTCACCGCCGTTCCCGCCGCAGGCACTGAGAGAGGCAGCGAGTCCGGAGACGGCGAGGAACACGAGCAGTCGACGAGCAGACATCATCATGCAACGAGGTTATCCGATGACGATTTCGCGACAGTTTCGTTGACGTAAACAGGATGTAAACAGCGATCCAGCTCGACCGGTCCCGTGTTACGGCCACGTAAAAACAGTGTGGCGATCGCCGGTTAACACAGCCGAAACCATTCCGTAGCACGCCGATCACAGCCGATGGTTACGCTCCTCTGCGTTACAGCCTTTTCTCTGTTCGGAGGTTTAGAGATGTTCAGGATTTCTCGATCGGTCGCCGCGCTCTGGGTGAGCCTCGTGATCGTGCCCGCCGTGGTTCCGATGACCGTTGACGCAGCGACTGCTGGTCAGGGCAGCGCGGTCCGCACCGCCCGCGTGACCGGCGTCGTGCGCGACCAGAACAACGCCGTCACGCTCCCCGGCGTCCCCGTGTCGATTGTCGGCACGGACACAGTGGTCTTCACTGATATCGACGGCCGGTACACGCTGGACCTTGTGCCGGGCACATACCAGCTGAAAATCGCGATGGACGGGTATCAGGAGCGCCTCGTCGACGTCGTCGTGACCGATGATCGTCTTCAAACCGTGGATGTGCCCCTGACGATGACGGGGTTCACCGAACAGGTGACGGTGACGGCTTCCGCGGTGGACGCGGTGACCTCGACGCAGGAAGCGCAGCTCTCGCTCCGTCGCAACGCCCAGGTCATCACCGACAACATGGGCGCGCAGGAGATGAAGAGCAACGGCGACTCCGATGCCGCCGCGGCGCTGCAGCGGGTCACCGGGATCTCGCTCGTCGATAACCAGTTTGTCTTCGTGCGCGGGCTGGGCGAGCGCTACAGCAACACGACGCTCGGCGGTTCAGTGATTCCGACAACCGAGCCGGACAAGAAGGTTGTGCCGCTCGACCTGTTTCCGACGGCTCTGATCGACAGCGTGCAGATCGCCAAGTCGTACACCCCTGATCGGTCCGCCGACTTCGCCGGCGGTCTCGTCGAGATCATGCCCCTGAAGATGGCGAACCGCCAGGTCTTCGACTTCTCCTATGGCGGTGGGTGGTACGCGAATGCGACCGGGAAGAGCCGGCCGTTCAGCTCCCTTGGCAGCAACGACTGGTGGGGTTTCGATGGCGGTTCTCTTGGCCTGCCGTCAGGGTTCCCGACCACCAAGGTCGTGCGAGCCGGGATCTTCACTCCGGACGTCGGCTTTTCGCGTGACGAGATCACGGCATTCGGTAAATCGCTCGACACGACCGTCTGGCGCCCGCAGACGAGGAAAGCGCGTCCCGCGCAGAATCTCAGCGCGGCCTACGGCAATCGCTTCGGCAACTTCGGGGTGCTGGCCAGTTTCACCCAGTCGTACAAGGAAACCTACCAGGACGAAACGCGCCGGTTCTTTCGCATCGGCGACGACGATCAGCTCGAGCCGGTCACCGACTACGCGTTTCAAACCGGGACGCAGCGCGCACAGACCGGGATCGTCGGGAACATCGCCTATCAGTTCAATCCGTCCCATCGCATCGCCTTCGAGAATTTCTACACGCACTCTGGTCGCGATGAGGGGCGGACGTTCGAGGGGCTCAATACCGAGAACAACTTCGTGTACCGAAACTACCGCCTGCAGTTCATCGAGGAAAGTCTGCTGAGCAACCGGGTGAGCGGCGATCACTTCTTCCCACAGTGGCGGAACAGCCGGGTGGACTGGCGCGCCGGCTACGGGCACGCGAAGCGCGACGAGCCGGACCTGCGCGAAACGCTCTATCAGCAGACCGTCGTCAATGGAGCAGGGACGGGCAACTTCGTGCTCGCCGACGAGTCGCAGAGCGGTTTCCGCCTGTTCAACGATCTCGGAGACGACAGCATCGACCTCGCGGCCAATTGGAGCACCTTCGGCACGCTCAAGGGGCGCCCGATGGTGTACAAGGCCGGGGGTTTCTTTCTCTCGCGCACCCGTGATTTCACGTCGCGCCGGTTTCGTTACATCCCCACGAACCAGGTCGCACTGAACCTGACGCAGCAACCCGAAGTCCTGTTCGCCTCGGCGAACATCGGTCCCGCCTATAGATTCAACGAAGAAACGCGTCCGGTCGACGCGTATGACGCCCAGCTCGACAACTTCGGCGGGTACCTCATGGGCGACTGGGTGCTCTCGGCGAAATCCAGGCTCGTGGGCGGGGTGCGCGTCGAGAATTTCAGGCAGGAAGTGAACACGTTCGACCCGTTCGGCCTGTTCGAACAGCGCGAGCAGGCGCTGCTCGAGAATACCGACGTCTTCCCGGGCGTGAACTTCGTGTACTCGCTCCGGCCGAACACCAACCTCCGGCTGGGCTTCAGCCAGACGGCCAACCGTCCTGAGTTCCGCGAGCTTGCGGCGTTCGAGTTCACGGATGTCGTCGGCAACCGGGCGGTACGGGGCAATCCCGACCTGGTGCGGACGCTGATCCAGAATTATGACGCGCGCCTCGAAGCGTTTACCGGCGGGCGTGGCGTGCTCGCGGTCAGCGCGTTCTTCAAAAACTTCAATGACCCGATCGAGCGCGTGATCAACGCCGGGGCACAGCCGCTACAGACCTTCGAGAACGCCGCCAAGGCACGCAACCTGGGCGTCGAGGTCGAGGCGGGCCGGCAGGTCACCCGCAACCTGTACTTCAGCGCGAACTACACGTTCGTCGATTCGGAAATCACCCTGACCGAGAACGCGCGCCGCGTCCAGACGTCAACGACCAGGCCGCTCGCCGGTCAGTCGCGCAATCTGCTGAACGCCCTGGGGGAATTCGCGGTCAGAGGTTTCCAGGCGCGGGTGCTCTACAACTTCTTCGACGATCGCATCGCGGACGTTGGCGCCAACCAGGCGCCCGACATCATCGAGCAGGGACGTGGCACCGTCGATGTGGTCCTCGTCCAGCGACTCGGCCGGCTGATGGTGCGGGCGTCTGCTGACAACCTGGCCGACGAACCGTTTCTTTTCAAACAAGGTGACAGAGAGCAGCGCCGCTTCGACGTCGGGCGTTCGTTCACCGTGTCATTCGGTTATTCATTCTTCTGATTTGGCACTTGAGGACACATCAATCATGAAATTCTCACGCATGAAAGCCGCCGCAGCCGCCCTGGCCGCCGCGTGCGCGATCGCCCAGGCCGTACCCGTGCAGACACAGGGGACCTCGCGAACGCCGCGCAACGTTCCGGGCATCGACAGGCCTGTCGTGGTGGTCAGCGGTCAGATCCGCGCCAACGAGACGTGGTCCAACAACAACTACTGGGTGCTCCGCGGCGCGGTGTTCATACCCGACGGGGTGACGTTGACGATCCAGGCCGGCACGACGGTGGTCGGGGAATCGGGCAGCGTCGGCACACTGATCGTTCGGCGCGGCGGGAAGCTGAATGCCATCGGCACGGCGACACAACCGATCGTGTTCACGTCGGACCAGCGGCCCGGGTTGCGTGCCCGCGGCGACTGGGGGGGCCTCATCATCAATGGACGCGCCCCGCTCAATCTGCCAGGCGGCGAAGGTGAAGGCGAGGCCGACACGGGGATCTACGGCGGGGACCAGCCGAACGACAACAGCGGCTCGCTGGTGTACGTGCGCGTCGAGTTCGCGGGCACCGAGTTCAG
>DATLXP010000229.1:0-7054 GCA_035575695.1 Vicinamibacterales bacterium
GAGACGGCGGGCGCCGTCTCGCTCTTCACCGCCACAGCACTCGGTATCCCCGTCAGCACCACGCACACGATCACCGGTGCCATCATGGGGGTCGGCTCGATCAAGCGCCTGTCGGCCGTGCGGTGGGGCGTCGCCAGGCGCATCATCTGGGCATGGCTCCTGACGATCCCCGCGTCCGCGGCGATTGCGGCCTCGATCTGGTGGATCGTCTCGAAGACCATCGCTCCCTGACGTCAGATCGGTAATTCAACCGTCAGCACAGCCCCCCTCGGCGACCCGTTGGCAGCTGAGACCGTGCCTCCGTGCAGTTCGATCAGGTGCTTGACGATCGCCAGCCCCAGCCCGGTGCCACCTGGGTCGCGCCGGTCGCGCGCCCGTGCTTTGTCGACGCGATAGAACCGCTCAAACACGCGGGGCAGGTCTGCCTCCGGAATCCCGGGGCCTGCATCGGTCACCGTCATGACGACCCGCTCACCTCGACGCTGTGCGGCGACCGTGATCGTTCCCCCCTCGGGCGAATAGTTCGTGGCGTTCTCGAGGAGGTTGCGCAGGGCATCGTGGAGTTTCGCGGGATCCCCGGAGACGATCGCCGCGTCCTCCGCGATATCAAGGACCACGCGCTGGCCCCGGTTCTCGATAGTCGTCTCGAGATCCGTTTCGACACCCGTGACGAGGGCCGAAATCTGGCACGGCACGCGCTCGAGGATCTCCTGGCCTGCGTCGAGCCGGGCGAGCCGGAGCAGGTCGCGAACGAGACGTTCCATGCGATCCGTGTGGCGCGCAATCGTCTCGAGGAACGATCGCGACTGCGTCGGGTCGGCCACGCCGTCCATCAACGCTTCCACATAGCCGCGAACAGCGGTCAGCGGCGTGCGCAACTCGTGGGACACGTTGGCCACGAAGTCACGCCGGATCTGATCCGCCTTGCGCAGATCCGTGATGTCGTGCAGCACCAGCACGGCCCCCGTGATCGGCCCTGAGGCCACCGGCGCGCTGCGCGCGATGAAGGTCGCACCAGGCGCCTGCGGCAGCGAGAGCTCCGTCCCTTCGGTCGTCTCCCCTCTCAGCGCGTGCCCGAGCTGGGACGCGATGGTGGGGTGCCGAACGATTTCCAGGTAATGACGTCCCTCCGGCGCGCCGAGCAGCTTCAACATGCGCCGCGCGGCGTCGTTGACGAGCTGCAGCCGGCCCTGCTCGTTCACCACCAGCACCCCTTCGATCATCCCCCCGAGGATCGCTTCCATGCGCGCGCGGTCGGAGGCGAGCTCCGCGGCGCGCCGTGCGACTTCGCGCACGGATTCGTCGAGGGCGTGTGCGATCGTGCTGATCTCATCGTTGCCACGGTCCCGAAACTGGAGGCTGAGATCCCCCGCGGCATACCGGGTGGCCGCGTCGGCAATCGCACGCGTCCGGCGGCCGAGAAGCGATGACACGAGCCAGGACAGTGCAAGCGCGATGACCAGTCCGACTCCGAGCGCGACCAGCGCGATATCGCGGAGCTCGGAGAGTTGCTGGCGTATCTCGGTCAGCGGGAGCGCAAGACGGACGACGCTGAGGTCGGGTGTGGCGGCGTTGAGGACCGGCACCGCGACGTAGAGCATGTCCCTCTGCACCGTGGCGCTGTACCGGCGCGCGATGCCGAGGCCTTCCCGCAGCGCCTGCTGCACCTCGGGCCTGGTGGCGTGGTTGTCGACCGCGCCGAGCGCGACCGCTGAGACCTCGGAGTCGCCGATGACCGTGCCGTCCGGGGCGATGAACGTCACGCGCGCCGATCCGAGACGTCCGAGCGCGTCCGCCTCCGCGTCCAGCTCGTCGCGCGACGCGGGCGTACGGTGAGAGAGCGCCTCGGCCGTGAGCCGGGCTTCCGCGACGAGCGTCCGTTCGATATGGTCGCCGATCGTGCGTTGCACCGACCATGCGAACAGGAGCGTTGCGACCAGCAGCGTCGCCAGGGCGGTCGCGAGAGACGTGAGAAAGAGCCGGGTGCGAAACGTCACACGAGTCGATACCCGAACTGCTTGACGGTTTCGATGCCGGCGTTGAGCACGGGCAATTTCTCCCGCAACCGGCGGATGTGCACGTCCACCGTGCGCGTGCCGCCGGTGTACTGGTAGCCCCACACATCGGTCAACAGCACGTCGCGCGACATGACCCGACCTCGATGGCGCACCAGGTACTGGAGGAGCAGGAACTCCTTCGCGGTCAGCCGGACCTCTTCGCCATCGGCGGTGATGCGGTGGCGGTCTGCATCGATGACGATGTCGCCGTACCGCTGCACGCCGGCATCCCCCGCCGCCGTGGCGCCCGTGCGGCGCAGGCGCGCGGCGACCCGGGCGACGAGCTCCTTCGCGCTGAAGGGCTTGGTCACGTAGTCATCGGCCCCTTGCTCGAAGCCCGCCAGACGGTCGGCCTCATCGCCGCGCGCCGTCAGCATGATGATCGGCACCTGCGCCGTCGCCGCGTCCGATCGCATCGCACGACAGACGGCCATGCCATCGAGCCCCGGCAACATGAGGTCCAGGATCACCAGGTCGGCGGCGATCTTCTGCAGCTGCGCCATGACGTCGGATCCCGAGGCCAGTCGGTCGGTCGTGTGCCCGGCGTTCTGGAGGTAATGAACGATGAGGTCTGCGATGTCGTGATCGTCTTCGACGACGAGGATATGCGGCATGAACCAGGGGACACGGACAACAAAGAGGAACGGCTGAGCCTGACTGGGGACACGTTGATTGTGCCACCTTGGGGGGATGCGGACAAATCCTCAGAAAATGGCCTGTTTTCTCAGTTCTCGTCCTGGCACGGCCGTTGGACTAACGGGATGCAGAGCAAATGCGGAGGTGGAAAATGAGAAACGTGCACATGAATTCGCTGATCGGAAAAGCAACGGGCGTTGTCGCCCTCGGGGCCCTGGCCTTCACGTATGGATGCGGCGGCACGCAAGCCACCACCGGCGTTCGCGCGCAGGACGTGGTCGCTGGGCAGCCGGTCTCGCCGGTCGTGGTCAGCTGCGAACCGCATCAGCGTGCGCTCGTGAGACCGACTGTCGTGAATGGCGCGGCGGTATCGCAGGTCGAATGCGTGGCGGCGGATCCGCAGGCGGCCGCGTTCGCGCAGGCTGCCTCCGTGCCGGTCAACGCCCAGCCGGTGTATGCGCAACCCGCCTACACGCAGGCATTCGCTCCAGCGCCGCGCGTCTCGCGTTCGGTCCCCGTCCGCTACACGTCAGCGAGACCCCGGTACGTCTACGACGACCTGGGGGATGCGCGCATCGTCCGGACACGTGCACGGAACCCGGTCCAGCGCACGCGGGTCGTGTATGACGAGCCGGTGCGACGGTCGCGGTCGGTGAAGAAGAGCGCGATCATCATCGGGTCGACCGCGGGTGTCGGCGCCGGGGTCGGCGCGGCGGTGGGCGGCAAGAAGGGGGCACTGATCGGTGCGGCCATCGGCGGCGGCGGCGCGGCGATCTGGGACCAGGTTACGCGGCGCAAGTAGGTCCGCAGGTTCGTAGGTCCGAGAGGGGGGCGGGGGCAATTGCTCCCGCCCTTTTTCTTTCCTGCTATTCTGTCGGGATGCGAATCCATCTGGCCGTCGCGCTCGTGACGGGTGTTCTCGCGTGGGGCGCACAGGCGCCGACCGCGGCGGATCTTCAGAAACTCGGCCCACAGGTCGGGCAGCGTGTGCCGGAGTTCACGCTCCGCGACCAGTCCGGCAACGTCCGCACCCTCGCCTCGGTTCTCGGGAAGAACGGCGCGATGATCGTCTTCTTCCGCTCGGCGGACTGGTGACCCTACTGCAAGACGCAGCTCGTGCAGCTGCAGCGCTCTTTTCCTGACCTTCAGAAACGTGGCATCGGCCTCGCCGCGATCAGTTACGACGCGCCTGCCACCCTGAAGGCGTTCGCGGACGCGCGGGGTATCACCTATCCGATCCTCTCCGACGAAGGGTCCGCCACGATCAGGCAGTACAACCTCCTCAACGCGCAGGCGACGGGGCGCGTGGCCGGGATTCCCCATCCGGGCACATTCATGCTCGATGCGCGGGCCGTCGTGCTCTCGCGGTCATTCGAGGAGAGCTACCAGGAACGCGCGAGCGCGGCGAGCCTCATCGCCCTGGCGCAGGCCGCCGGCGCCAGCGGTGCTCAGCCGTCCGAGACCCCGCACCTGACGGTCACGACCGCCGTATCCGACCCGGTCGTCTCGCCAGGCACGCGGTTCTCGCTCATCATCGATGTCGTGCCGAAGGCGAAGATGCACGTGTACGCGCCCGATCAGACGGCGTATATCCCGGTGTCGGTGGCGCTCGATGGCGACGAAGCGATCAAGCCGCACGCGCCAAGGTTTCCTCCGTCGGAGCTGTACATCTTCAAACCACTCGACGAGCGTCAGCGCGTGTACTCGAAACCATTCCGCATCCTCCAGGACGTGACTGTCGCCGTGACGCCAGCCGCCCGCGAACGCGCGCGAGCCGCGGGAGCGACCCTCACGATCAAGGGCGCACTGAACTACCAGGCGTGCGACGACCGCGTCTGCTACCGCCCGTCGAGCGTGCCGCTGTCGTGGACGGTGCGTCTCGAACCGCTGGCACGGTAACCACCCCGTCACACGCATGCTGCTCCTTTCAGCCCTCACGCTTGGATTTCTGCATGGCCTGGGCGCCGATCACCTGATGGGGATCGCGGCGCTGTCGATGGGCCCGGCCGGGTCCGATCCCTCGGCGCAACGCGCGCGTGCGTTCGGGGTGGCCGTGCGGTTTGCGATGGGACACGCCGTGCTGCTCGGCGTCGGTGCCGCGGCGTTGATCCTTCTCGGGTGGTCGCTCCCGGCCCTGGTCGAGCGCGGCGGAGAAATGCTCGGCGGGACGCTGCTGATCGCGCTCGGGGCCATCGCGCTCTGGGGCACGGCATCCGGCATCGTGTACGGCCACTCGCACGTGCATGCGGGGGAGCCCGCCGCGCACTGGCATCTGCACATCGGGCCGCCGCGTCATCACCCCGCCTCGGCGGCCCACTCGCACGTGCCGACACTCATCGGCGCCGCATTCGCTGTCAGTAGCCTGCGCGCGCTGACATTGCTGGCCCCGTTCGGGCAGCACGTGGGCGAAGCATCCCTCGTGCAGCTGCTTGTGCTCGTGGCGGTCTTCGCTGTCGGGATCCTGTTGTCGATGTCGCTCTTCGGCGTCGCGTTCGCGCGCGCCCTCTCGACGAGGGCGTTCATGCGGCTGGGGCGCGCGTCCTCCGCTCTGGTGGGGTGTGCGTCCATCGCGCTTGGCGGCTACTGGATCGCGTCGGCTCTCTGAATCCCTTCCGTAATCACAGCTCCCGCAGCCGGCGGCTTCTCGTCAGGAAGTAGATCGCCACCAGCGAGACGAGCGCGCCGTTGACGGCGAGCACGATCGGCACGCTCGTCAGGCTGGCCGCGTACCCGCTGGCGAGGCTCCCGAGCGGCATCCCTCCACGAAACGCCACCATGTAGATGCTGACGATGCGGCCGCGCAGGTGATCCGGAACGATCAGCTGCACGAGTGACGTCGTCATCGCGGTGACCATCATGACCGACGCCCCGGCCAGAAACAGCAGGAGCTTGCTCAGCCACAGCACCGGCGACATCGAGAACGCGATCAGCAGCACGCCGAACACCACCTCCATGATGAGCAGTGTCAGGCCCATGTGCTTGAAGCGTCCGAGCCAGGCGACGACCAGCGCGCCGGCGACCGAGCCTGCGCCCGAGTAGGCCATCATCCGGCTGTACAGGCCGATGTCGCCGTGGAACACGTCCCGCGCGAAGACCGGGAGAAACGTCAGCAGCGGCAGGCCGAGGAACGTCGTGAGGCACGCGAGCACGGTCAGCGCCGTGAGCGTCGGCTCGCCACGCATGTAGCTGAACCCGCCGCGCATCTCCTGCAGCATCGGTTTGTGTTCCGCGACCTTGATGTGCGTCACCGACAGCGACAGCAGCGCGAGGATCACGACGATGAACGAGAGCCCGTTGAGGCCAAAACAGACCGCCGTGCCGAATGCCGCGAGTGCCGCGCCGGCGAGCAGCGACCCGAAGATGCGCGACAGGTTGAACTGGATCGAGTTCAGCGCGATCGCATTGGGCAGGTGCTTCCGCTCGACGAGCGTGGGGATCAGCGACTGGTAGGCCGGACCGCCGAAGGCCTGCGCGAAGCCCGTGAGCACGGAGAGCACCAGGATGAACTCGATGCGGACGTGCCCCGTCCACACCAGCGCCGCAAGAATGAACGCGGTCGTCATCTGCACGTACTGCGAGCTGAGGAGCAGCTGCCGCCGATCGTGCCTGTCGGCGATGACCCCGCCGACGATGGTGAACAGGAGGATGGGGAGCTGGCCGAGGAAGTCGTCGAGCCCCAGGAAGAACGAGGATTGCGTCAGGTCGAAAATCAGCCAGCTCTGCGCGACCTTCTGCATCCACGTCCCGATCGTGGAGGCGAATGCCCCGAACCAGAGGATCCTGAAATCTCGGTAGGTCAGGGCCGCGAGGGCACGTTTGAAGAACGACAAGGCCCTTCATTGTATGGGCAAGGGGGCAGCCACCTTGTGACAGGACAGGTCAAATGGTGGCTGTCCCCTTGGACGGGACCACCATATCCTGTGGCTTGCGCCTTCTGTCGCCACAGGCGAAGATAAGGCGAAAATGTCCACGACGCGGGCTGCACTCGAATCACTTCTCAGAGCACGGAAGCTTGACGTCACCTTGACGTCCGCGCAGCCATGGACGGCGGAGCCGGTGCTCACCGGAGCGCCGGCGATCGATCAGCCGTCAGCCGCGGTCTTCAGGCGAGGGCATCTGTCCGAGATCGTGGGGCCGCGGTCGAGCGGGCGCGCCTCGACGCTGTGCCGCGCCATGGCGGCCGCGACGGCGCGCGGCGAGGTCGTGGCGCTGATCGACACGCACGACCGGTTCGATCCGACATCGGCCGCGCACGCGGGTGTCGACCTCTCGCGTCTGCTCTGGGTCCGCGAGCGCGGCGATGCCACGCGGGCGCTCAAGGCGATGAATCTCGTGCTGCAGGCTGGCGGGTTTGGCCTCGT
>DATLXP010000230.1:0-48091 GCA_035575695.1 Vicinamibacterales bacterium
AACGGGTCAGGGCTCTTACCGCTTCTTGCCGCCCTTTTTCGCCGCCTTCTTTGCAGTCTTCTTTGCCATTGCGATATCCCCCCCTTCATTGTTGGGATTCGACTGCGAGGAGCTCACACCGCATTGCAGCGCCGCGGCCTACCGGCTCGCCGGCCCGCGTTGTCGGGGCTCGTCGCTTCTCTGCATCACTCTCCTTGAGGGGAGTGATGCCTCAAAAAAAAGGGGGTGTCACCTAACGACACCCCCGGACCGGCAGCGACTAGCGCTTCTTGCCGCCCTTTTTCGCCGCTTTCTTTGCAGTCTTCTTCGCCATTATCCCTCCTTGGAACTTGGCAGCTCAGCTGTGTTTCCGGTGACCGACAGTTACAACAGGTGGGCTGAGCATTCCACCCTCATACAAGATGTAGATTATGGATGAGAAAACTTGGCTGTCAAGCACAAACTTTAGGAAATGTCAAAAAAGACGCGCGATTTTTCGGCGGCGATGGGCGTGCGGAAAAAATCAGACGAGAGGTACGCGCATGCTGCCGCGCGAAGCCGCGCGAGCGCGCGCGACGCGGCTGATCGCGTGTCCGCCGACGCACCGAAGAGCGACGACGCGATGCGATAGTGCGAGAGCGCCTTGTCTCGCTGGCCCGCGCGCTCGTGCAGGCGCGCCGCTTCGAGATAGGCCATGCCGAGGATCGGCGGCGGACAACTGCGGGCGCCGCGAATAGCGGCCTCGAACTGCGGGAGCGCCGCGGCATCGTTCTTCTTCGCCTGCAGCAGTCGCCCGAATCGATAGCGTCCGACCGGATCGCTCCCGTGCAGAGCGAGCGACCGTTCGAGCGCGATCGTCGCTCCGGCGATGTCGTTCTGCTCGAGACGCCGCCATCCCGCGAGCGAGAGCCGATACGCCTCCGCGTGCTTCGCATCCGGGGCGCGGCTCGTACGCTCGTTCGCCGTCAGGCGAATCTTATGCACGTCCGGCGAGGGCACGCGCGCGGACGCGGCTCGATACGCCTGCACGGCAGCTGCACGGTCGCCCAGGCGGTCGAGCGCTTCCCCGAGCCGGAGATAGGCGAGTGGCAACGCGCCGAACGGGGCCTGCGGCTGCAGAGCGATGACGGCCTGTAGCTGTTCGATGGCATGGTCCGTCTGATACAGCCGATCGAGAAGCCCCGCCATCGCGAGCCGCGACTGCACTTCGGCAAGCCCCGGAGCGTTCGACCGCTGATCCCGCGCCGCGGCCAGCAGCGCCCGCCACGACTCGAGGCTCGCGGTCGTGTCATGCAGGTACTCGTCCTGGATCCGCGCGATCTCCGAGGGAAACAGCGGATTACCCGGGTAGTGCTGTCGCAGACCGTCGAGAATCTTCAGCGCACGAGGGGTCTGGCGTTCGTACCAGAGATAGATGATCTGTAGCTGATGGTCCGCCTCTCCCTGCAGCAGCCGTCCGCGGGCCTGCGCCCGTTGCATCTGCTCGAGGCCGAGCGTCCTGTTCCCGCCCGGCAGCTGCAACAGGGCGCGCACGACCCTGGCGGCCGTCGGGGCGACGGCGGCGTAATACCGGTACATCCCAAGCGCGAAGTGCGCGTCCTCGAGACCCGGATCGAGTTCGAGCGCCCGCTCCAGCGCCTGGTAGATGCGTTTGCCGTCGCGAGCGGCCGCCAGCTTTTCGTTGCGGAGTACCCGCCACTGCACGCGCGCGGCGTACGCGCCGCCTAGATAAAACCAGGCCTCGGCATCGTTCGGCTGGCGAGCCGCCCACGCTTCCGTGGAGAGGATGGCTCTGTCGGCGGCACTGGAGAATTCGGCGTCGAGGGCCCGGGCCTCCGGGTCGAGTTGGATACGCCACCAGAGCGCGGTCGCCGTGAGCACGTCGCACGCTTCGCGTGGTGCCGGCGGGCAGGCTTTTCGAAGGTCCGCCTCGACCTGGCCGAAGCGCGCATCGAGAATGGCGTCGTAGGCGCGCACGAGGCCGTCGACCCCACGCAGCTGGGGTGCGGCGCCGGCGGGTCCGGAGGTCTGCGAGGCGAGCAGGACACACAGGAGCAGCGACGCGGCGCTCACCAGCGTGCTCATGTCGGGCTCATGTCATGCTGGTGCGCAGTTGTTGTTTCGCTGCGTGACGCTCGAGCGCCAGCGCGATCAGCCGGTCGAGGAGCTCTGGATACGGAACGCCAGACGCCTGCCACATCTTCGAATACATGCTGATAGTGGTGAAGCCAGGGATCGTGTTGACCTCGTTCACGAAGATGGATCCGTCCCGGCGCGAGAGCAGAAAGTCCACGCGCGCCATGCCGGCGCAGTCGATCGCCTTGAACGCATCGATCGACAGGCGACGGACCTGTTCGACCAGGTGCGCGGGAAGGTCAGCCGGGATCACCGTCTTCGATCCCTCATCCAGATACTTGGCTTCGTAATCGTAGAATTCACGGGACGGGATGACTTCTCCGGGGATCGATGCGTCCGGATCCTCGTTCCCGAGCACGGCGCACTCGATCTCCCGCGCGTCGGGAACCGCCGCCTCGACAATGATGCGGCGGTCGAAGCTGCCGGCCAGATCCATCGCCTCGGCCAGGCCTGCGCGATCCTTGGCCTTGGAGATCCCGACACTCGAGCCAAGGTTGGCGGGCTTGACGAAGACCGGATAGCCCAGCGCGCTCTCGATCGCGGTCGCCGTCGCCTCGCGGTCCGCCAGCCAGTCATTGCGCCGCACGACCGAATAGGCGCAGACGGGGAGGCCGTGTGCGGCAAACACGACCTTCATCATCCCCTTGTCCATGCCGACGGCCGAGCCGAGTACGCCGGCGCCCACGTAAGGAATGTTGGCGAGTTCGAGCAGCCCCTGGATGGTGCCGTCTTCGCCGTACGGTCCGTGGAGAACGGGAAAGATGACGTCGAGATTGAGGCCCGTGACGATGGGGTGGCCGCCGCCGTCGCCCTGATCTCGGGGGCGGTCGATCGACAAGAGGGTGTGCTCGCCCTGATGGGCGACCATGTGCACCTCCCGGCCCCCGCGGGAGGGCCGTGCAGCGTCGAGTCGCGCCTGTTCGATGACTTCGCCGGCCGACACCGTCGTCGGCGGCCGCTCGGCGAGGCTCCATCGACCGTCTTTCTCGATCCGGAGCGCGACCGGCTCGTACCGGGCGCGATCGAGGTGACCGAAGACCGCCGCCGCCGACGCGAGCGAGACCTCATGCTCGCCGGAACGGCCGCCGTACAACACACCAACGCGAAGTCGTTTCACGAAAACAAGGATACAAGGTTCCGGGTTCAGGGTTCAGGGTTCACCGTTCACCCTGAACCCTGAACCCAGGGCAGAGATATCCTGTAGAGAGATGTTCGGCTTCAAGATCCTAAACACCGAGGGCGCGGCTCGCCGAGGTGAAGTGACGACGCCGCATGGCGTCATCCAGACGCCGGCCTTCATGCCGGTCGGGACGCGCGGTGCCGTCAAGGCCATTACGCAGCGCGACCTCGAGGATCTCGGCGCGGAGATCATCCTCGGCAACACGTATCACCTGTATTTGAAGCCGGGCGACGACCTCATCGCGCGCGCCGGCGGGCTTCACGCGTTCATCGCCTGGCCGAGGCCGATCCTCACCGACAGCGGCGGCTATCAGGTGTTCAGTCTCGCGGCCATGCGGAAGATCCGCGAGGAGGGCGCCGAGTTCCGCTCCCACATCGACGGATCGCTGCACCTGCTCACCCCCGAGCGTGCGGCAGACATCCAGGCGCAGCTCGGGTCCGACATCGCCATGGTGCTGGACGAATGCGCGGCGTCGTCGGCCGACCGCAGCGTCGCGCGCGATGCCATGCAGCGATCGATCCGGTGGGCGGGACGCGCCCGGGAACGGCTGCTGCGCCTGCGAGCGGACGGCGCCGACGGCGTCATCGTCACCAATCCTGGCCAGGCGCAGTTCGGCATCATTCAAGGTGGCGTGCACACGGACCTCCGAACCGAGAGCATTCAGGCCACCGTGGAGATCGGGTTCGAGGCGTACGCGATCGGCGGCCTGAGCGTGGGGGAGCCGGTCGACGTGATGTACGACGTCGTGTCTCACGCGGCGCCGCTGCTGCCCGTCGACCGGCCGCGTTACCTGATGGGCACCGGGATGCCCGACGACCTGATCGAGTGCGTGGCGCGCGGCATCGACATGTTCGACTGCGTGCTCCCGACGAGGAACGCGAGAAACGGCCAGCTGCTCACGTCGCGGGGCCCGCTGGTGATCAAGAACGCGCGGTACGCCGAGGACCCGTTGCCGCCTGACCCGGACTGCGAGTGTTACACCTGCCGCCACTTTTCACGCGCGTACCTGCGTCATTTATTCATGGCCGGGGAGATGACCTCGGCGACGCTGAACAGCATCCACAACCTCTACTTTTACCTTGACACCATGCGGAGGATTAGGGAGGCTATTGTGTTCGGCACGTTTGAAAAACTTCGCATGGAGTTTCATCAAACCTTCTCCCGACACCCTCAAAATTAAATGGATCGATTGACAGATTTTTTCGTTATCGCCATGGGACTGCCCGGACAGAGCGTCGCTTTTCTGCAGACGTTCGCGCCGTTTGCGATCATCCTCGGCATCTTCTATTTCCTGATCCTCCTGCCGATGAAGCGGCGGCAGAAAAAAATCCAGGAGTTCCAGGGCGGCCTCAAGGTGGGGGACAAGATCGTCACCACCGGCGGCATCCACGGAAAGATCACGCGCGTGACCGACCTGACGCTGCAGGTGGAGATCGCGGAACGCGTGCGCATCGAGATGTCGCGCGCCGCGGTCGCCGGCTACCAGGGGCAGGACCCGGTGGTCTCCGAGTCCGGTAACTCGTCATCATGAACAAGAACCTTCGCTGGAAACTCATCACCATCGTCACGGTGTTCGCCGTGTTCTTTGCGCTCGGCGTGTACCCCGTTCTCGCCAACCGCTATCACCTTCCGGCGCCCGCCTGGCTCAAGGCGAAGCAGCTTCGGCTCGGCCTGGACCTCAAGGGGGGCGTGCAGCTCGTGATGCGCGTGCAGACCGGTGACGCGCTGAAGATCCACACCACGACGACGAGCGAGCAGCTCCGTGAGGCGCTCCGCACAGCGGGCGTCGGCGTGTCGTCGATCGCGCTGAGCTCCGAGAAGGCGTTCAAGGTCGACGGGATCCCGCAGGACCGGGACCAGGAGTTCCGCCGTCTCGCCGACGAGCAGACAGCCGCCCAGTACGACCGGAACTCCGGGGCGGGCGGCGCCTACGAGTTTGCGATGAAGCCGAACATCGAGGCCGACATGCGCGAGCAGACAGTCGTGATGGCGCTCGAGACCATCGACCGTCGCGTCAATGAGCTCGGGGTCACCGAGCCGAATATCTCGCGCTACGGAGAGACCAACGACCAGATCCTCGTCCAGATGCCGGGTGTCTCCGACGTGCAGCGCGCGAAGGAGATCATCCGCAACACGGCGCAGCTCGAGCTGAAGCTCGTCGAGGCCGGTGCGGCCCCCACCAAAGAGGCGTTGCTCCAGGCCCACAGTGGCCAGGTGCCGCAGGACATGGACATCGTGTCGGGATCGGCGGGGAACGGCGACAGCGGGACGATGTATTACCTGGTGCGCAAGGTGGCCGCCGTGACGGGGCAGGACCTGCGCGGGGCCACGGCGACGATCGACGAGAACAATCGTCCGGCCGTCCGCTTCACGCTCACGACCGAAGGCTCGCGGAAGTTCGGCAAGGTGACGGGCGAGAACATCGGCCGGACGCTCGCGATCATCCTTGACAACCGCGTCTTCTCGGCGCCGCGGATCGACGGGCGGATCACCGACGAGGGACGCATCACGGGAAGCTTCACCACGCAGGAAGTGGGCGACCTGTCGCTCGTGCTGCGGTCCGGCGCGTTGCCGGCGTCCATGACCTATCTCGAAGAGCGCGTGGTCGGACCGACGCTCGGCGCCGACTCGGTCCGCGCCGGCGTGCTCGCGTCGGTCGCCGGCCTCGTCATGGTGATCCTGTTCATGCTCGTGTACTACAAACTCTCGGGCATCAACGCGGTCGTCGCCATGATCTGCAACCTGGTGATCCTTCTGGGGTTCATGGCCTACCTCGGCGCCGTCATGACGCTGCCCGGCATCGCCGGATTCATCCTGACGATGGGCATGGGTGTGGACTCGAACGTGCTGATTTTCGAGCGAATCAAGGAAGAACTGGCGGCCCAGCGGGGCGCGAAGGCCGCGATCACCGCCAGCTTCGCGCGCGTGTTCCTGACGCTGCTCGACACCCACGTGACGTCGCTCATCGCGGCGGCGTTCCTGTTCCAGTTCGGCACCGGCCCGATCCGCGGCTTCGCGACGACGTTGACGATTGGCCTGCTGACCAATCTCTTCACCTCCATCTTTGTTTCCAAGACCCTCTTCGAGCTGGTGCTGTCGCGCCGGCAGTCGACGGCGCAGACGCTCAGCATCTAAGCACGCCATGAAGATCTTCACGAATCCGAATTACGACTTCGTCCGCTGGCGCTGGCACGCGATGGCCCTGTCGCTCGTGGTGATCCTTGCCGGGGCGTTCATGATCGGCACGCGCGGACTGCAGAAGGGGGTCGACTTCGAGGGGGGCTCGATCGTCCTCGTCAAGTTCGACCAGCCGGTCGAGCTCAGCTCGGTGCGCACCCTGTACGGCGGCGACGCCGTCGTCCAGCAATATGGCGATGCCGACAGCCGAGAGGTCATGATCCGCGTCAAGCGCACGGGCGCAGAGACGGCCGGAAACCTGAGCACGGAGGCCGACAAGGTCGTGGCGACGCTCACGCAGGCGAACCTTGGGAACTTCCAGGTGATCGGCACGGAAATCGTCGGCCCGATCGTCGGCGAACAGTTGCGCAAGCAGGGGCTGATGGCGACGGTGCTGGCGATGGCGGGCATCATGCTCTACATCGCGCTGCGGTTCCAGTTCAGCTTCGCGGTCGGCGCGATCCTGGCGACGCTGCACGACATCCTGATCTGTCTCGCGTTCCTGGCGTTCTTCAAGTACGACATGACGCTCAACGTGGTCGCGGGGCTCCTCACGATCACCGGTTATTCCGTCAACGACACGATCGTCATCTTCGACCGCGTCCGCGAAAACATGCGCGGCATGCGCCGTGACAATCTGTCGACCATCGTCAACACGGCGGTCAACCAGACGCTGTCGCGCACGGTCATCACCGCCGGCACGACGCTCCTCAGCGTCCTGTCGCTGTACCTGTTCGGGGGAGAAGTGCTGAAGGGCTTTGCCTTCACCATGCTTGTCGGCATCATCAGCGGCACCTATTCGACGATTTTCATCGCCGCGTCGCTGGCGATCATGTTCCAGGGGCGCCGCCCGTTGAAGGGGCAGGCCCCACCGACGAGCGCGGTCAGGCCGAGCCGCCGGAAGGCCTCCTGACACCGGCGATCCATTCGTTGTGAGCTTCGCCGCCGCCGTTCTGCTCGGCGCCATCCAGGGGCTGACTGAATTTCTGCCAGTCTCCAGCTCGGCGCACTTGATTCTGGCCCGCGCGTTCTTTGGCTGGGAGATGCCCCCTGACGTGGGCCTGGCGTTCGACGTCGCGCTGCACATCGGCACACTTGTCGCCATCGTCGTGTTTTTCCGCGTCGAGATATGGAAGATGGTGATCGTCTTGCCGGCCCTGTTCTCGACGACCGACGACGTCTCGGTCAGGATGGCCAGGATGATCGCGATCGGCACCATCCCCGTCGTGATCGTGGGGCTCGCCTTCAATGATGTCATCGAGCACGTGTTGCGCACGCCGGCGGTTGCGGCTGCCGCTCTCGCGTTCGGAGCGGTCCTGATGATCGTGGCCGAGCGGCTCGGCTCGCGCACGCGAGCGGAAGATTCGATGACCTGGCGGGATGCGGTCCTGATCGGCTGCGCGCAGGCGGCGGCGCTGATCCCCGGCATGTCGCGCTCGGGGTCGACCATCACCGTCGGGATGTTTCTCGGCATGCGCCGCGAGGCTGCCGCACGCTTCACGTTCCTGCTCGCAATACCCGCGACGCTGGCGGCGGCCGCGAAGGAATCGCTCGAAGTCTCGAGAATGGCGCTGCCCGCGGGAAGCGCGGTGCTGTTCGCCACCGGCACGCTGGTGTCTGCGGTCGTCGGCTATCTGACGATCAAGTATTTTCTGCGGTTTCTCGCCACCAACCGGCTCGATGTGTTCGCCGCCTACCGCGTGGCGCTCGCGACTGCGACGGTCGTCTGGCTGTTGAGGCACTGACGGACGTGATGCAATGGCTGCGGCGGCGGTTTCTGGCGGGCTTCTTCGTCACGGTCCCGCTCGTCATCAGTGTGGCGGCGTTTGTCTGGATCTTTCGGCTGATCGACGGTTTCGTGGGCCCGTTTTACGACCAGTGGCTGGGGCGCGAGTTGCCGGGTCTCGGGATCCTGACCACGGCGCTGTTCGTGCTCCTGGTGGGGGCGCTGGCGACCAACGTGATCGGCAAGCGCGTGCTGCAGCGCGCGGAAAGCTACCTGCTGCGCGTGCCGGTGTTTCGCACGATCTACGCGCCGGTGAAGCAGCTGGTGGTGGCGTTTTCGCCCGACAACGAATACGGGTTCAAGCAGGTCGTCCTCGTCGAGGACGCCGCGAGAGGGTTGCTGCTCGGGTTCCTGACCAAGGAATTCACCGTCGAGCGCGGCTCCGGCGCCGAGCCCATGGTGGCGGTGTACGTGCCGACCAACCACTTGTACCTGGGGGATGTGATCGTCTGTCATCGTGACAAGGCGTCCTATCCTGACGTCACCGTCGAACAGGCGATCCGGATCTTCCTGACCGGGGGCATGGCGCTCCCGGCCCGGATCAAAGCGCGGCAGGGCACCGACAGGGTCGGGGACTTCCGCGTCTGATATCATTTTGAGCTTTTGTGCATGGCCCAACCGGGCTGACGACAGGGTCTGAGGAGACATATGGCCGATACGTTGTTCTTGCGTGTGCGTTCCGTCGCGTTGATTGCCCTTCTGCTGCTGGGAGCTGGCGCGCCGGCACTCGCCGCGCAGCCGCCCGACGCACCGCAGGCATCCGCCGCCGAGCAGCAGCCCGCACCGGCGAGCCACGCCGGAGGGGAAGCCAACCTGGTCCTGCCGGACCTGGGCGCGGTCACCTTCCAGGGGGTCAACGGGCGGACGCTGCTCATGGCCGGGCTTGTCGTCTGTGTCGTCGGTCTCGTGTTCGGCATGGTGATCTTCTACCAGTTGAAGAACCTGCCGGTGCATCGGTCGATGCTCGAGATCTCCGAACTCATCTATGAGACCTGCAAGACCTACCTGATCACCCAGGGCAAGTTCATCCTGATCCTCGAGGTGTTCATCGGCGTCATCATGGTCTTCTACTTCGGGGTCCTGCAGGCCTTCGCTCCGGTGAAAGTCGCCACGATCCTGCTGTTCAGCCTGATCGGGATCGCCGGCAGCTACGGCGTGGCCTGGTTCGGGATCCGCGTGAACACGTTCGCGAACTCGCGCGCGGCCTTCGCCGGTCTCGCGGGCAAGCCCTACCCGATCTACGCCATTCCGCTCAGCGCCGGCATGAGCATCGGGATGCTGCTCATCAGCGTCGAGCTCTTCATCATGCTCTGCATCCTGCTGTTCATTCCGGGTGACTACGCGGGCGCCTGCTTCATCGGCTTTGCGATCGGCGAGTCGCTCGGCGCCGCCGTGCTCCGCATCGCCGGCGGGATCTTCACGAAGATCGCCGACATCGGCGCCGACCTGATGAAGATCGTCTTCAATATCAAGGAAGACGACGCGCGCAACCCGGGCGTCATCGCGGACTGCACGGGTGACAACGCGGGAGATTCGGTCGGCCCGAGCGCGGACGGCTTCGAAACCTACGGCGTCACCGGCGTGGCGCTGATCTCGTTCATCCTCGTGGCGATCATCGATCCGACCATCCAGGTCCAGCTGCTCGTCTGGATCTTCGTGATGCGCGTCATGGGTGTCATCGCGAGCGGCATTTCGTATCTCGCCAACGCGGCGTGGGCGAAGGGCCGGTACGGCAACGCGGCGTCGATGAATTTCGAGACGCCACTGACGACCCTCGTCTGGCTGACGTCGATTGTCTCGGTGATCCTCACCTATATCGTGTCCTACTACCTGATCCCGGACCTGGGCGACGGCACGTTGTGGTGGAAGCTGTCGAGCATCATCACGTGCGGCACGCTCGCCGGCGCGATCATCCCCGAGCTCGTGAAGATCTTCACGTCCACGGAATCGGCGCACACCCGCGAAGTCGTCATCTCGTCGCGCGAAGGCGGACCGTCACTGAACGTGCTCTCCGGACTCGTCGCCGGCAACTTCAGCGCGTACTGGCTCGGCATGACGATCGTCGGCCTGATGGCGATCGCCTACGGGGTCAGCCTCCAGGGGCTTGGGCAGATCATCCCGATCGCGCCCGCGGTCTTTGCGTTCGGCCTGGTGGCGTTCGGGTTCCTCGGCATGGGCCCGGTCACGATCGCGGTCGACTCCTACGGCCCCGTGACCGACAACGCGCAGTCGGTGTTCGAACTCTCGACGATCGAGGCGATCCCGAACATCAAGGCGGAGCTCAAGAAGGACTTTGGCTTCGATGTGAACTTCGAGCGCGCCAAGCACCTCCTCGAAGAGAACGATGGCGCCGGCAACACGTTCAAGGCGACCGCCAAGCCCGTGCTCATCGGCACCGCCGTCGTCGGATCGACGACGATGATCTTCTCCATCATCGTCGTGCTGACGCACCGGCTGCAGCCCGAGCTGCTGCAGTACCTGTCGATCCTCCACCCGCCGTTCCTGCTCGGCCTGATCACCGGTGGGTGCATGATCTACTGGTTCACCGGCGCCTCCATGCAGGCGGTGACGACAGGGGCCTATCGCGCGGTCGAGTTCATCAAAGCGAACATCAAGCTCGATGGCGTCGTGGAGAAAGCCTCGGTCGCCGACAGCAAGAAGGTGGTTGAGATCTGCACCCAGTATGCGCAGAAGGGGATGTTCAACATCTTCCTGGCGATCTTCTTCGCGACGCTCGGGTTCGCGTTTCTCGAGCCGTATTTCTTCATCGGCTATCTGATATCCATCGCCCTGTTCGGCTTGTTCCAGGCCATCTTCATGGCCAACGCGGGCGGGGCGTGGGATAACGCCAAGAAAATCGTCGAAGTCGAGCTAAAAGAAAAAGGCACGCCGTTACACGCGGCCACCGTCGTTGGGGATACAGTTGGAGATCCGTTCAAGGACACCTCATCGGTGGCCATGAACCCGGTCATCAAGTTCACGACGCTGTTCGGCCTGCTGGCGGTGGAACTGGGTGTACAGCTTGCAACGCAGTATGGGCAAGTGCTCAGCGTGGGCCTGGCCGGCCTGTTCCTGCTGGCGTCGATGGTGTTCGTGCACCGGTCGTTCTACGGCATGCGCATCCAGTCGGGTCGGGGGTAACGTGGGGCTGCGGTCGGGCCATCTGGGGCGCGCCGGTGTCAAAACGTTGCAGAGAGTTCGTTGACACAGGTTTTTGGCTCTGACTATAATTCGCGGTCTTGCACCGTGATCGAGAGCGAAGGAAGGTGAACCGTGCCGCGTGACATGTTCGGCGACGTATCGAATCCGACAGTCAAGCTCGGATCGCAGGCGTGGTATACAGTCCCGCTGTCGATCCTGGCCCACGTGGTGCTGTTTGCCGCGGTCATCATCATCCCCTTGATGGCGGCTGACGTCCTGCCCACGCCACCGACGATGATGGCGTTTGTGGGGGCTCCGCCCCCGCCGCCGCCGCCTCCCCCGCCGCCTCCTGCACCGGCGGCCGCGACGCCGAAGACCACGCCGACGCCTGTGTCCAATCCTAAAGCCGCTCCCGTCGAAGCGCCCAAGGAGATCGTTGCCGAGACGCCGAGGCCCGCGACCGTCGGGGTCACGGAAGGGGTGCCCGGGGGTGTCGAGGGTGGAATCCCTGGTGGCGTCATCGGAGGTGTGGTGGGCGGTCTCCCGTCGGCGCCGCCGCCGCCACCACCGCCGCCCACGCAACCGGTTCGTGTCGGCGGGAACATCAAGACCCCGTCGAAAATCCGGGACGTCAAGCCCGTGTATCCACCGATCGCGCAGTCGGCGCGCGTTTCCGGGATGGTCATCATCGAAGCGACCATCGGTGCTGACGGCCGTGTCAAGAACGCAAAGGTTCTGCGCTCGATTCCGCTGCTCGACCAGGCCGCGCTCGACGCAGTCAAGCAGTGGACATTCACCCCGACGCTCTTGAACGGCGTCCCCGTGCCGGTCATCATGACGGTCACGGTGAACTTCACACTGCAATAGTCCTCACTGGTCATCAACTGGCTGTCTCACTGTTCTCGATTCGTAAAAAGTAGCGGAGGAGTGGCGTAATGGATCTGATGCATATGTGGAACGAGATGGGACCGATTGCCAAGGGCATCGGCGTGATTCTCATCATCATGTCGATGATCTCGTTCGGAGTGGCCATCGAGCGTATCTACACGTTCTCGCAGGCGCGCAAGCAGTCGAAACTCTACGCTCCGCAGGTGGCGAAACATCTGAAAGAGGGTCGACTGAAGGACGCCATTGCCGTCTCGTCGTCAAAGAACTACCGGTACAGCCACCTGGCCAAGGTCGTACTGGCCGGCTTGCAGGAATATCAGTTCCAGCAGGAGACCGGTTCGAACCTCAGCCGAGAGGACCTCGTTGACACCGTTCGCCGCGCCATCCAGCGCGCGTCAGCGCTGACGGCCAACGATCTGAAAAAGGGTGTCGCGGCACTCGCGACCATCGGCGCCACCGCGCCGTTCGTGGGACTCCTCGGCACGGTCGTCGGCATCATCACGGCTTTCCAGGGCATCGCGGCGACCGGTTCGGGCGGCCTGGGCGCGGTGTCGGCCGGCATTTCGGAAGCGCTCGTCGAAACCGCGCTCGGCCTCGTCGTCGCCATCCCGGCTGTGTGGTTCTACAACTACCTGACCGGCCGCATCGAGTACTTCAACGTCGAAATGGACAATTCGTCGTCCGAACTGCTCGACTACTTCATCAAGAAGACGGCCTAACACCGGACGAATCGATTTATCGGCTTATCGATTTATCGACAAATCGATTTATCGTTGAGACTTAATCGATAAGTCGATAAGCCGATAAGTCGATGAGCCGATGAGCCGATTGACCGATTCTGAGGGGTATCAACTATGGCAATGAGTGCGGGCGGCTCCAAGGGCGGCCTCAATTCCGAGATCAACGTCACGCCGCTCGTTGACGTCATGCTGGTGCTCCTGATCATCATGATGCTCATCGCGCCATTGCTGCAGAAGGGGGTCAACGTGACGTTGCCGATCGCGGGCAACTCGCTGGCGAAGCCCGACACGCAGGAGCAGACGGTTGTCGCCGTCGATTCGGGGAACTCGCTGTATATCAACGGCCTCGCGGTTTCCAAAGGTGAGTTCATCGACCGCATCAAGAGCGTCCTCGAAGACAAGACAGATCGCACCGTGCTCATCAGAGGGGACCAGGATGCCTCCTACGGCGCGATCATGCAGGCGATGGACTTCCTGCATGACGCACAGATCGAAGATATCGGCCTGATTACGGACCCGAAGACGGATCCCAACAAGCCGCAGGGGCAGGGAGGCAACTAGACATGGCCGCACACAAGCATTTCGGGGCCGAACGAATCCTGAAGGGGGAGACGCCGCACGCCAGTGCGGACATGAACGTCACGCCGCTCATCGACGTGCTGCTCGTGCTGCTCATCATCTTCATGGCGGCCCTTCCCCTCACGCAGAAGGGGCTCGACATCAACCTGCCGCTTGAGACGAAGGCTCCTAACAGCAATGAGCCGAGCCAGCAGATCATGCTCGAATACACGGCCGACCGGCAGATCGCGATCAACAAACAGCCGGTGGCCCTGACCGAGCTCGAGAGCGAGCTCCGTCGCATCTTCGAGACGCGCAAGGAAAAAACGATGTTCATCGCAGGCGCCGGTGCCCTGCGCTACGCCGACATCGTGCTCGTGATCGACGCCGCAAAGGGTGCGGGAGTCGAAAAGGTCGGCATCGTCACCGAGAAGATGCGGACAGGCGTGCCAAGCGGCAATTAGAACAGCCGGACATCGGTGTCAGGCTCAGCGAACGACGAGGGCGGGGTGGGAACCCCGCCCTTTTTCTTGTGTCCAACGCTATGGAGAGACGCATCATGGCCGGTACACGACAGGGGCGGGGTGTGCACCCCGCCCCTGTCTCTTGCCTGACCTGGAAGCCTGAATCGGACGCCTAGTCGGTTCCCGCGGTCTTCTTCTTCTGGAGGTCTATCGCGCGGGCGCGGATGGAGTCGGCCTGCTTGTAGAGGTCGGCGCGCCTGCCCGGGTCCTTCTCGAGGTTCCCTTTCAGTCGGAGGAGGATGTTCTTGTAGACCAGGGCGTCCACGTAATCGGGATTGATCGCGAGAGCCCGCTCCTCAGCCGCCAACCCCTTCTCGATGTAGTCACGCTTCTGGGCATCGCTCAGCCGATGGTCCTTGGTGACTTTTTCCTGGTAGTACGGCGCGAGCAGGTGGTGCGCCTGCGGATTATTCGCATCGAGCTCGGCGGCCTTATTCAGCGCCTCCATGGTCTTCTCGAAGTTACCCTGGCGGTTGTAGAAGCCCGAGATCGTGGCGTACACGACCGGATCATTCGGCTTCACGTCCCGCCCCTTGAGGAGCGCCTGCTCGGCCTCGTCGTAGCGGCCCGAGTCCTCGTAGAGCTTCGAGAGCGCGAAGTAGGTGTTCGGCTCATTGGGATCCAGCTGGACGAGCTGCTGGATCACGGGCTCGGCCTGCGAGGGGTCGTTCAGCTTCTCGGGACCGTATGCGGCCACGAGATACTGCATCGCAAGTTTCTTCATCTCCGGGTTCTTGTCCTCGGTCGACGCCTTGCGGTAGTACTCGATCGCCTTCTGGATGTAGGCGTCGTTCTCCGCTTCACCGGCGCGCGAGGGCTTGTAGGCGTTATCGTAGCTGTTGGCCAGGTAGAAGTACACGTCGCTGCGTTTCGGATCGTTCGCGAGGACGTACTCGTACTTCGCCGCGGCCCCCTTCCAGTCCGACGCCCTGTACAGGTCGTTGGCTTCCTTGTAGGCTTTCTGCCCCTTCAGCGCCTTGAACGAATACTGGCCGCACCCGGCCGTCCCGACGCCGACGCCGATCACCAGCGCCGCCACGATCACTGTCCGATACCGCATCGTCATGGTTCTTGAACCTTCTAGAATGAAAATGAGAGGGACCCACCGACGCGGGAGTTTTGCGGGGGCCCCAACCGGGTCAGTATAGTTAACGCGAAAAGAGGGCGTCAACCCGGCCCCGGCTCAGCCGTCGCCCGGAGCCGCCCTGAGGATGTAGACACCACACACGATGATCCGGTTCGAGGACCTTGTAGAAAAAGTGCGGGGCATCAACCCCGACGCCGACATCGAGCTGCTCAGGCGAGCCTATGTGTTCTCGGCCTTCGAGCACAAGGGACAGGTGCGTCACTCCGGCGAGCCCTACTTGGTCCACCCGCTCGAAGTCGCCGACCAGCTCGCGGACATGAAGCTGGACGTCGTGGCGATTGCCGCCGGCCTCCTGCACGATATCGTCGAAGACACACATATCGACATCGCTCGCATCAAGGAGCTGTTCGGGCCCGATGTCGCGCACGTCGTGGAGGGGGTGACGAAGCTCGGCGCGATCTCGTTCTCGTCGTCCGAGGAACGCCAGGCGGAGAACTTTCGAAAGATGCTGCTGGCGATGGTGGATGACATCCGGGTCATCCTCGTCAAGCTCGCCGACCGGCTGCATAACATGCGCACGCTCCACCACCTCCCGGAAGAGCGGCGCGTGAAGATCGCGCAGGAGACGCGTGACATCTATGCCCCGATCGCCAATCGATTGGGGATGAGCAAGATCAAGAACGAGCTCGAGGAGCTGGCGTACAAGTATCTCGAGCCCAAGGCCTACGAGGCGCTGCGGCTGCAGGTCGAGGGACGCAGGCGCGCAACCGAGGGGATGATCGAGGAGCTCAAGAAGACCATTGCCGCCAAGCTCGCCGACGCCCAGGTGTCGGTGCTGCAGATCGACGGCCGCATCAAGCGCCTGTTCAGCATCCATCAGAAATTGAAGCGGCAGAAGATCGATCTGGACCAGGTGTACGACTTTGTCGCCCTCCGCATTCTCACGCCGTCGGTCAAAGACTGTTACGCGACGCTCGGTATCATCCACCAGACGTGGTCGCCCGTGCCGGGGCGCATCAAGGACTTCATCGCCACCCCGCGCCCCAACGGGTACCAGTCGCTGCACACCTCGGTCGTGAGCGATCGGGGATTTCCATTCGAAGTCCAGATCCGTTCGTCGGAGATGCATCGCACCGCGGAGGAAGGCATCGCGGCGCACTGGAAGTACAAGGAAGGCCGCGTCGGCGCGGGGCGTGACGAACAGTACTTCGTCTGGCTCCGGCAGCTGCTCGAATGGCAGCAGGAGGTGCGAGACCCCCAGGAGTTCCTCCAGAACCTCAAGATCGAGCTGTATCCGGAGGAGGTGTACATCTTCACGCCGAAGGGTGAGGTGAAGGCGCTGCCCCGCGACTCCTCACCGGTCGATTTTGCCTATTCGATTCATACCGACGTCGGTCACCAGTGCGTCGGCGCGCGCGTGAACGGCAAGATGGTGCCGCTCCGGACGCGCCTGCGTAACGGCGACATCATCGAGATCCTCACCACGTCGGGGCACAAGCCGAGCCGGGACTGGTTGAACTTCGTCGTCACCTCCCGCGCCCGCAACAAGATCAAGCACTTCATTCATGCGGAAGAAAAGACACGCAGCCTGGAGCTCGGACGACGTCTCTTCGAGAAGGAGGCGAGGCGCTTCGGTGTGAGCCCGAAGAGCCTGACAGAGCCGCAGTCGGTCACCAGGGTGCTCGGTGAATACGGGCTGCAGCGCGCCGACGAGCTGTTCACCGCCATCGGATACGGCAAGTTGTCTGCCCGCGCCGTGCTGGCGAAGTTCGTCCCTGCCGGCAAGCTTACGGAAACGCCTGAGACCGGGATTGCGTCGGTGGTTCGTCGCGTACTCGGCACCGGCGAAGACAAGATCAAGGTCCGGGGGATCGACGACCTGCTGGTATTCCGCGCGCGTTGCTGCAACCCGATCCGCGGGGAGCAGATCGTCGGCTACATCACGCGGGGCAAGGGAGTGTCGGTGCACGCCGGATCGTGCCCCAACGTCGTGAACCTGCTCTACGACCCCGAACGCAAGATCGACGTGGAGTGGGACAAAGGGGCGGACGCGTCGACCTACACGGTCCGTCTGAGCATCCAGGTGGAGGACCGCAAGGGAATCCTGGCCGATGTCAGCTCGAAAATCTCGGGGATCAACACCAACATCCGCAACGTGGAGGCGACCGTGGATGACGCCCGGGGCCGCATCGACCTGACCGTGGAGATCAGCGACCTGAAGCACCTGCAGAAGGTCGTGAAGGCGCTTCGGAGTGTCGACGGCGTGCTCGATGTGGAGCGGGCGACGCGTTGAGGGCTGAGGGAGGTGTAGGGGCCGATTCGCGAACGGCCGTTACAGCGATGCGATGACGTCGATTTCCACCCGCGCATCCCGGGGCAGCCGGGCGGCCTGAACGGTTGCACGCGCAGGGGCGGGGTTGGAGAAATAGCTGCCGTAGACCTCGTTCACCGTGGCGAAATCGTTCATGTCGGCAAGGTAGACGGTCGTACGCACCACATCGTCGAACGATGCCCCGCCCGCCTCGAGGATGGCTTTCAGGTTCGCAAACACCCGATGGGTCTGAACCGCCACGTCCCCTTCGACCATGGCCCCGGTGACGGGGTCGAGCGGGATCTGCCCGGAGACGAAGAGAAGGGAGCCGGTGCGGATCGCCTGCGAGTAGGGACCGATGGCCTTGGGCGCAGCGTCTGATGCGATCGCCCGGCGCACGCTCAGGCTGCCTTGCCGGCCTTACCGGCCTTCACAACCTTGTTGGATCGCAGGCAGCGCGTACACACGCGGAGGCGCTGGATGCCGCCGTTGACCAGGGCTCGAACGCGCTGGAGGTTGGGCTCGAACCGACGCGCCGTGACATTGTGCGCGTGGCTGACATTACGGCCGACGACCGGCCCTTTTCCGCAAAGTTCGCAGCGTTTCGCCATGAAGACCTGAATTCCCTGTAAATACGTGTCGTGTGATTGCCTGCCGCCGCTGTCGGCGACCGGAGAAACTTCAGATTGTATCACGCGTTCTACCGCACGGCTCCTGTGTCCTTAAATAAGGACACAGGAGCCGGGGCGGCCCATGCTGACGTCTAAATCCAAAGCAAGCCGCCCCACGTATTTGTTGGCAGTGGGAGGGGGGCTTCGGCGGGTTCTTTGGCGGTTCCAGGACGTTGGTTTTGCTCTGGTGGCTCATCCGTTATAGACTGTCCAGTATTATAACTGGCAAGTCATTTGCAAGACGCCCACTACATAACGACCTACGGCTAGCTGTCAGGCAGTGTGGCCGAGCGTGAAAGAGAGAAATCATATGGCGATTCATAAGGACCCCGGCGTGAAGATGAACCGGGACCGCTACTCGGAGCTGAAGAGCATTCTGGAAGAGCGTCGGCGCGAGATCATGGACCAGGTCCAGGGGAAGATCCGTGACGTCCGGTCCGAGGGGCCGAGCCAGGGCGTACTCGACGCGGCCGAGAGCTCTGAGTCGGACATTCAGGATGACATCGAGTTTGCGCTCATCCAGATGAAATCCGAGACGCTCAACAAGATAGAAGAGGCGCTCCACCGTCTCGAAGAAAGCACGTTCGGGTACTGCTTCGAATGCGGGGAAGAAATTTCCGAGCGCCGGCTTCGTGCGCTGCCGTTCGCGGTGCGCTGCAAGGACTGCGAGGAAGCGCGCGAGAACCTTCAGCAGCGGGAGCGTATGATGGCGCAGCGCCGTGGCGCCTCCTCGCTCTTCATGGACATGCAGGGGTAAGCGGTACGCTGACTCCGACCGACGTCTGAAGGGGGCGAAGCAGGCGGTGCCTACTTCGCTCCCTTTTCATTTGTACGAACGTCTTACCGACCATATGACCGACGATACGCCCCGGACGCCTCCTCCGCACTTCGAGGCGGAGACCCTCGACACGCCGTCCATTCCGCCCGACCTCCCGATCCTGCCGTTGCGGGACACGGTGCTGTTCCCCAACTCGTTCATGCCGCTCGCCGTTGCGCGCGAGGCGTCGGTTCGACTCATCGACGAAGCGACGGCAACCGGACGGATGATTGGCGTCTTCACCCAGCGTGAAGCAGGCACCGAAGAGCCGCTGCAGGACGACCTGTATCCGATCGGCACCGCGACCCACATCCACAAGATGTTCAAGCTGCCAGACGGCAGCCTGCGCCTCATCGTCCAGGGCCTCGCGAGGATCCGGCTCGACGGTGTGGTGCAGACGCACCCGTATCTGCGCGGCGCGGTCAGCGCGGCCGAGGAGCGGCTGCGTGACGAAGATCACCTCGAGATCGACGCGCTCCAGCGGAACATCAAGAGCAACTTCCAGCAGGTCGTGTCGCTCTCCCCCCTGCTGTCGGACGATCTGCAGGCGCTCGCGGTCAACATCACCGACCCCGGCAAGCTGGCAGACTTCATTGCCTCGAGCTTGACGACCATCGGCACGGCCGTGAAGCAGGAGGTGCTCGACACGCTCGATATCCGTGCCCGCATGGACGGTCTGAACCGCCTGCTGATCAAGGAACTGGAGGTCCTCGAGCTCGGCTCGAAGATCCAGTCGCAGGTGCAGTCAGAAGTCGGTAAGAATCAGCGCGAGTACTTCCTGCGCGAGCAGCTGAAGGCGATCCAGAAAGAGCTCGGCGAGGGAGACGAGCAGGCGAAGGAGATGGAGGAGCTCCGCGCGAAGGTCGACGCGGCGGGCCTGCCTGAGGCGGTGAAGAAAGAAACGCTGCGTGAACTGGACCGGCTGGCCAAGATGCCGGTCGCCGCCGCGGAGTATACGGTCTCCCGGACGTATCTCGACTGGATCGTGGCGCTCCCGTGGTCGAAGCGGACCGAAGACTCCATCGACCTCAAACGCACCAAGGACGTGCTCGACGCCGACCACTCCGGCCTCGAGAAGGTGAAGGACCGCGTTCTCGAGTATCTGGCCGTCCGCAAGTTGAACCCCGACGTGAAGGGACCGATCCTCTGCTTTCTCGGGCCTCCAGGGGTCGGCAAGACCTCCCTGGCGAAATCGATCGCCAACGCCATCGGGCGAAAGTTCGTCCGCGTGTCGCTCGGCGGCATGCGCGACGAGGCGGAGATCCGCGGCCACCGCCGCACGTATATCGGCGCGCTGCCGGGGCAGATCATCCAGGGGCTGCGACGTGCCGAGTCGAAGAACCCGGTCTTCATCCTGGATGAGATCGACAAACTGGGAACGGACTTCCGGGGTGATCCGGCCTCGGCACTGCTCGAAGTCCTGGACCCGGAGCAGAACAACACGTTCCGCGATCATTATCTCGACGTGCCGTTCGACCTCTCAGAGGTGCTGTTTCTGACAACGGCGAACGTCATGGATCCGATTCCGCCGGCGCTGCGCGACCGCATGGAAGTGATCGAGCTTGCCGGATACACGGAGGAGGAGAAGCTCGAGATCGCGTTCGATCATCTGATCGCCAAGCAGATCACGAACCACGGCCTGACCGCCGAGCAGATGGAGTTCACGGAGCCGGCGATCCGGTCGGTGATCCGGAACTACACCCGTGAAGCGGGGGTCCGGAACCTCGAGCGCGAAATCGGCGCGCTCTGCCGCAAGGTGGCGCGGCGCCGCGCCGAGGGAGACGAGTCGAAGGTCGTCATCACCGCGGACACGGTCAACGCGCTCCGGGGCGCCCCCGTGTTTCTCGACGAAGAAATCGAGAACAGGACCAAGGACCCCGGTGTGGCTGTCGGATTGGCCTGGACGCCGGCCGGCGGGGAAGTGCTGTTCATCGAAGCGTCCCGGATGCAGGGCGGCGGCAGCCTGACACTCACGGGCCACCTCGGGGACGTGATGAAGGAATCGGCGCGCACGGCACTCTCGTGGTTCCGGTCGCACGCGGCGCGCTACGGCGTCGATCCAGCCTTCTACAAGGACTCCGAGATCCACTTGCACGTGCCGTCCGGCGCGATCCCCAAGGATGGGCCATCTGCGGGGGTCACGATGGTGACCGCGCTGGCCTCGGTGCTCACGGCGCGGCCCGTGCGGGGGGACATCGCGATGACGGGAGAGATCACGCTGTCCGGGCGCGTGCTGCCGGTGGGCGGCGTGAAGGAAAAGGTGCTGGCCGCGCGGCGGCACGGCATCAAGGAAATGATCCTGCCGCGCCAGAACGAAAAGAACATCCGTGAAGACCTGACCGAGGAGCTGAGGAGCGAACTCACGATCCACTACGTCCAGGAGATCGAAGAGGTCGTCGCCATCGCCCTCACGCCCTCCTCTGCGCAAACGCACACGGGGCACATGGACATGCGGAAGGAAGCCTAGAGCATCCCCAGCCCGACCACGGTCTTCATGTCGAGGATCTCGCCGTGGCGCACCATCTGCCTGGCGTCACGCACGCTGAAGGTTCGAGCCTCGATGTCTTCGTCGTCGTCCACGGCGGCCGCTTCCGCCGGTTCGGAAAATGCCGACACCCTGAAAAAGACCATCTCTTCGTCGCAATAGCCGGGCGTCGGGTAGAGCGCCCCGAGACGTACGATCGTGTCGGGCAGCTTGCCGATCTCTTCATGACACTCGCGTTTCGCCGCGTCCTCTGGCGTTTCACCCTCGTCCACGCTGCCGGCCGGCAGTTCCCACAGCCACTGGTTGACGGCGTGGCGGTACTGCCGGATCAGGATGACGTGCCCGGCTTCGGGCACCGGGATGAGCACCACTGATCTGGGATGGCGAACGACGTCCATCGTCACCGTGCGTCCGTGCGGCAGCCGCACCTCGTCACGGTCCACGTCGAAGACCTTGCCGTCGAACTGGCGGGCACGGCCGATGAGATCGGCATCGCTCATGGCTCGGTCTCCTTCTCTTCCTGTTCACGGATCTCGTCGATGACGGATTGAAGATCCGGCGGGAGTGGCGACTCGAATTCGATGCGACGGCCGTCGGTCGGGTGCGTGAACGCCAGGCGTGCCGCATGGAGAAACGGGCGCTCGAGCCGCATGACCGGACGCAGGTTGACGGTCACCCGCCGGTGAATGCCTCCATACGTCGGATCCCCGACGATCGGATGCCCGATGGCGCTGAGGTGCACACGGATCTGGTGCGTCCGCCCGGTGGCGATGGCGACCTTGAGGAGCGACACCCCCTCGAAATGGTACGCATAGGTGATGCGCGTCACCGCGCTCCGTGCACGCCGCGCGCGCGTGGACATTTTCTGACGCTGCTGCGGATCGCGGCCGATGGCGGCGTCGATACGACGCCCCGACTGCACCACCCCCCAGACCAACGCCACGTATTCCTTCTCGACCTCGCGGTCGGCGAATTGCCGCGCCAGCTCCTGGTGCGCGCGATCGTGCTTCGCGACCACCATCACGCCGGAGGTGCCGCGATCGAGTCGATGCACGATACCGGGCCGCAGCTCTCCACCGATGCCGCTGAGGTCGGTGATGTGATGGAGCAGCGCGTTGACGAGCGTGCCCGTGCTGTGACCGGCGGCAGGGTGAACGACCATGCCTGCGGGTTTGTCCAGCACGACGAGATCTTCGTCCTGATAGATGATCCGGATCGGCAGCGCCTCGGGCTCCGGGGTGGCGGCGACCGGCGGCGGAACGTCGACCTGGAACTCCTGCCCGGTATGCACCGATGTGCTCGCGCGGAGCGAGACCGGCCCCGTCACCCGCCCCTCTTTGATGAGCCGCTGGATCTGCGACCGGGAGTGGTCCGGAAGGAGCGACGTCAGGAAGTTGTCGAGCCTGCTGCCGTCGTGTTCCTCCTCAACCTCGAGGCGGCGTGATGGCGTCTCCGCCATCACGCGGCACGGGCGCGCTTCGCCGCATCCGTCGGCTCCGCTGTGCCGCGCCTGGACAGCACGTACAGCATGACGAGACTGAGCGGCACGATCAGCACCGAGACGAACTGAGATGTCGACAGCGACCCGATGAGTCCTCGCGCATCGCCGCGATAGAACTCGATGATGAAGCGGGACACACCGTACAGCAGCAGGTACCCCCAGAACGTGCGGCCGGGGAACGGTTTCCCTTTTCGTTCAGTGACGAGCAGGAAGACAAGGATCAGCAGCTCGGCGCCGGCCTCGTATAGCTGCGTCGGGTGCAGCGGGACATTCAGCGGCGTCCCGACGTTCTGCGCCGCGAACTGATTGTGGAACGTGATGGCCCACGGCACGTCCGTGGGCCGGCCGAAGCAGCACCCGGCAAACAGGCACCCCGTGCGCCCGATCACGTGACCGAGCGCGATGCCTGGCGCGAACACGTCGGTCACCGTCCACATGGGGAGTCGATGACGCTTCAGATACCAGAGCGCGACCACGACGGCGGCGATCAGCCCACCGTAAAATACCCCGCCCGACCGCAGGAGCGTCAGGATCTCTCTCGGGTCCCGCGTGAACGTCTCCCATTCGACGATCAGCAGGAGCAGTTTGGCTCCCACGAGCGCGCTGATGATGATCCAGATGCCGAGATCCATGACGCGGTTCGCGTCGAGCCCGCGTGCGCGTGCGCGCATGAGCGCGAACTGCAAGCCAAGGAGGTAGGCGGCGGCGAGCAGGACCCCGTACGTGTAGACGGGAAACCCGGCGATTTCAAACAGTATGGGGTGCATGGCGTCGTCCCAGTCCGAACATGTCAAGCAGCACGAAGATCGCGCCGACGGTGATGGCGGCGTCGGCGACGTTGAAGGCCCAGAAGTGCGTGTCCTTCCAGTAGACGTCCACGAAGTCGACGACGTGACCGGCGGCAGCCCGGTCGATGAGATTGCCGAAGGCTCCGCCGAGGATCAGCGCGAGCCCGAAACGCGCGAGGCGATCCTGGAAGCCCAGTTGGGTGCCGTAGGCGGCAATCGCCACCAGGGCGCACGCCGACACCGCAATCATGATCAGGGGCTTGTAGGCGAAGTCGACCGCATTCAGGAGCCCGAAGGCCGCCCCCGTGTTCTGCACGTGCGTCAGATCCAGAAAGCCCGGAATGATGTTGCGGCTTTCCCCGAGCACGAGTGACTTCCGGACCATGAACTTGCTTACCTGATCGGCGACCACGATCAGCCCCATCGCGCCAAGTTCGAACGGGCGCGCGAACGGGGGTACCCGCGACACGGGTGGCGGCGGCGCGGAGGTGGTCTCGGGTGTCTCAGGATGCATGGATGCCTTCAATAGCGATGATGCAGCGATCGCAGAGTCCTTCGGTGTCCGGTGCCGCAGAGACCGTGGGCAGGATGCGCCAGCACCGCGCGCACTTGTCCCCGTCGGCACGCGTCACCGTGACGTCGATGTCGGGGCCGTCTTCGGCCGCCGATTCGAGATCGAGCCGCGACACAATGAACAGCATGGGCAGATCGTCGTGGACCGATTGGAGCAGCGCCGCCGACTCGCCACGGGCGCGCAGCACGACGTGGGCGCCGAGCGAATTCCCGATAGTCTTGGCCTGCCGCGCCGCTTCGAGCGCGCGGTTCACGTCGTCACGAATGGCGATGAGACGCGCCCATCGTGCGACCAGTTCGGGGTCGAGCAGGCGCTCGACATCCGCGAGCGCCGGGAATTCCGCCATGTGAATGGACGCTTCCCGTGGACCGGGCAGGTTCTTCCACATCTCTTCGGTCGTCACCGGCAGGATCGGCGCGAGCAGGCGGGCGAGGCCGTCGGCAATGACGTACATCGCCGTCTGCGCCGAGCGGCGTTCGGGCGAGCCGGCAGCAAATGTGTAGAGCCTGTCCTTGGAGACGTCCGCGTAGAAGGCCGAGAGGTCGACGGTCGTCAGATGGTTCAATCGCTGAAAAATGCCGGGGAAGTCGTAGGCCTCATAGGCGTTGAGCACGTCGCGCGCGACGTCACCGTAGCGCGCCAGGGCATACCGATCCACTTCCTGCATCTCGTGCAGGGGAACGCGGTCTGTCGCCGGGTCGAAGTCGTACAGGTTCGCGAGCAGGTACCGGCACGTGTTCCGGATCTTTCGGTAGGCTTCCACGACGCGCTGGAGGATCTGCTTGCCAACGCGGAGCTCTTCGCGGAAGTCGCTGCTCGCGACCCAGAGCCGCAATGTTTCGGCGCCGCTTTCCTTGATGACGTCCTGCGGAGAGATGACGTTACCGATCGACTTGGACATCTTGCGTCCGTCGACGTCGATCAGAAAGCCGTGGGTCAGCACTTCGCGGAACGGCGGGCGCCCTCGCGTGCCGAGCCCGACGAGCAGCGAGCTCTGGAACCATCCCCGGTGCTGATCGCTCCCTTCGAGATAGAGGTCGGCCGGCCAGGTGAGCTCTGAGCGGAACGGCAGCACGGCCTCGTGGCTGGATCCTGAATCGAACCACACGTCCAGAATGTCGCGCTCGCGCTCGAACGTGGAGTGTCCGCAGGAAGGGCAGCGCAGTCCCTCGGGGATGAATTCTTCCGTGGGCCGTTCGTACCACGCGTCGGCGCCGTACTCGTCGAAGACCGACGCCGCACGCTCTACCAGCTCGGAGGTCAGGACGGCTTCGCCGCACGCGGTGCAATCGACGGCGGGGATCGGCACACCCCAGGCGCGTTGGCGGGAGATGCACCAGTCCGGCCGGTTCGTGAGCATGTTGAAAATGCGGTCTCGTCCCCAGGCGGGGATCCACTTCACGTTGCCGTCCACCGCTGCGAGCCCGGCGGCGCGCAGCGTCTTGCCCTCGATCGCCGGCTCGCCGTCCATGCGGATGAACCACTGCGATGTCGCCAGGAAGATCACGGGATTGTGGCAACGCCAGCAGTGAGGGTAGGAATGCTGGATGTCCACACTGTGCCAGAGCCGTCCGCGCTCTCTGAGCGCCTCCTGGATCTTCGGGTTCGCGTCGAACACGCGCTGCCCGCCGAACAGCTCCACCGCGTCGAGGAAGTGCCCGCCCGGGCCAACGGGTGCATAGATCTCGAGACCGTAGCGCACGCCCGTGTTGAAGTCGTCGGAGCCGTGACCGGGGGCCGTGTGCACGGCGCCGGTACCGGCATCGAGCGTCACATAGTCGCCGAGTACACCCAGCGAATGCCTCGCGTAGAGCGGATGCTCGAACCGCAGCCGCTCCAGCTGTTCCCCCTTCATTCGCGCGACAGGCGAGTCGAAGGTCCGGCCGGCGACGGCACCCACCGCAGGGGCGAGCGCTTCGGCCACGATGACGGCGCGTCCATCCACGTCGTACGCGGCGTAGTCGAACTCGGGGTGAAAGGCGATGGCCAGGTTCGACGGGATCGTCCAGGGGGTCGTCGTCCAGATCAGGACCGACACGGGTCGGCCGGCGAGCGCCGGCACACGCGAGGCCAGCTCGCCGGCGCTCTCGGCCGCGAGCGGAAACTCGACGTAGATGGACGGCGACGAGTGCGGTTCGTACTCGACTTCCGCCTCCGCCAGTGCCGTCCGGCAGTGGATGCACCAGTGGACCGGCTTCTTCCCCTTGTAGACGAGCCCACGGTCCACGAAGCGTCCCAGCGCGCGGACGATCGAGGCCTGGTAGCGGAAGTTCATCGTCAGATACGGATGGTCCCAGTCGCCGAAGATGCCCAGGCGCTTGAACTCCTCGGTCATCACGCCGATGAACCGCTCGGCATACGCGCGGCACGCGCGGCGGAAGTCCGCGACGCTCATCTCGCGCTTCTTCTTCCCGATCTCGCGGTCGACCTTCAACTCGATGGGCAGGCCGTGACAGTCGTAGCCCGGGACGTACGGCGAATCGAACCCCGCCATCGTCCGGGACTTGACGACGAAATCCTTCAGGATCTTGTTGAGCGCGGTGCCGAGATGGATCTGGCCGTTCGCGTAGGGGGGGCCGTCGTGCAGCACGAACTTCGCCCGCCCGGCGCGCGACTCCCGGATGCGGTCGTACAGGCCCATCTCCGCCCAGCGCGCGAGCGTTTCGGGCTCCGCCGTCTGAAGGTTCGCCTTCATCGGGAAGTCGGTGCGGGGCAGATTGAGGGTGTCTTTCCAGTCGGCCATGGGGAAGGGACTAGTTTAGTTCATGGTTCAGGGTTCACGGCTCAGGGTTCACGGTTCAGAGTGGGGGTACGTGAAAAAGCCGGCGCCCCTGTGAGGGAGCGCCGGCTGCGAAAGACACGAACGTGTGCGCGTTACCGGCGGCTGCGGCGACCGCCGCTGCGGCCGATCTCAACACGGTACTCGCCGACGTTGTCGTCGAGCCCGTCGTCATTGACCCCGAGGAATAGCTGGCCGGCGGCCGGCATCGTGACCGTCGTCTGGTTGCCGATCGGGAACACTTCGCCGTTGCCGACGCGTGCGATCAGCGCGCCAGCGAACGCCCGGGGCATCGGCGCATTGGGGGAGTAACGCTGGGACTTCGCACCAGCCGACCCCGACACGTCATTGGGATCCCGGCTCAGCTGAATCTCACCATTCGTGTTGAAGGTCAACACTTCGCCTCGACGAACGGTGAGCCCCGTCGGCGTCCACGCCGACTTCGACGACACCACGATACCGCTGCCGGTCGCGGGTGTGAACACTGGCGCCGTCGCGACCGCGGTGGCGGGCGTGGTGCCTACGGCCGAAGCCGCGGCGTCGGTGTGCGACAAGACGATGCGTCCGATTTCCGAAGACGAGAACTCGCGGTCACCATTGCTGGTGCGCAGCGTGATCTTCAGCGGCGAGGTGCCGCCGATGTCGTAGAGGGACCCGTTGACCGTCTGGCCGTTGCGGAGCCATACGACCTGATTCCCACCCGTCACTTTCGACCAGTCATCGGCCGTCATGGCGCCACCGGTGAAATCGATCACCGCGACGTCATTGGTCGGGATCTGTCGCTCCTGGCCGTTCACCCGAACGGTAAAGCCCACCCCGCCCATATCAACGAGCTGACCGGCGACCCGTTCGCCCGACCGCAGCGTCAGCGTCGCGGTTTCCTGCGCCTGTACGGCGCCCACATACGTCACCGCGGCGACGGCGAGCGCGAAGATCGTGCGCTTGAACATGTTGTCTATCCTCCTGATGTCGACCTGGACCGTTCCGGGCCGTCCGTTAGCAATGCGATTCGAACGTCTTCAATGCAAGCGTCACGCCACACAACGCACGCCAGCTATGACGAAAATCTCACGTTTTTGCCAACGAAACCCCGCTATTCTCATCGGCTCAGCCAGCTCTGGTACGGCTGAGCGCCCTCAGGGATGGACGACGGGACGCCAGTCACCAGGCTTTGGGCTTGGGCTGCAGCTCAGGGCTTCATTGCCAGCAGGTACCGACCCCTGCGGGCTTCCGGCGCGAGAAAAAAATCGACGACTCGGTAGCCGCGGCCCAGGTACTCCTGAAAGATCCGGCGTGTCTGCAATCGCCATTCGAGCGCCAGTTGCGGTGCGTCGCGCTGCATCTCGCCGAAGCCTGTCGGGATCTCCACCAGGAGCCGTCGATCGTCAACGGTCAGATCTCCCTCGGCTGGCTCGAGCCACGGTCCGTCACCTCGCGAAGGGTTGACCACCGGTGCCGCCGACACGCTGGCATCCTTCAGCGGAAAGGCCGCCTGGGCGATCCGCCGCTCGACGTGCGGCTCCCTCAGCCGCCACTCGGCGACGAAGCGGTCCGTGGGCGTGCCGCTGTGCAGCGGGCTGCTCGATTGCCCGTAGATGTTCTCTTCGTATTCCTCGACGACCACTCCAAGCTTGGCGAAGTTGAGGTGCGCGTTCATCGCCTGCAGCGGGTCGTACGTCCATTCGATCAGGTCGAGACCCATGTCGAGCGTCGCCCGTCGCTGTGTTAGCTTCAACTGTGTTCCGACGCCGGCCGAGCGCGCCCCGGCGGTGACGCCGAGCATGTGCGACCACTGCGACGGACGGCCGTTCTTCAACGCGGGAATGGAGTACACGAAGCCGTTCATTCCCCCGTCGTCGTCAAAGGACCCGAGGAGGACGCCGCCGCGCTTGATCGAGACGATCAACACCGGAGGGGGCACGACATCCTCCGCATCGGTGTAGCCCCACACGATTTTCTCGAGTTCCGCCACCGCGCGGCAATCCTCGAGCGTCGTCAATGCGCGAATGTGCATGGTTCGCTCTTGAAGTGCTATCCCGGCGGCCACCCGAGTGTTCGTCCGCCGAGAAGGTGCATGTGAATGTGAAACACCGTCTGACCGGCGTCGGCGTTGCAGTTGAACACCGTGCGGTAGCCCCGGTCGGCGTATCCGTGGTCCTTCGCGATGGCGGCAGCGCGTCGCGTCATCTCGCCGACGAGAGGGTCGTCGGCTGCCGCCAGCTCGTTCAGCGATGCGATATGGCGCCGCGGCACGAGCAGAATGTGCATGGGCGCCTGCGCGTTGATGTCCGTGAAGGCGACGATGCGGTCATCCTGGTACACGAATTCACCGGGGATGTCGCCGGCGATGATGCGGCAGAAGAGACAGTTCGACATATGACCTCTCACCCTCGACCATCGCAAGCCCTGAAGGGCTGCGCTACGCGGCTACAGCCGTGAAAGCCTGCGCTACGCGGTTGCAGCACGAATCAGAACAGCCGCCCTGGGTATGCCCTGCAGGTCCTCGCGGATGCGAAGGATCTCCCATCCTGATTTGCCGGCGAGCGCGCGCACACCAGCCTCCTGACCGAAACCAAATTCAACGACGAGGCGCCCTCCGGACGCAAGCCGGGTCGGCGCTTGCCGCATCAGGCGACGCATGATGTCGAGACCGTCGGCGCCGCCAAACAGCGCCGCATGTGGCTCGAAGCGCACCACTTCAGCCTGCATCGTCGCCGCGTCGGCATCGGGCACATACGGCGGGTTCGAAAGGATCAGGTCCGCGGTCTCGCTGACGCCGGCCAGCACGTCGCCGTGCCGACACGTGATCCGGTCGGCCACATCGTGATTGGTGACGTTGCGCCTCGCGACATCGAGCGCGGGCAGCGATGCGTCGATCGCGATCACCCTGGTGACTGGCAGTGCATGTGCGACCGCCACCGCGATGCACCCGCTGCCTGTGCCGACATCGATGACGAGACGGCACGGGTGCCCTCCCGCGAAGTCGATGGCCTCCTCGACCAGGATCTCGGTTTCAGGGCGAGGGATCAGGACGTCTGGCGTCAGGTCGAAATCGAGCCCCCAGAATTCACGCCGGCCGAGGATCTGGGCGACGGGCTCGCGGGCGCCGCGCCTGCGGAGGAGGGCGTCAAACGCGTCCTGGAAATTCGGCGGCGCCGGATCCCGGCCATTCGTCAGCAGCCGGGCGCGGTCCCATCCGAGCACATGGCGCGCCAGGACCTCCGCGTCGACACGTGCCTCGGCCGCCGCAACCCCCGACCGGACCAGTGTGTGGCGGGCGGCGGCGATCGCGTCGCGCGGCGAGCCCATCGTCAGGCCGGCGTCTCGGTGGCGTACTTGAGCTTCTCGGAGGTGAAAAAGGTCACGGCGGCGTCGATCAGTTCGACGAGGTCGCCATCGAGGGCGTTGGTCAACTGATGCATCGTGTGACCGATGCGGTGATCGGTGATCCGGTTCTCGCGGAAGTTGTACGTCCGGATCTTCTCGGAGCGTTCCCCGGTCCCCACCTGGGTGCGGCGATCCTTGGCGATGGTGTCGTGCTGCTTCTGCATCTCCATGTCGTAGAGCCGGGAGCGCAGCACCTTCATGGCCTTCGCGCGGTTCTTGACCTGTGACTTCTCGTCCTGCTGCGACACCACGAGGCCGCTGGGGATGTGCGTGATGCGGACGGCCGAGTAGGTGGTATTGACGCTCTGCCCCCCGGGACCGCTCGAGCAGAAGGTGTCGATGCGCAGATCCTTCTCGCTGATCGTGATGTCGACCTCCTCCGCCTCGGGGAGGACGGCGACCGTGGAGGTCGATGTGTGGATGCGGCCGCTCGCCTCGGTGGCGGGGACGCGCTGCACCCGGTGCACGCCGCTCTCGTACTTCAACCGGCTGTAGGCATTGCGTCCTTCGATGAGCGCGATGACTTCCTTGATGCCGTCACCGCTGTCGCTCATGTTGAGGACCTCGATCTTCCAACCCTGTCGCTCCACGAAGCGCGAATACATGCGGAACAGATCGTTGGCGAAGAGCGCCGCTTCGTCGCCGCCGGTGCCGGCACGGATTTCAAGCACCACGTTCTTCTGGTCGTTCGGGTCTTTCGGAATCAGGAGGAGCCTGATCTGCGAGAGCAGCGCCTCGCGCCGTTCTTCCAGCCCCCGCACATCGTCCTGCGCGAGCTCCCGCATTTCCGGATCCTTCAGGAGCTCCTGCGTGGCGTCGAGCTCACCCTGGACCGCCTTGTACTCGCGGTAGGCATCGACCAGGGGCTGCATCTCCGCGAGGGCCTTCGAGTGCGTACGAAACTTCGTCGTGTCGGCCTGGACGGAGGGTTCCCCCATCTCGGCAGAGAGCTGATCGTATTTGGCCTCGATGGCTGAAAGCTTGTCGAACATGTTGCGTTAATTCAACCACAGAGCCACAGAGGACACAGAAAGGCCTCTCCGGCTATCCTCCGGACACGGGCGGCAGGAAGGCGATTTCATCACCGTCCTGTACGGCTGCCGTCATCCGCGAGTAGTCGGCATTGACCGCGCACGAGATGCTCGGCGCGTAGGCCGCCATGCCTGCGTGACGATCGGCGAGCACCCGCCATACATCGCTGACGTGCGAACCCTCGGCGACGTTGAGGCGCAGCTCACCGGCGCCAGCGAGCTCGCGGAGCCCGGCAAACAATTTCACCGTCACGAGCATGCGCGTTCCATGGCCGTCTGCCGCGCCGACCGGTCGTCCGGATCTGCCGTGGCCCCTTCGATCGAGACCTCGCCATCCTGGAAGTGCTCGCGTTTCCAGATCGGCGCGATCTGCTTGATGCGCTCGATGGCGTAGCGGGCCGCGCCAAACGCGTCGGCGCGGTGCGCGGACGCGGCGGCAATCACGACGCTGGCTTCGCCCACGGCGACCCTGCCCGTCCGGTGGTGGATGGCCAGCCGAATACCGGGCCACCGCTCGCTCGCTTCCTGCGCGATCCGCTCGAACGACTTCACGGCCAGCGGCTCATAGGCTTCGTAATCGAGCCACTGCACCAACCGCCCCGCGTTGTGGTTGCGCACGGTGCCGACGAAGGTCGTGATGGCACCACAACGTGCATCCTCTACCGCGGCCGTCACCGTCGCTGCGTCGAGCAGTTGTCCGCTGACGCGAAACAAATCGCGCACGAATTTCAGTATACCCCGCGCCAGAAATGGCTCAGCGGTCCGTGACCCGTCCCGAGCCCGGGGGCATGCCGGATGGCCCCTTCCACGTACGTTCGAGCCGCGCGAATCGCGTCCATCTCTCCCAGGCCGCGGGCGAGGAGGGCCGCGATGGCGGAGGCCAGCGTGCAGCCTGTTCCGTGCGTGTGCCGCGTCTGAATTCTTGGCCCGCGAATCTCGACGACCTCGAGTCCGGTGCATGCGATGTCGATACTCTCGGGGCCGTCCAGATGCCCTCCCTTGATCAGTACGACGCGGGGCCCGAGCTGAAGGATCCGGCGCGCCGCCTGCCGCATGTCGCCGAGGGACCCGATAGCCATGCCCGCCAGAACCTCCGCTTCCGGAATGTTCGGCGTGACCACATGGGCCAGCGGGAGCAGACGAACACGGATGGCATCGATTGCCGCGTCCTCGAGCAGCCGGTCGCCTCCCTTGGCGACCATCACCGGATCCACCACCAGTCGGGGCAAGGCCAGGCTGCTGATCGCGGATGCGACCGCGTCGACGATCCCCGCATTGGCCAGCATGCCGGTCTTCACGGCGTCGACACCGATATCACGAGCGACCGCCTCGATCTGCGCCGTGACCATGCTGGCCGGCACCGCCGACCACGCCACCACGCCCACCGTGTTCTGGGCGGTGATCGCGGTGAGTGCGCTGAGGCCGTACACGCCATGGGCCGCAAAGGTCTTCAGATCCGCCTGGATCCCCGCCCCGCCGCCGGAGTCGCTCCCCGCGATTGTCAGTGCTCGGTGCATACGCTAGAATTCCGCTACTTATGAAGCTCCAACTCGACCGCCACGGCGCATCAGCTACGCTCGTGACCACCCTCGCATCGGGCGCCGACACGTCCCCCGCCGTGCGGGTCGCTGCCGTCGTGTTCATCGCGGCCGCGACCGCTGCCGCGGCCCAGATCAGCGTGCCGATGCCGTTCACTCCGGTCCCCTTCGCCATGCAGGACATGGTCGTGCTGATCGGCGGCGCGGCGTTGGGCTCCCGCCTCGGTATGGCGGCACAGGTGTTGTACCTGATCGCCGGCATCGCGGGCCTCCCGGTGTTTGCCGCCTCGGCGGTGCTCCCACAGGGAGCGCTCCGCCTGCTCGGGCCTACGGGTGGCTATCTTCTCAGCTATCCCATCGCCGCGTTCGTGACGGGGCGCCTGGCCGAGCGCGGTTTCGATCGCCGCTACGCCACCTCTGTTCTTGCCATGATCGCGGGCCTGGTCGTGATCTTCGCCTTTGGCGTCTCCTGGCTGGCGATGTTCGCCCGTCCCGCGGGCATCGGTTTTGGCGCCGCGTTGCGCGCTGGGCTCTACCCCTTCCTGGCGGGCGATGTGCTGAAGATCCTCATGGGTGCCGCCGTCTTACCGGCCGTCTGGAAGCTGGTGGGCACACGCCCGAAATCCGCGGACGGCACGCGATAACCTGCGCGCCGTCATCGCACATAACCCAAGCTTCTGAGCCGGTCGATCATCTCCTGGTCGAGCGGCTGTCCCTTCCGCACGCTTGACCGTGACGAGCGCGGCCCGTATGTCGGCACGTAGCGCACGGGGAACGTTCGCATGAAGTCCGCCGAGAAGACCCCGACGAGCGGCGTGCCCGCGAGGTCCCGGCTGACCGGGATGCCAACGGCGTGCAGAATCGTCGGCGCGAGATCGACTCCACGAGCCTGTACATCAAGACGGCTCGCTGCCGCTCCCCCCGTAACCCCCGCCAGCCCCTGAACGTCCGGAGACAGCCTGCCCGGCTGGGTGACGAGCACGATCAGCTCATCTTTCCGAGGCACGATCACGTCCTTCAACACGGCGTCCAGGAACACGTAATACGCACGCAGCCCATCGATCCTCGCCGCCATGGCGGACGGGGACGCCGCGTTCCCTGGTGCCAGCAGGGTGTGCTGGGCAATGTCGAGGCCCGGCAAGTACACGGCGAGCAGATCCGGCGCCTCGGATTGCAGCCGCGCGGCGAGTGCAAGCTGCAATACGTCCAACTCCGCCGACCGGCCGAGTGCCGCGGTCGTGAACGGGTCGGTCGCCGGCGGCATGAAGGCCCGCACGAGCGCCGCCGACTCTGTCTTGATGGCCGGCCATTCAGCGCTCAGCCTCTCGTATAACTGCGCCGGAGCAATCTCCGCGTCGAGCGTGCCGCCGCGCTCGAGCCGCAGGACCGCGCGGTCCGAGATCACCGTCGGTTCGTTGGCGCCCGTGCCGGCGGGCCACGTCGCCCACCAGTTCACCACGGCGGCGCGCAGCCCCGCGTCGGCCGCGATCTCCCACACGGTCTTCGCGCGCAGTTCGCTGCGGCTGGCCACCGACGGGCGCGTCAATCGCAGGAGGTCGGTGGCGCCCCGAATCGCGCGCCCGAGGCCCCGCTCGTCACCTGAGGCCACGGCTCCCTGGAGGCCCGCAACGCGGCGCGTCTCCAGGCCGTGGACGCCGTGCACCTGTGGGGGCTGGCCCGTCGCGATCGTCACCCAGGCGCGCGCGGGATCACGCAGCTCGTCAGGCACGACATGCACGCGGCCCGCGGCCAGGAGCTGCGACAGCGCCGGCAGCCGTCCTTCCGCCGCAAGACGATCGAACACCGTGGGATCGAAGCCGTCGATGGCGATGAGTTTCACGCGAACGCCCGCGGACACGACCGCCAGCTGCGGACGGGATGTTTCGGGGGCTGACGAAGAAGAGGACGGCGCGGTCAGAACGAGCAGCGCTGCCGCGCCGGCAAATGCCGCGAGTCCCGCGACAAGCGACAGCCGCCACCCGGACGCTGACGCAGATTCAGAAAGACCTGCGCCAGTGCGTCCGGCCGCGATGACCGCAAACGCGGTGATCGCCACCGCGTGACCGAGCAGGAGGCTGATCGCGACCGCGATCCCCAGCGCGAACGCGGTCCAGCCCGGAGCGGACCATGCAAGCCCGGCATTCGCGCTCCGCCACCACAGCGTGAGGTAGACGAGACACCCGATCGCCACGAGAGAGCCGGCGACGCGCGACAGCAACCGCGCCCGTCGCGCAACGCCGGCGAACCGCGCGACGGTCACGCTCGCGATGAACGTGAACACGCTCACGGCCAGGCCGAACATGGCCCCGAGGTACAGCGCGACGACGGCCGCATCGCGGGGACCGGTCACGAGGCCGGGCAGGCGAGTCCCGATCCCGACCGCGACCGCGGGACCGAGCAGCACGGCCGCGATGAGACCGACGCGCAACGCCGCGAGCGCCGCAATGGCGCCGGGACGACGCGCGCTGCGTGCGGGGCCGAGGACGAAGCGGTCGACGCCGGCATTCAGGTACCCGAGCGACCGCAGCTGCCGCCGCAGGTCGTCGACGCGCGGATCGTCCGTCACGGGCTCATCGTCCCTGGGCGCCGCATCCATCTACAGACTGCGTCCCGCAACAAATGCGGACAGCTCGCGCAGCCGATCGGCGCGGGGCCCGAACGGCACCAGCGCGCGATCGGCGGTCTCGCAGAGCTCTCGCGCGAGTTGCCTGGCGCCGCTCACGCCGCTGAAGGAGACGAACGTGGTCTTACGGGCGTCCTCCCGAACGGCCTTGCCCGTCTGGGCGGGATCTCCTTCGACGTCCAGCAGGTCGTCGACGATCTGAAACGCGAGGCCGAGGTTCTTGGCGTAGGCCGCCAGCGAGGCGACGGCTTCGGGTGGCGCGCCCGCGGTGATCGCGCCGGCGCTCGACGCCGCGACGAAGAGCGCGCCGGTTTTTCCCCGGTGAATCCGTTCCAGGCTTTCGAAGCCGATCTGCCTGTCGGTCGCGAGGAGGTCGGCCGCCTGCCCGCCGACCAACCCGTCGGTGCCCACGGCATCAGACAACAGCGCCGCAATGCGTGCCGACACGCCCGGTTCGCAGGCGCCCGCCACGGTCCCGAAGGAGAGATTCAGCAGCGCGAATGCGGCGAGGATGGCGATCGCCTCGCCGAACTCGCGATGGTTGGCCGCGCGTCCTCGCCGAAGCGGGGCGTCGTCCATGGACGGCAGATCGTCCAGGATCAGCGAGGCGGCGTGAACCAGCTCGATCGCCGCGGCGATCGGCAGGGCGCGCTGCGCCGTGCCGCCGCACAGCTCCGCGCTCAGGAGCGTGAGCACGGGACGGACGCGCTTCGACGGCGCGAGCAGGGTGTAGGCCATCGACCGCTGCACGGCCTCACCTTCGTCCGGCACGAGGCGCCGCAGTTCTCGGTCGATGGGGCGCTGATAGTCCGAGAAAAACGCCGGTATGGGGATCATCGCGCCGGCGCGTCCCCCCGGCCGAAGACGAGGAGATACTGGTAGCGCAGGAAGGTGCCCCGCGAGATCAGTCGGAGACCGGCCTTCTGCGCATCCTTGATGACGCGGCCCGGATCGACCCGCTCATCGATCGGAGGACCGGGACCGCCCCCCTCCATCGAGTAATCGACGATCCCGAGACGTCCGGCGGGCTTGAGTGACTTTGCGACGTTTCGAAGGAGCACCTCCGGATCGCTCATCTCGTGGTACGCGTCGACGATGAGGACGGCGTCCACCGGTTCCTGGAGCCGGGGATCGGACGATGTGCCGAGGATGGTCCGGACGTTGGTCAGTCCTTCGCGCTGCACGCGACGCTGAATCGACTCGATCATTTCCCGCTGGATGTCTTCGGCGTACACGCGACCGTTGACGGCGCGCCTGGCCAGGCGGACCGTGAACCACCCGCCGCCCGCACCGAGGTCAGCGACGACGCTTTCCTCCCCGATCAGGAGGGCGTCCATGATCTGCTCGGGGCGTTGCCACGCCTCCCGGTCCGGCCCCTCGAGCAGCCCCAGGTCGGTTGGCGAGAACAGCCGGGCGTGTGGCCGCTGCGCCGCGGTCGCGGGCGTCAGGGCGGCCAGCGCCAGGGCGGTGAGCGCCGCGGCCCGAAGTCTTCGTCGCACCACGTGGTCCTTTGGTTTCTCCGGGCAGCCCCGGGGTTGTCATGGCCTCCGCCGACAGGATCGCGTCCAGCGTGGAATCGGGTAACAGGCGCCGCGCACGCACGAGGTCCCGGACGCTTCGTCCGGTCGCGACCGCCGCCTTGGCGATGGCTGCCGTCTCAGCGTACCCGATGTGCGGGCTCAGCGCGGTGGCGAGCGCCGTGCTGCGATCGAGCAGTTCGCGGCTGCGCGCTTCGTCGGCCTCGATGCCGTCGACACAACGCGTGTGGAATACCCGCATCGCGTTGGTCATGATGCGCGTCGCGTGAATCCCGTTCCATGCGATCACCGGCATCATCACGTTGAGCTCCAGTTGCCCGTGATCGGCGGCGGCGAGAATCGTCGCGTCGCATCCCATCACCTGATAGCACACCTGGTTGAGCATTTCGGGCACCGAGGGATTCACCTTGCCGGGCATGATCGACGAGCCGGGCTGCACGGCTGGCAGCCTGATCTCGCTGATGCCGGCGCGCGGTCCCATGCTGAGGAGGCGCAGGTCCGAGGCGATCTTTCCGACTTCCACGGCGAGTCTTCGCAGGGTGCCTGAAAACGCGAGGACATCTCCCATGCTCTGGGTCACGCGGAAACGGTCGGCAGCCGGGCGTAACGGCAGACCGGTCTCCGTGGCCAGATGGGCGATCGCGCGCGACGTATAGTCGTCGCCCGCATTGAGGCCGGTGCCCACAGCCGTCGCGCCGAGGTTCAATTCGTGGAGCTGGGTGGCTGACCGTTCCACATCGGCAATCGCGTGGCGTACGTTGGCGGCGAAACCGCCGAACTCCTGCCCGAGCGTGATCGGCACGGCGTCCTGGAGGTGCGTGCGACCCGTCTTGAGCACGCCGGCGAAGTCGCGGGCCTTTCTCTCGAGTGCATCCGCGAGCGCGTCAGCGGCCGCAGACAGGTCCGGGATCATCCCGAGCAGGGCGAGGCGCGTGGCCGTCGGAAACACGTCGTTGGTCGACTGTCCCATGTTCACGTGGTCGTTGGGATGCACGCGCGCGTAGGCGCCCCGTCGGCCCCCAAGATGCTCTTCGGCAAGGTTGGCGAGCACCTCGTTCGTGTTCATGTTGTGCGACGTGCCGGCGCCAGCCTGGTAGACGTCGACCACGAACTGGTCGCGATGCTTGCCACCGATGATCTCGTCGCACGCACGCGTGATCGCCCTGGCGACATCCTGGTCCAGCCGGTCGAGTGAGGCGTTGGCTCGTGCGGCGGCCTTCTTGACGAGGACGGTTGCGACGATCAGCTCTGGAGGAGTGGTGAGGCCGCTGATCGGAAAGTTCTCGACCGCGCGTTGTGTCTGGGCTCCGTAGTAAGCGGTCGCCGGCACGCGGACGTCTCCGAGCGGGTCTTTCTCACTCCGGAACTTCATGGAAAACGCCCCCTCCAAATTATACTGCCCGTATGCTTCCGCACTTCTTCGACAGCATCGTCGAACTCATCACGAAGACGTCGACCGACCTGCCTCCCGACGTTCGCGCCGCCATGGCGTCGGCGCTGGCGGCCGAAGAACCCGCCACGCGGGCCGGTCAGGCGCTGACGATCATCGCGCAGAACATCGACCAGGCGGAGTCGTGCGAAGGACCGATCTGCCAGGACACCGGCATGCCCACCTTCGAAGTCCACGTACCGGTCGGCGCCAACCAGATCTGGATGCGGGCGCGGATCCGCGAGGCGATCGCGGAGGCCACGCGTCGTGGCAAGCTTCGGCCGAATTCGGTCGACTCGATCACCGGCGAGAATTCCGGCGACAATCTCGGCCCGGGGACGCCGATCATCCATTTCGACCAGTGGGAACAGCCCGATGTCGAGGTGAAATTGATCCTGAAGGGTGGAGGCTGCGAGAACACGAACGCGCAGTACGCATTGCCGGCGGAGCTGGACCACCTGGGTCGCGCCGACCGGTCGCTCGAAGGCGTGCGCAAGTGCATCCTCCACGCCGTCTGGAAGGCGCAGGGCAAGGGGTGCAGCCCCGGGGCGGTCGGCGTCTGCGTGGGCGGCGACAGGACATCCGGATACCTGCACGCGAAAGAGCAGTTGTTCCGGACGCTGGACGACACCAATCCCGATGTGCGCCTGGCCGGCATCGAGGCGGCGATCATGGACGAAGCCAACCGGCTGACGGTCGGGCCCATGGGTTTCAGCGGAAAGGCATCGCTCATCGGGTGCAAGATCGGCGCGCTCAACCGCCTGCCGGCGAGTTTCTTCGTGTCGATCGCTTACGACTGCTGGGCGTTTCGCCGCCTGGGTGTGCGGCTCGATGCCGCAACCGGCGCGATCACGTCCTGGATGTATCGCGACCCGGCGCCGTCGACACCGATGCTCGCGCCCGAGCTCGTGGCCGCCGGATTTCCTCGCACCGGACGCGAGATTTCCCTGCAGGCCCCGATCACCGACGCGCAGGTCCGCGCGCTCAGGGTTGGCGATGTCGTCTTGATTTCAGGGCGGATGTTCACCGGTCGCGACGCCGTGCACGCCCACCTGATGAAACACGATCCGCCCGTCGATCTCAACGGGTCGGTGCTGTATCACTGCGGCCCGGTGGTCGTGAAGGACGAGGGAGAAGGCCACGGCGGGTGGCGCGTTACCGCGGCGGGCCCCACGACCAGCATCCGCGAGGAGCCGTACCAGGCAGACATCCTCCGCAAATACGGCGTGCGGGTTGTGATCGGCAAAGGCGGTATGGGAGCAAAGACCCTGGCAGGCTTGCAGGAGTCTGGCGCCGTGTACCTCAACGCCATCGGCGGCGCCGCGCAGTTCTACGCGCGCTGCATCGAACGCGTCGTCGGCGTGTCCCTGATGGAATTCGGGACACCGGAGGCGATGTGGCACCTCGAGGTGAAAGACTTTCCGGCGATCGTCACGATGGACGCGCACGGTGGCAGCCTGCACAGGGACGTCGAAGCGGCCTCGGGCGAAATCCTTGCAACCTTACGCACATCGTAGGCAGCCCTGAAGGGCTGCCGGCCACGAATAGATCAGGCCATCGCCTCCCCGAACAGACGCGTGATCGCGTCTGCCGCGCCGTTCGCATGGGGCACGTGAATGCGGACAACGCGACGGCCGTGGGCTGTGAGGGCTTCGATATCACCGAGCGCCTGTGCGCGCTTCAGGACAGAGAACGAATAGCCTGCGTCGGGGACGTCGGTGGTCGTGCCGTCGTCGGCTGTGAAGACGAAGGCCACCGCGGTGTTCGGCCCACCCTTGTGATATTGCCCGGTCGAATGCAGGTATCGCGGTCCCACGCCAAACGTGCTCGCCACCTTGTGCCGGGCACGCAGGCGATCGCGGATGGCGCCGATCGCTGCGGTGATCGCCGGATCGGCGGGCAGGTAGGAGAGGAAGGCGGCGTAATCGTTCTGACCGAGCGACTCGATGGCCGACCGCACGGCCGCCGCAGTTTCTGCGGCCGGCGGGACGCGATCGTCGAACGCACCCCGCGACGCGTACCCTGCCAGCAACCCCTTGGTCTTCTCCTTGGCCTCGGAGACGTTGGGCTCGTCGAATGGATTGATCTCGAGGGCGGCGCCGGCGACCGCGGTCGCGAACTCCCAGCGGAAGAACTCGGCCCCCAGGGCGTCGGTCCGAGTCGAGAGGTACAGGACGGGAAACCCGGCAGCGGACAACGCCGCGAGGCGTTTCTCGTCCGGAGACTCGAACTCGGTGGCGACCGACACGAACACGCGATCGTCGCCGTAGGCGTCCGGATCCCCGAGAGGTTCGTCGATGACCGGGAGCGTGCCTTTGCCGTGCTTGCCGGTGCTCTCGGCGACGAGCTGTTCGATCCACAACCCGAGGGATGAGAGGGCGGGTGCGAGCACGACCGTGAGCTTGTCGCGCCCCTCGAGCGCCGCAGCCCCGATGACGGCGCCGAGCTCGAGTCCCGCATTGGCGTGGTTGTGCTGGCGGCAGCCATCCGCCATGGCGACTCCGGCAGACAGGAGCGTATCGACGTCCGCGCCGATCAGGGCCGCCGGGACGAGCCCGAAGAGCGATAGCGCCGAGAAGCGCCCTCCGATGTCGGGGGGATTCTCAAGAATTTCCCGGTATCCGCGGTCGCGCGCCAGCTTTTCGAGGCCGGTGCCGGGATCCGTGACCGCGATGAAGTGGTGCCCGGCGCTGACGCCGCGCGCCGCCACCATCCGGGTCCAGAAGAAGCGCTCCATTGCGGCGACTTCGACCGTTCCGCCACTCTTGCTCGCGATCAGAAACAGCGAGCGCTCGGGATCCATGCGTTCAGCCACAGCCGTGAGCGTGTGTTCGTCGGTCGTATCGAGCACGACGAGGTCTGGAAAGCCGGGGGCGGTGCCGTAGACAGAGCGAAGCACCTCCCCGCAGAGGCTGCTGCCGCCCATTCCGATGAGATACACCGCCTCGAGACGTTCCGCCTGAACTTCGTCGCGCAGGCGCCTCAGCCGTTCGAGATGCGGGGCCATCGTCGCGCCGATGTCGAGCCAGCCCAGGCGGTTGGCGATGGAGTCGGCGGCCGCGCTCCCTGCTGTCGCGCCCCAGACTCCCGGATCCCGCTCCCAGATGCGTTCAACCACACGGTCGGCGAGGAGGGTGTCCGACAGTCGTGCGGCAGGTTCGTAGGACTTGTGCATGGTGATTCAATTTCCCGGGCTCAGGCCCGCTCTTACCGGGACAAGTATGCCAGAGGGTATAATGGGAGCACGCAAAAGGGAGTGTCTCCAATGATCAATGTCACATCCACGGCAGCCGCCAAGATCAGCGAATTGCTGACCGAAGAGAATAAGAACGACGCTGGACTTCGTGTCTTCGTCCAGGGCGGCGGGTGCTCGGGCTTCCAGTACGGCCTCATGATCGACGAGGGCGAAGGGGATGCCACGACGGATGCCGTCATCGAATCGAACGGTGTCAAGCTGCTCGTTGACCCGATCAGCGCCCGCTATTTGACGGGCGCCGAAGTCGATTTCGTCGACAACGTCACAGGTGGCGGGTTCACCATCAAGAACCCGAACGCAAAGTCCACGTGCGGCTGCGGTTCGTCCTTCTCCGTCTAGCATCGCGGACGGCTGTTCAGATAGACGAGGTGGCGGCCGGAAGGTAATGCGCGCGATGGATTCCACCGCCACCTTTCTCGAAAACCTCCGTCCCGCAGGGAGCAAGCGCTCCAGCAAGCGCGATTTCATCGTCAACGTCTTCCTGCGCCAGGAAGGACACCTGACCGCCGACAACCTGGTCGACCTGATCCTCCGCGAGGATCAGCGGATCAGCCGTGCCACCATTTATCGCACGCTCCAGTGGATGGTGGATGCGGGCATCGCGCGGAAGGTGGATTTTGGCGAGGGTCGTTTCCGGTTCGAGCATTCGTACCGGCATCCCCGTCATTTCCACCTGATCTGCAAGGGCTGCGACAGATCGTTCGAGTTCCTCAGCTCCGACATCGAGAGCCTCATCGAAGAGGTGGCGACGGCGCGTAACTTCGCGCCGCGGCAGAGCGTCCTGCAGATCCACGGCACCTGCGAGGCCTGTCGGACCGGGCGCACGCCGGCGGCGGAGGCGGGTGTGCCGGAACTCGTCTTCGCGCGCGATGCCCTGCGCATCGCGATTGCCACCGAGCGCAGCGGCCTCGACTTCTACTCGCGCGCCGCGCGCATGACGAAGGACGCCCGCGGCCGCGGGGTCTTCGAAAAACTGGCAGAAGAAGAGAAAGAACATCTCGGCACGCTCGAGCGGCGCTACGCTGAGCTGCTCCGTCAGGACCCGCAGCTCGAGTCCCGCCCGACATTCCTGTTCTTCAAGGGGGCCGCCAACGGGCTCTTCGCCGCGGGTGCCGAGCAGCTGTCAAAGGGTGTCAACGACCGCGAAGCGCTGATGATCGGCATCAAGTGCGAGCGCGGCTCCCACCGGTTCTTCAAGCGGTACGGCGAGAAGTTCGAAGACTCCGAAGGCAAGCAGATCTTCCTCGAATTCGCGGATGAAGAGCGTGTCCACCTCGAGTTGCTGATCCGGGAGTATCGCGGCCTGGTCGAACGCCAGAGGCGTCGCGGCCGCAAGCGGTGATCGACCTCCACCTTCACACGACGGCGTCCGACGGCTCGCTGTCGCCGTCCCGCCTCGTCGCCCGGGCGGCCGCGGCTGGCATCACCACCCTCAGCATCACCGACCACGATACGACCGCCGGGCTCGGCGAAGCGCGCGCCACGGCATCGTTTCTCAACCTGACTTTCGTCAACGGAATCGAAATCACCGCGGTGGAGGACGAGCGCGACGTGCACGTGCTCGGCTACTTCATCGACGAGGCGAACGCCGTGCTTGAGGCGTTCCTCGACCGTCAGCGTATCGATCGCGTGCGGCGGGTCGAGGAGATGGGGGATCGTCTGGCATCGCTCGGCTGCCCCATCGACGTGCGTGGGCTCCTCGAGGATGGGACCCAACGAGGGCGCAGCATCGGACGTCCGCATGTCGCTGACGCGCTCATCTCGGCCGGCCACGTTCGATCACGCGACGAAGCGTTCGCCCGCTTTCTCGAGAAAGGCCGGCCAGCGTTCGTGCCACGGCGAGGTGCGTCGGCTGCGGACGTGATCGCGATCCTCGAGACCGCCGGGGGGATCGCGTCGCTCGCGCATCCCGGGCTGACGCGATGCGACGAGCTCATCCCGGCCCTCGCCGCAGCGGGCCTTGCGGCCCTCGAGGCTCGGCACGGCGACCACGATCCCGAGACCGAAGCGCGCTATCGTGCGCTCGCGTCGAAGCACGGACTCGCCGTGAGCGGAGGCTCCGATTTTCACTCCGACGACACCGCCCGCGCGCAACGGCTCGGCGTCGTGACGCTCTCACCCGACGAATGGCAGGCGCTTCAGGATCGACGCCCATGAGTGTCGCCGTCCTGGAGCTGACCAACGTCCACAAGAACTATTCGGGGCTGAGGCCGCTGAGGATCAAGGCGCTCACGATCGCCGCAGGGGAGCGCGTCGCGATCAGCGGTCTCGACGCTGCCGCTGCCGAAATGCTCGTGAATCTCGTGACGGGCGCCACGTTGCCGGATGAAGGCACCATCCGCAGTTCAGGCAACGCCACCGCCGATATCGCGACGGGCGATGAGTGGCTGGCCTCGCTCGATGCGTTCGGCATTCTGAGTCCGCGGGCCGTCATGCTCGAGGCCGCCACACTGCAGCAGAACCTCGCGATGCCCTTCACGCTGCAGATCGACCCGGTACCGGCGGAGATCGCCGACAAGGTCGCTGCGCTGGCGGGGGAGTGTGGGATCGAGCCGCAATTGCTGGGAGCGGCGGCGGGCGAACAGTCCGCTGGCACGCGCGCGCGGATCCACCTGGCGCGAGCGATCGCCCTCGGGCCGAGACTGCTGGTGCTCGAGCACCCCACGGCTGATGTACCGGAGGGGGACCGCATCCCACTGGCGCGCACCATCGCGGCTGTCGCCCAGGTTCGAGCGCTCGCAACGCTTGCGATCACGCAGGACCTGGATTTCGCCGAGGCGATGGCGCACCGGTCGCTGGTCCTGGAGCCAGCCACCGGCGCGCTCGTGCCCTGGAAACGGAAGCGCGCGTGGTTCCGGTGACGCTACTTTTTCGTGACGACGCCGCAGGCGACCCGCGGGCCGCCACTGACGCCCGACTTCGGCTCGCCGGTCACACCCTGGTCAGGGTTGCCATGGACGATGATCGCCGTGCCGTCCGCGTCGAACAGCGAGAGCGGTCCGGCCGACAGCGACACACGCGTCGTCGTGATCTTGAGGTGTCCGCGGCCGCTGGCGCCGACCTCGAGATTGGGAACGTCGCCCATGTGGAACGGATGATTGGCGTCCGGGTCGGTGTTGCCGGACGGACCCGGATCGAAGTGCCCGCCGGCGGCGGCGAAGTCCGGTTCGCATGTGCCAATCGCGTGAAGGTGCACGCCGTGGCGTCCCGGCGTCAGACCGCTCACGCTCAACGTGATCTCCACCAGGGTGCCGGTCCCCTGCATACGCTCGGTGAACATCGCCGTTCCGGTAATGCCGGTGCCCTTGATGTCGGCCCTGGCCGTCACGCGACCCGCGCGCCCCTGTTGTGCGAGCGCCACGGCTCCGCTCAGAGCACACACGCACGCCGCGGCAAACAATTTCGACTTCATTCCACGCCTCCTGGGGCGATTGTAACGCGGGCCCTCACACATGCGTAAGCTGGTGCTCTTCGATATCGATGGAACCCTCGTCCTGACCGGCGGCGCGGGGCTCCGCGCGATGAACCGTGTGCTCGAGGAGGTCTTGGGTCATCCCGACGGCCTCGACGGTATACCGGTCGCCGGACGTACGGACTGGGCGATCCTTTCGGACGCCGCCAGGAAGGTGAGCAGGGAGCTCGACGAGCCGCTGCTGGCCGCGTTGCGGGACGGCTACATCCGGAACCTCGCCGCTGAGATCGACCGGCCGGGCCGGGGCGTGAAGGATGTGATGCCCGGCATACGCCCGTTGCTGGATGCGCTTGCCGCGCGCGACGATGTGTTTGTCGGATTACTCACCGGAAATTTCGAATCGGGTGCGCGCATCAAGCTGGATCACTTCGGCCTCTGGGGCTACTTCACCTGCGGTGCCTTTGGAGGCGACGCGTCGGATCGCAACGCGCTCGTCCCATTCGCCGTTGCGCGGGCGCGGGCCTGCGGCCTGCCAGACCTCGCCGCGTCGAGTGTCATTGTCGTCGGCGATACGCCGCATGACGTCGCGTGCGCGAAGGCGGCGGGGGCGGTTCCCGTGGCTGTGGCGACGGGTGGGTACACAGTGGAGCAGTTGCGGGAGAGTGGCGCGGATACGGTGTTCGAGGACCTCAGCGACACCGCCGCGTTTCTTCAACTCCTGACGTAGGCCCGACCCGCGTAGGCCCGACCTTCAGGTCGGGCGGATCCACGAACGGGCGTAGGCTCGACCTTCAGGTCGGGCGGGTACAATCGTTTGTCACGGAAGTGAACGGGGCCCGGTGGCCCTCCCGGTCTTCAAAACCGGTCGCTGCGCGCGTTTTCGCGCGCGGGCTGGGTTCGACTCCCAGGCACTTCCGCCAGCCTTCCGAGGGAACGCCCGACCTGAAGGTCGGGCCTACGTGATGAGGGGCGAACGCCCGACCTGAAGGTCGGGCCGACGTGGTGGTGGCGCACGAACGCCCGACCTGAAGGTCGGGCCTACTCGGTGAGTCCCAGTCGGTACGCCAGCAGCTTCTGCAGTTCCGACGTCACCCAGCGAAAATCCCCCCGTCGCCGCCACCATCCATCAGGCCGTGCGGCGTCATGACGGCTGCCCCGGACCTGAATCCGGATGTTGGTCCCGCGGAACTCGCGCTCGAAGGCGTACAGCGATCGCCGGGTATGGAACTTCGATGTGACGACGATAACGGTGGACCAGCGGCGCGCGACCGCGAATTCGCGCGCGGCGGCGGCTTCCTGTGCGGTGTTGTCGAGCGATCGGGGGATGACTTCAACAGCGCCCGCCGGAACGCCCAGCTGAATGATCGCCTCGCGCGCGAGGTCCGCTTCCAGAGGAAAACGGACGCCTCGTTTGCGCAGCGTCGTCTCCGCCGATTCGACCCGACCCGCGCTGAGCAGCACGCGCCTGGCCATCTTCTCGTTGTAGAGGTCGACGGCTTCGAGCCATCGCTCCACGCGCGCGCCGGCCAGCACGACGACCGCATCGGCCGGCTGCAGGGGACGATCGACGATGAGGTATCGGCCTGCGAAAGGACATGCCAGGGCAGTCGCGAGGAGCGCCGCCACGGCCGCGACCAGAGCGACCCTGGCAACGAGACGCCGCGGCTTCGGACGATTGGTCTTCAAGGGATGGAGGATCGGAGGGGGGAGAAAGTCCGGGTGCGAGGCCGAGCCCCGCTCCCGGATACTTCCTGAAGCGTCAGTCTTCGATCAGCCGAACGTCGCCGGCCCGGGGACCCTTGGCCGAGTCCTCGATCTGGAACTCTACCCGCTGCCCCTCACGAAGAAGCTCGAACACCGCGCCCCGCACAGAACTGCGGTGGAAAAAGTGCTCGATGCCGCTCTCATCGCGGACAAACCCGAAACCCTTATCGATGAGCAGGCGCGCGATAGTGCCCGTAGACATACCCGTGTCCTCCCTGAACGCCCCAGGTAGATCCGGGGGCACTTTGCACGACGTGGGGAGCAACGGGCCGGAGGATGCGGGCCCGCGAAGCGACGAGGCGCGGAAACCACCGAACAACCGAGACTCCCAAGCGAACCGCCGTAGATGTCCGCTGAGCTAGAACGGGGCCAGTGTAGGGAGTTCCTACGGTGAAGTCAAGAAAGGCAGCCTTAGGGGCTTCGCCGGAAAGGCCCTAAAATGTGGCGTGATTGCCGTGATTATCCTGGCCGCCGGCCGCTCGACGCGGATGGGACGGCCCAAGGCGCTCCTGCCGCACACCGATCCGCGCACGACCATCCTCGCGCACCTTATCCGGTCCGCACACGCGGCCGGCGCGGGTTTTGTCCTGGTGGTCGGACGTCCCGATGATCAGGCGGTACGGATGGAGGCGGAACGGGAGGGTGCGCAGTTCGTGACCAATCCCCGCGCGGAAGACGGGCAGCTCTCCTCGGTGCTTGCCGGGCTGCATGCCACGGTGCAGCACGCGCCCGACCTGACGGTCGGGCCTGCACGGACTCCTGCCCTGGCCGGAGTGCTCGTCACCCCCGTCGACGTCCCCCTTGTGTCGACGGCCGTGATGGCGCATCTGATCGAGCGCGCGGGCACCTCCGGTGCGGCGATCCTTCGAGCGACGCACGCAAACCGACACGGCCACCCGGTGCTGTTCATGCGCGAGGTGTTCGAGGAACTGCGGAAGGCCGATCCGTCGGTGGGCGCCAAGGCCATCCTTCGCAGCCGGCCTGATCGCGT
>DATLXP010000231.1:0-5279 GCA_035575695.1 Vicinamibacterales bacterium
GAAGCTGCCCTGGCTCGTTCGCCACTCCCGCCGCACGCTGTCGATCATCCGGCAGAACATCGGGTTGTCACTCGGGGTCAAGGCGGTATTCGTCGCGCTCACATTCGGCGGCTTCGCGACGTTATGGGCCGCCATCGCGGCGGACATGGGCGTGTCGTTGCTCGTCATCGCCAACGCGCTGCGCCTGCTGGCCGTCTCCAAATGATGCGCGTCCGGTGATCAGCGCACCACCACCGTCCCCTTGAGCATGTCCATCCCGCAGGCGAAGGCGATCTCCCCCGACTCGGTGGCCCGTACCGTGACCTGAACCGGGGTGTTCAGCGGCAGCTTCTTCCGGACCTGTTGTGAGGGAATCATCACCTCGGTCGCGCACGTGTTCTCGCTGACCCTCGTGAACTCGAGCGTGACCGTCGCGCCCTTCCGGACCTCGACTCGTGCAGGTTCGAAGCCAGTGTCGCCGACCCTGATCTTCGTCACGCCCGACGGCGCGGGGTTCGGGGACGCCGGAGGTGGGGCCGGCTCGCCCATCGACATCCCCGGCATGTCGGCCATCCCCGCCGGCGACGCCTGCCCGCCAGGCGCCCGCAGGCCCAGCCGCTCACGCTCCGCACGGACGAAGAAACTTCCTTTTGTCACGACGACGTCGCCGGGATTCACGCCGGAAGTGATCTCGACCATCGTTCCGCTTCCATCACCTACACGTACTTCCCTCTCGATGAACCGCCCAGGCTGGCCAGGCCGCGCCAGATAGACCACCTGCCGATCCCCAATCGTCTGCACGGCGTCGCGGGCGACGGTGACGGCGCGCTGTCCTCCCTGCACGCCGATCTGCATCTCTGCGTACATCCCGAGCCGGAGCTCGCGGCGCGGGTTGGGCACTTCCACGCGCACGCGCGCCGTGCGCGTCTGCTGGTTCATCTGCGGGTCGATGTAGGCGACGCGGCCGCCCAGCGCCAGGCCCGGGTACGCCGTCGTCGTGATCATCGCCTGGCTGCCGACCCGCACGCGCGGGAAGTCCTTCTCGAACAGATCGCCCTGCACCCAGACCTGCGACAGGTCGACGACGGTGAAGAGCGGCGTCGAAGTATCCACGTTCAGTCCGGGGTTCGCCTGCCGTTCCGTGACGACCCCGTCGGACGGCGCCGCCACACTGATCGTCGCCGAGATCTGCCCGGGCGCTGTCAGCCGGGCGACGGCCGCTGACGACATCCCGAGCAGCGCGAGTTGCGCGCGCGCCCCTTCGACGCCTGTCGCGTGAACAGTGTGCGAGGCGCGAATGCGCTCGAGCTCCTGCCGGCTCGCGGCGCCGATCTCGACGAGCCGCTCGGTCCGTTTCATCTCCTGCACGGCCGCTCCGAGCTCGGCGCGCATCGACAGGTAGCGGGTCTGCGCCTCGGCAAGGCCGGGACTGAAGATGAGCGCGAGCGTGGCGCCGCGCTTCACGGCCTGCCCCAGCTCCGCATTGACGCGGGTAATCCGGCCCGCGGCAAGCGCCGTCACCACGACGCGACGGTAGGCGTCCGCTTCAATGACTCCGGGGATCGTCAGCGCATCGGCTCCGCCGGAGGTGCCGGCCGCCGCGACCTCGATCCCCGCGCGCGCGACCATCTCTTCCGTCAGCGTCACGTCCATGTCGGGCAGCGGCGCGTCGCTGGACGGCGCCGCAACCGGCGTCGCCGGTGCGGCGGCACGAGACGAAGGTGGAGCAGAAGCGGTGCTTTCTTCCTGGTTCGCGCGAACAGCCAGATACGTCACGCCGGCTCCCGCCAGCAGCAACGCCACCCCCCCGAGGGCCGCCGCCTTGCGGCTCAGTGTCAGGCGTCTGTCATCACTCATCGGAAGTCCCCCAGAGCCAGCTGCAGCCGTGCACGCGCCTCGAAGGCAGCCCGGAGCGCGTCCGTATACGCCTCTTCCACGTCGAGAAACCGCCGCTGTTCGGCGAGGACGTCGAACAGCGTCCCGCGTCCAAGCTCGAACGTCTCGCCGACCACCGAAAGGTTCCGCCGCGCGAGGGGCCGCACCCCCTCGCGATATTGCGCGACCGCCTCGTGCGCGCCGGCGTCCTCCACAAGGGCGACCGCAAGTTCAGCCTGCGCCTGCAGAACGGCTGCGTCACGCGCGGCGGCCGCTCCCGCCCGCTCGGCCCGCGCCGCCGCGATCGTTCCCTGGTTGCGATTCCAGAGAGGCAGCGTGACCATGGCCCCCCCTGCCACGTAGTTGAACAAGCCGCGCACGCGCTCGACACCACCGCCCGGACCAAATCCCCGTTGCGGAAAGCCCGCGTCCATTCGCATGTAGGAGGCAAAAAGGCTGACGTCGAAGCGGCCCTCGCTGGCCGACTGCCGGATGCGGGCGTCGGCGGCTCCGATGCGCGCGTCCGCCGCGAGCACGTCCGGCCGCTTCAGGATCACGGATTCCGCATCCGCCGTGCGCGGCGCGGATGATGCTGACTCACGCGCCACGACCCCCTCGAGGGTCTCGCGTACGGTCATCGGGGCGGCGGGATCCACCCCGATGATGCGCCGCAGGAGCACGAACGCGGCGTCGACGCGCGCCGCCCGCAGGCGCCGGCTGGCGGCGAGCCGTCTCACGTCGACATCGAGGAGGTCGCGCTCGAGCGGCGGCGCCGCCCCCTCCGTCACCCTGGCGCCAACGAGCGAGAGTTGCCGTCCGATCGCGGTGAGGAGCTCGTCGAGCACCGCCAGCTCACGAATCGCGGTGAGCACGTCGCCGTAGCGAGCGCGCACGTCGGCCGCCAGCTGCCGTTCGCGATCGGCGATCTCGTAGCGCGAGACGCCGATCTCTCGCTCGGCTGCGTCGACGCGGGCGCCACGGCGGAAGAGTTCCAGCGGCAGCTCCATCCCGATCGTCGTCTGGTTGTCCGTGCCGGCAGGCTCCTGCCGCCGTTCGAATGTCGCCGTCGGATTCGCCCGCAGCGCCGCCTGTTGCCGCCTGCCAGCGGCCACGTCCACGCCGGTGCGCGCAGCCCGCAGCGACGGCTCCTGCCTCCACGCCAGCGCGATGGCATTCTCGAGCGACAGCCCGTTCACCGGATCGAGGTACCGCGCCGCCGGCAGTGGCTCAACGCGCACGGGTGGCGGCACCGGCGGAGACTGCGGCGCCTGTGCCTCGATGCGCGCCGCGGCAAGCAGGATCACCGCGCTCATCACACTCATCACGTTCCGTGTCATTGGACCATCCCCTCGAAGCTGGCGGCTCCGCGGCCCGCCGGGCCATCCCATTCGATCGCGAACCGCCATGCGCCCGCCATGCCGAACTCGGCCGTGGCTGCGTACCGCCCGCGGACGCCGGACGGCTGGAGCTGCAGGCCGCTCGACATCACCATGCCAGGCATCGGCATGTTCGCGCTTGCGGCTACGCGCCCTGCGTCTACCAGCGCGTCGCCGCGCCTGAACTCCACCATGAAGGTGTTCCGCCCCTGCCGCAGGGGACCGGACGGGGACACCAGCGCGATGGTGAGATCACCTGACTGGACGCTCTGGATGACGCTGCCGGCGGTGGCGGCGCCCGAACCGGAGCGACTCGGGGCCATCTGTTTCCAGACGACGAAGGCCGCGACCGACGCCAGGAGGAACGCCGCGACGATGAGCAGCGTGCGTCTCGACGGCCGGAAGGCCCGACGCGGCTCCAGCGCCTCCTGCCGCAGCCCGTACTGCCGCTCCCGCAGCCAGAAGAAGACGACCGGCGTGACGATGAGCACGTGGGCGAGTGACGACACCATCCCGCCGAGGACCGGCGTCGCCAGCGGCTTCATCACTTCGGCGCCGACGTTGGTGCTCCACATGATCGGCAGCAGGCCCGCCACCACGGTCGCGACCGTCATGACCTTGGGACGCAGCCTGAGCAGCGCCCCTTCGATGATCGCGTCGCGCAGTCCCGCCCGCGTCATCGTGCCGCCGAGCTCCGCGAGCTTCCGGTGGACCGCCTCTTCGAGGTAAATCACCATCACGACGGCAGTCTGTACCGCCGTGCCGAAGAGCGCGATGAATCCCACCCACACCGCAACCGAGAAGTTGTACCCGAGCAGCCAGAGCAGGTAAATGCCGCCCGACAACGCGAATGGGACGGCGAGCAGCACGTGCGCTGCTTCAATCGCCGAGTGATACGTGAAGTACAGCAGGACGAAGATCACCACGAGCACGACCGGCAGCACGACCTGCAGCCGCTGCCGTGCGCGTACCTGGTTCTCCCACCGACCGCTCCAGGCCGCGTAATAGCCGGCCGGCATTACGACTCCGCGCTCGACGACGACCCGCGCCTCCTCGACGAACCCGCCGACGTCGCGCCCCTGCACATTGAGGAGCACCGTCGCTACGAGCAGGCCGTTTTCAGACGAGATCATCGCAGGGCCACGCGCGTTCTCGATGCGCGCGATCTGGTCGAGCGGCACCTGCGTGCCCCCAGGCGCAGAGACCAGCACGCGGCCGAGCGCCTGCGGATCGGCGCGATACTGCGGCGCATACCGGACGCGGACGGGGAAACGCTCGCGTCCCTCGATGGTCATCGTCAACGTCGTTTCCCCGACGGCGCTTTCAATGACCTCCTGGATGTCTCCCACCCCAAGACCGTACCGGGCGGCCGCCGTTCGGTCGATCTGGATGTTCAGATACTGGCCGCTCGTGACCTGCTCGGGGTAGACGTTGCTCGAGCCAGGCACCGTGCGGAGGGTGTCGGCCACCGTGCGCGCGAGGTCCTCGAGCACCTGGAGGTCCGTACCAAAGATCTTCACCCCCACCTCCGACCGGATCCCGGTCGTCAGCATGTCGATCCGGTTGATGATCGGCATCGTCCAGATGCTGGAGACGCCTGGCAGTTGCACCGCCGCACCCATCTCGCCGCGCAGCTTGTCGAGGGTCATGCCCGCACGCCACTTGGAGCGCGGCTTCAGATGGACGATGGTTTCGGTCATGTTCAGCGGAGCCGGATCAGTGGACGTGTCGGCACGCGCGACTTTCGCAACCACCCACGCGACCTCGGGGAACTTCTGAAGTACGTCGTTCTGCCGCGCCGCGATCTGCGTGTTCTGCTCGAGCGAAATGCTCGGGTCGGCGATTGGCATGAACATGAGGTCCCCCTCGTTCAACGCCGGCATGAACTCGCTGCCGATCGTTCGCGCCGCCAGCAGCGATCCCGCAAACACCAGGACCGCTGCGAGAATGGTGAGCCCGCGACGGGCCAGCGCGGCCTCGAGCACCGGTCGGTACACGCGCCTGAGCCCGCGCATGACCGGGTTGTCCTCCTCGGCGTGCATCTTCCCG
>DATLXP010000232.1:0-5533 GCA_035575695.1 Vicinamibacterales bacterium
ACCGGCGCGACCTACGATGTCACCCTGATTGTCACAGACCAACAGGGCAACAAGGACGTGACGCGCAGACGCCTCACCGCGAATACCCCACCCGTCGCCTCGTTTACGGTGAGCTGCAACGGGCCGGTGTGCACCTTCGACGGCTCCGGCTCCGCTGATTCGGATGGGACCATCAACCGGTACGACTGGTCTTTCGGTGATGGCTACGGAGGGTACGGTGCCTCAATCACGCACACCTACGCGACCGGAACGTACACAGCGTCGCTGTCTGTCACGGATAGCGGTGGAAGAGAGAGTACCCCACGCCAACAGACGTTGACCGTCACCAACGCCCTGCCGGTGGCATCGTTCACGATCACGTGCTCCGGGCTCGCCTGCGATTACGATGCCTCGGCATCGTCAGATCCCGATGGGACCATTTTCTGGCACTACTGGAGATTCGGCGATGGATCTTCCGTGCGCGCCAAGGTCGGAAGACACACATACGTTGCGGCGGGCAGCTACACGGTTACCCTGACGGTCGCCGACGACGCCGATCAGACCAGCACGGCCAGCCAGACGGTGACGGTGGTGGTCCCGCCGCCACCCCCTCCCCCGCCCGCCATGCATGTCGGTGATCTCGACGGCACGAGCGCGACACTGCAGAAATCGTGGACCGCGACGGTGACGATCGGCTTGCACGCGGAGAGCCATGGTCCGGCTGAGGGGGTCACCGTCAGCGGGGCGTGGAACGACGGCTCCTCCGGGACGTGTACGATCGACTCTGCCGGCAGGTGTCAGCTGTCGAGGAGCGGGATACCGCGAACGGCGAGTACCGCCAGCTTTACGGTGACGAGCGCGAACCATTCGCTTTTCGTGGTCAAGCCGGCCGGCAATCACGATCCCGATGGCGACAGCAACGGAACGACGATCACTGTCAAGCGGCGATAGCGCCGGTTCGAGCGACAGCGACGGGATGCTCGTCACAAGCAGCCTCGGCGCGCCTGACGTTTATTGAGGATCCGGCGCTGCTCGGGGAGTTCGGGGAGGTTGGCGCGCGCCTGCGCTACCGGACTTCGCGCTGCGGTAGACCGCGACCGCCGAGACGATCGTCCCGAGGATGGCAAGCACCGACAGGGCGATCACCGCGACGGTGAACGTCTTCGACTGCATGAAGGCGAGGATCCCCCTGCCGTAGTACGCGGCCAGGCCTGCCTCGATCATGAAGCGCGCGAGACGAACGCCCGCGAGCGCCGTGAGAAAGTTCCACGGATTCACGCGTAAGGCGCCGCTCGTCAGCACGAATGCGGTGAACGGGAATGGCGGCGGGATGATGCCGAGCGCGGCGACTCTGTAGGCCGCGCTCTGGCTGACGCGCTGTTCGACGCGCTTGAGCGTCGACGGCTTCATCATGCGGGACAGGCCCGCTTCGCCCACCTTCCTGCCCAGCCAGAAGGTCAGAGACGCCCCGATGATGGATCCGGCGGTCGCCAGGAGTGCATACCACCAGAAAAACTCCGGCTTGCGCGCGGTGAGGATGATCACGACGAAATCGATCCCGAGCGGCAGGAAGAAAATGACCGACGAATCGAGCGCGCCCATGAGAAGCAGGCCGCCGGGTGTGAGAAAGTAGCTGAGTAGCGAATTGAAAAAGGTACGCATGAATGCTGTCTCCCGACTCTATCGCACTCTCGTCCTTCTGCTCGCGCTTGCTGCCTGGGGCGCCGCGTGCAGCCGGGCAACGGTCCCGTCCCCTCCACCCGCTCTCTCCATGAATACGATCGCCGAACGATACGTCCGACTCGTCCTTGCCGTCGGCCAGCACGACGCCGATTATGTGGACGCCTACTACGGTCCCGCCGACTGGAAGCCGTCGGAGAAGTCGAGCCTCGACGAGCTTGCTTCGCGGGCCCAGGTCCTCGGTCACGAACTGAAGACCGTCGCCGCGCCAACCGATCCGATGGAGCGGCTGCGGCACGCCTACCTCTCGCAGCAGGTCGCGTCCATCGCCGCCCGCCTTGCGATGCTCAAGGGTGAGCGCTTCCCGTTCGATCAGGAATCCCGCGCCCTGTATGACGCGACCGCACCCGTCCTCCCCGAATCGCATTTCCAGGAGATCCTCTCGCAGCTCGAAACACGCTTCCCGGGCACAGGCACGCTCGCCAGCCGCTACGAGGCGTTCCGCCGACCCTTCGTGATTCCAAAGGAACGCCTCGACCAGGTTTTCCAGACCGCCATCGGCGCGTGCCGTGAGCGTACGCGCCGGCATATTCCATTGCCCGAAGGAGAAAGCTTCACGGTCGAATACGTCACGGGGAAGAGCTGGAGCGGCTACAACTGGTATCAGGGGGGATTCAAGAGCCTGATCCAGGTCAACACGGACCTCCCGATTTACGTCGATCGCGCGATCGACCTCGCGTGCCACGAAGGGTATCCGGGCCATCACGTCTACAACGCGCTGCTCGAAAAGTATCTGGTCAAAGACCGCGGATGGATGGAGTACAGCGTCTATCCGCTCTTCTCTCCGCAGTCGCTGATTGCGGAAGGCACGGCGAACTACGGCATCGAGGTCGCCTTCCCCGGCGACGAACGGATCCAGTACGAGCAGCAGGTGCTCTTTCCGGCAGCCGGGATCGACCCGGCCAGGAGCCGCGAGTACTACGAGGTCCAGGCGCTGGTGGACAAACTGGCGTATGCGGGCAATGAGGCGGCGCGGCGATATCTGAACAAAGAGATCGACGCGGCACAAGCGGCCGCCTGGCTGGAACGGTACGCGCTCATGTCGCACGACCGCGCCGCGCAGCGGGTCCGTTTCTTCGATCAGTACCGCAGCTACGTCATCAACTACAACCTGGGGAAAGACATGGTGCGCGACTTCGTCGAGAAGCGCGCGGGGGGAGATCCGGACAAGCGGTGGCAGGAGTTCGAGGCGCTGATTTCGTCGCCGCGGCTGCCGTCGGGGATTCGCTAGACGTGCGATGTGCGGCTGTGCTACGTGCTCGTGCTACGTGCTACGTGCAGGGTGGTGATTGCGGCGGCGGCGATCAGGAGCGCGGTGCCCAGGATCAGGAACTGATCGCCGGGGACGGTGTTCGTGGGTAGAACCGTCCAGTAGAGGGACTGCGCGGCGCGGGCGAACGAGAGGCTGATGGCGGCCGTGGCGAGACGCGTGCTGTCGGGCGCGCCGTGCCAGAGGGTCAGGCCGGCCGCTGCCGTGAATGCCGCCACGAGCGCGTGCGCGAGAAGCTCGGCGACGGCCGTCCAGCCACGGTCTGCGAGCGTCGGCATCACCGAGAGGGCCTCACCCGCGAAACGCAGCGGTTCCCAGCCGAAGAGGAGCGCCGCGATCAGCCGCCGACGTATCAGCACGCAGTGCTGCTGGCGGACGTGACTCCGCAGTATCTGCAGAAGATCGTCAAGGCGAGGATGTTACCGTGTCGCACCGCACGTCGCACCGCACGTCGCACCTCCGCCCGTGGCACGTCCGCACATCGCACGTCCAGCACATCGCACATCGCACATCGGACGTGTTCAGACGTCCAGCTCCTCCGCATCCTCCGCCCGGTCCATGATGAAGCGGAAACGCGCCGACGGGTCCTTCCCCATCAACTCGTTGATGATGCGGTCGGTCAGGATGTGATCGGCGATCTCGACCCGCAGCAGCCGGCGCGTCCTCGGGTTGAGGGTCGTCTCCCACAGCACTTTCGGCATCATCTCGCCAAGGCCTTTGAACCGCGTGATCTCCGGGTGGCTGCGGCCACTGCCGTGGAGCTTCAGAATCCGCGCCTTGTGCGGTTCGTCGAGCGCCCAGTACGTCTCCTTGCCGACGTCGATGCGATAGAGCGGAGGCTGCGCGAGGTAGACATGGCCGTGCGTGATCAGCGCGGGCATGTGGCGGTAGATGAACGTCAGCAGCAGCGTCGCGATGTGATGACCGTCGGAATCGGCGTCCGCGAGAATGATCACGCGCCCGTACCGAAGTCGCGAGAGGTCGAAGTTCTTGCCGAATCCGCACCCGAGCGCGGTGACGAGGTCCGAGAGCTCCTTGTTCTCGAGGATCTTGGCGAGCGACACGCTCTCCGTGTTCAGCACCTTGCCGCGCAGCGGCAGGATCGCCTGCGTCGACCGGTCGCGACCCTGCTTGGCGGATCCTCCGGCTGAATCTCCCTCGACGATGAAGATCTCGCTGTTCTCGCGGCCTGGCGCGGTGCAGTCACTCAACTTGCCTGGCAGCGTCAGCCGGCTGGAGGTCGCGGACTTGCGCGTGACTTCCTGCTGCGCCGCACGGCTGGCTTCACGCGCCCGCGCCGAGAGGATGATCCGCGCGACGATCGATTCGGCCACGCTGGTGTTCGTGTTGAGCCAGTGCTCAAGGGCAGGACGCACCGCGGAGTCGACCGCCGACATCACCTCGGGATTATTCAGGCGGTCCTTCGTCTGGCCCTGGAACTGCGGCTCTGCCACAAACACACTGAGCACCGCGATCAGCCCTTCGCGGATGTCTTCGGCGGTGAGGGTCACCCCTTTGGGCGAAAGATTGTGCGTGTCGATGAAGTTCCTGACCGCTTTGCCGATGCCGGCGCGGAAGCCTCCCTCATGCGTGCCGCCCGATCCGGTGGGGATGCCGTTGACGTAGCTGCGCACGTGCTCGTCGGTTGATTGCGTCCACTGCAACGCGATGTCCAGCCGGACGCCTCCCTCCTCCCCCACTTTCGAGTGCGAGAACGGCGCGTCATGGACCGCTGTCGCGGTCCGCTCCGCAAGGATCTTCTTCAGATAATCGGCGAGGCCCTCCGTGTGCTGGAAGACGTGCTTTTCGCTGCGGGTCTCATCGTCGAACGTGATCTTCACGCCCTTGTGCAGGTAGCTCGAGACCTCCAGGCGCTGCTTGATGGTGTCGGTGTCGAACTCGATCTTCGGAAAGATCGTCGAGTCCGGGCGGAAGAACACCGAGGTCCCGGTTCCACGGGCCGCCCCGACCTTCTTCAGCGCGCCTACCGGCTGCCCCTGCTTGAAGGTCATCTCCCACTGCGCGCCGTCACGCCGGACCGTCGCCACAAGCTCTTTCGACAGCGCATTGACGACGCTCGCGCCGACACCGTGCAGACCACCGGCCGTCTTGTAGCTGCCGGCGTCGAACTTGCCGCCCGCGTGCAAGGTCGTGAAAATCACTTCCAGCGCGCTTTTTTTGGTCGCCGGATGCTTGTCGACCGGGATCCCACGCCCGTCGTCAGCGATGGTAATCGATGAACCATCCTCGTGCAGCGTGACGACGATGGTCGAGGCGTGACCATTCATCGCCTCGTCGATCGCGTTGTCGAGTGTTTCCCAGACGAGATGGTGCAGCCCTGAGCTGCCCACGCCGCCGATATACATGCCGGGCCGCTTGCGGACCGGATCGAGGCCCTCGAGGACGGTAATATCTTTTGCTGTGTATGTGGCCATCGCGACGCTTCATCCTAGCATCACCCCTGCGAGAGCTCCGATGCACTAGCATCGACTCATGGCTCTCCTTCTTCTTGCCCTGCTGGCGGTCTTCGCGCCATCCATGCAA
>DATLXP010000233.1:0-1766 GCA_035575695.1 Vicinamibacterales bacterium
GCGTTCGGCTTCCGCGGCGAGATCGTCACGGTGCCGGGGGAAAAAGGGGACGTTCGCAACCTCACCAATTCGCCAGGGGGCCATGACCGCTTCCCGGCGTGGAGTCCGGACGGTCGATCGATCGCCTGGTTCTCGGATGTCTCCGGCGAGTATCAACTGTACGTCGGCAGCCAGGACGGCAAGGGCACACCGCGGGCGATCACGGTCGGAGGCGAGGGCTATTACCAGGCGCCGGTGTGGTCCCCGGATTCACAGAAGATCGCCTACTTCGACAACTCGCTCAGCGTGCATTGGCTCGACGTGAAGAGCGGCGCGTCGAAGAAGATCGCGTCACAGCCGATCTACTCGCCGGTGATCATCATCAGCTACGCCTGGTCTCCCGATTCGAAGTGGCTCGCGTACGCGATGGACAATTCCGCGGGGATCACGACCGTGCATACCTACTCGATCGAGCAGGCGAAATCCTTCCAGGTGAGCGATGGGCTGAGCGACGTCAGCAATCCCCAGTTCGACAAGAGCGGTAAATATCTCTACTTCTTCGCGTCGACCGACGCGGGCCCGGTGAAGGACTGGTTCGCGCAGTCCAATGCCGACATGCGCGCAACGTCGGGGATCTACCTCGCCGTCCTGCCGAACGATGTCGTGTCGCCGATCGCCAAGGAGAGCGACGAGGAGAAGTCGGGCGAGGCGAAATCCCCGAGCGACATGCCGGGCGACAAGCCCGGTGACAAACCCGCGGACAAGCCGGCGGAAAAACCGGCCGACAAGCCACTGGAGACACCGGCCGACAAGCCTGGCGCAAAGGCGAAGGAGAAGCCGTTCCGCATCGACTTCGACGGCCTCGAGTACCGCATTCTCGACCTGCCCGTGCAAGCCGGTACGCTCTCCAACCTCCAGGCCGGAGCCGCGGGTCATGTCTACTACCTGCGGACGACCGACGGTGTGACCTCGCTGAACCGCTACGACCTGAACGCGCGGAAGAACGAAACCCTCCTGCCGGCAGCCAGCGACTACGTCCTGTCGGCGGATGCCAAGAAACTGCTCTACCGCAACGGCGCCGCCTGGTCGATCGTGCCGACGACCCGCGCGATCCAGCCCTCCGAAGGGCGGATAGCGGTGGATACGATCGACGTGCGCATCGATCCGCAGCAGGAGTGGAAGCAGATTTTCGATGAAGCGTGGCGCATCAACCGCGACTACTTCTACGCACCGAACATGCACGGCGTCGACTGGAAGAAGCAGAAGGACAAGTACGCCGCGTTTCTGCCACACGTCGTGACCCGAGGGGACTTGAACCGGGTCATCCAGTGGATGTCGAGCGAACTGGCCGTCGGCCACCACAACGTCGGCGGTGGCGACAGCCTCACCGAGCCCCGCACCGTACCGGGGGGGCTGCTCGGCGCCGACTACGACATCGCGAACGGCCGCTACCGCCTGAAGAAAGTCCTGGGCGGGTTGAACTGGAACGCGCAGATGCGAGCGCCGCTGACCGAGCCCGGGGTGAACGCCAGAGGGGGGGAGTACCTGCTGGCGGTCAATGGCAAGGACCTCCGTCCACCGACGAACGTGTACAGCCTGTTCGAAAACACGGCCGGCAAGATCGTGGAGATCACCCTCGGGCCGAACGCAGACGGCTCAGGCTCACGCACGGTGCAGGTCGTTCCCATCGGGAACGAATCGGCGCTCCGCAACCGCGACTGGGTCGAGGGGAACCTGAAGAAGGTCGACAAGGCGACCGGCGGTCGCGTGGCGTACGTCTATGTGCC
>DATLXP010000234.1:0-3167 GCA_035575695.1 Vicinamibacterales bacterium
TGGTCGTGCGCTTCCGGTCAGGCACATCGTCGACCGAAACGGTCGAGCAGTGAGTTGATCGTCATTTCGCGCGGGCGGACGAGACGCGGCCGGGAGGATCGATCTTGAACTGTCCGCCGAACTTCCAGGTCAGCCCGGTCACCAGCACGCGCACGCCGTGAGCATTCCGCGCAGCCGCGGTGACGAAGCCGCTGATCCCGAGGTCGACGTCAGGGCGCAACGCGATGGTAGCGCCGAGCCCACCCGGTAGGTACGAGCTCCGAGCCAGCCGATCGTGTATCGGCCTTAGTTCCTTGTGGTCCGTCTGCGGGCCGAGCTTCAGTCCGTCACGCATCACCTGCCAGCTCCCGAAGCCGCGCACATTAACGCGGGCACTTGCGGGTACCACCGCTTCGAAATCGCCGTTGATGTGATCGAGGTCCAGAGGGATGGCCTCTATGCGCCGGCTGATGGTGTAGGACGCACCGGCGTGCAGATACCCGACGCCCCCCCTGGCGCGAAAGTCCCGGCCGGCGCTGACGCCGGCCTGTAGCTCCTTCCGGGCACGACCGAAGGCCGAGTGGCCCCGCGTGTCGTACGCGCGCGTCGGCCCGCCGAATGCCACAAACGGCGAGATGGCAACCGGACGCAGCGCCAACTGGTAGCGGACGGCGACCCGTGCATCCTGAAACGTCGAATTATAGGTGCCATCGTCGAGTGGTCCATGCGGGACCGACGGTGCGAACCTTTCCGGCTCGCCCGTCCATTTCGTCGCCAGCCATACGAGCGATCCGTCCACGGCGATGCGACGCCCCACGCCGTACGACACTTCGGCGGAGACCGAGTGGAACGAGGAGGTCCCGAGCGCTCGCGTGCCAACGCCGTCACGATTGATGTGTTCGTCGGACCTGGCGAACTGATGAACGAGACTCACAGACCCTTCCCCCGCCGGCGGAATCCAGGCCTGCGCGCCTGCCGGCCGGGGCCAGATCACGCACACGACCAGGGCGATCCAGTGGGCGGCCGTTCCCCTCATCGCCTCGACGCGGTCCCCTGCGCCTTGCGCCTGAGCTCCATCCGATGGTCGATTTCGGCGAGCGCCACGTTGACATGACCACCGGTCGCGTTGAGCACGCACGAGCTCAATATGTTGGCGGCTGCAAGCTCCGCTTTGGTCGGCTTCACAAGAACGGGAAGGACGTCCGGCGCCGACGCGGATCGGTCTTTCCGCGTCGCGAGCTCCTGCGCGTGTTCGAGGCCGGCGAGCACCAGATCGTACTTCCCGGACGCCATCGCCGTGCCGAGCGCCGTCGCGTCGGTGACGACGACCGGCGAGTGGCCCGCACGCGTCAGAACGCTAGGCAGATCGCGGACGCGCGCCAGCGTTGAATTCGTGGGAGCGTAGACGAGCATCGGCGCCGGATAGATCGCGACGTATCGGCTGGATTGCATCGACTTGCCGATGCGCAGGAACTTGTCACCGCAGGCAGACCCCTCCGCCACCCACGCCGCGACCACCGCCGAGACCACCAGGAAAAACCGTGTCATGCGCATCGTATCCGCCTTTCAACATCCATTTCGAATCCAGATGCATGCTATATCGCGCCGAGGCTGGAAGCATGAGGAACTCATGAAGGTTTTCTGGATACTCGTCGCCACCCGAGCGCGTCGCGCACTCTCGCCCAGAGTCCATCCGGAGGGGCGAAGCCATCGAAGAGGTACAGGTCCCCGCGGAGACGCACGACAGACGTCAGGATGTGTGCGCCGTCGGGCGACAGGCTGAAGCCGCGCAACGGCGGGGTCGCCGGGGGTGACGGCCCAAGGTCGGCCGTGACGATCCGCTCGGCGAGGGTCCGGAAGTCGATGGCCGCGAGCTGGAGCCGGTTGTCCGGGGTCACCCGAACCGCCAACACCTCCGAGCCGCTGCGGGACCAGGTGTGCGACACCCATGACTCCCGGCTCACCAGCCGCTCTTGCCCCCCATCGGGTGACAGGGCATACAGGCCGTCAGGCAACTCGCACAGGATCCAGCGGCCATCGGGCGACCAACGCGGGACGGCTGGAAAGGCGATGTCCCCGCGGATGTTTACGATCTCGCCTCCCGAACCTGGCCGCGTCTTGCCGAGAAACCGATTGCCGTTCCGGTCCCGGTATGTAAATGCGATCCACGAACCGTCGGGAGACCAGATGGGCGCGTCCTGGTAGATAGCGACGGCGTCCGAAACCAGCTGGATGGCCGGCCCCCCTGCGACTGGTGACACCCAGACGTAATACCCTCCACGGTTCCGGCGCTGATACGCCAGCCGCTGTCCATCGGGTGAAAATGCTACACGGGAAAGCAGGTACGTTTCATCGCTGAAGTTCCGCTCGGTGACGACCGGGACCTCGAGTGAGCCATCCGCGTCACTGCGCCAGATTTCCTGCGGTCCCGACCGATCGGTGATGTAGGCGAACTCCTGTCCCGTGGCGGACCAGCTCGGGTCGGCGACCGCGCGGTCAATCGACGGCTTCGGCCGCACGGCGGAGCCGTCGAGCGGAATCTCGAGCAGGTCATAATCACTCGCGCCTGAGGTGTACGCGATACGCTCGCCGTTGGGAGAAACCGCCGGTTCGTATTCGCTGGTGGCGCTGGGTGTCAGCGGCTCGAGGCGATTCGAGGCGGTGTCGCCGATCCAGAGATGCGTGCCGGGAGAGCGGCCCAGCCCGTCGATCCCGAAGACGATGCGCCGGCTGTCGGGCATCCAGGCGAACGGGTGGGCCCGGCTCATCTGTCCAAGCGAGCTGAGCACCCGCCGCGCCTGACCCGACGGAAACGCGAACAGCCACACCTCCGCGCTGTCGAGTGCGCTGCCAGCGGTGCCGCCCCCTCTCGAATTCGCCCACAGCCCGACCGTCGTGCCGTCGGGCGAGACGTGCAAGAAGCTGATGCCCGCTGTTTCACGCCCGACCCAGTCGGTTGCGAAACGCCGCGGTTCGCTGTCGATGGGGGCCTGAACCCACAACGTCTGTGTAAACGCCGCCTCGTCCCCCTTTTCCCGCAGGAAAACGCGCGCGCGGTCCCCAGGTGCGTGCGCCGCGGCGCTGACATCCTGGAGCTCGACGCGTGACGTGCCGCCGGCCGCCCCCACCGACCAGAGCGCCTCGCGCTCGGCGGCGCGGGACATGTAAAAGATGCGGCTCCCATCTGC
>DATLXP010000235.1:0-1830 GCA_035575695.1 Vicinamibacterales bacterium
CGACATGTACCAGCGCGAGCATGACGTGCTGTTCGCGTCGATCCGGGCCGGCAAACCCAAGAACGACGATCTGAACCTCGCCACCAGCACGCTGCTGGCGATCATGGGGCGGCAGGCGGCCTACTCCGGTCAGCAGGTCACGTGGGACCAGGCGCTGAACTCGGAGGTCAGCCTCGTGCCGAAACCGATCGACTGGAACGGCAAGCACGAGCTTCCTGGCCTGGCCGTGCCGGGCCGGTCCAAGGTGGTCTAGTCGTCCGTATGAAATTACGTCTCGCGGCGGTGTTCGCCCTGGCCTGCGTGGCGATGGCGGACACCGCACCTGCGCTCGTCAGCCAGGCCGACACGACCATCGATCCGAAGGAGATCGCCGCGGTCGGGCGGATCCGGGCACGGATCGAGAAGCAAGCCCTCTCCAAGAAGAGGCCCGGCGCCCAGCCGACGGCCTACGACGTCACCATCCCGAACACGACCGTCCGCTACACCATGGCCCCTGTACCTGCGGGGGAGTTCCTGATGGGATCCACCCACCCTGGAGACGAACAGCCGCAGCGCAGAGTGCGCGTCGACGCGTTCTGGATGCAGGCGCACGAAGTGACGTGGGACGCTTACCTCATGTTCATGTTCGCCGATCAGGCCGGCGAGCCGGGTCGTCCCGATCCGCTCGTCGATGCGCTCAGCCGCCCGACGGCTCCGCATCTCGAGATGAGTTTCGGTCGGGGCAGTAACGGCTTTCCGGCCATCAGCATGACCCAGCACGCGGCGAACAAGTACGCGCAGTGGCTGAGCGCGAGAACGGGCGAGTACTACCGCCTCCCGACCGAGGCGGAATGGGAGTACGCGTGCCGGGCGGGTACCGCGAGCGGAATGGTCGATGGGGCGATCGAGGAGTACGCGTGGTTCGTCAAGAACTCCGCCGCGCCGGGCTTTACCAGGGGGACGTATCACAAGATCGGTACGAAGAAGCCGAACGCGTGGGGGCTGTACGACATGCTCGGCAACGTGATGGAGTGGACGCTGGACCATTACGCGCCCTATCCGACCGCACCCGCGCATAACCCGTGGGTCAGGGCCACCGCTCCGTATCCCCACGCCGTGCGTGGCGGCGCGTGGAACAAGGCGGCCGAGGCGGTGAGCTGCACGGTGCGTGTGCCATCCGACGCCTCGTGGAAGAAGCAGGATCCCCAGCTGCCCAAGAGCATCTGGTACATGACAGACGCGCAGTGGCTGGGCTTTCGCCTCGTGCGCCCCACCACCCTGCCGAGCGCGGCGATGATGTATCGCGCCTGGAACAACGGCGTCCAGCTCGATCCCTACTGACCCTGTACTGATCACGTGCGCTGGCTGCTTGCCCTCGGTCTATCGCTCATCGCATCCTCGAGCCTGGCGCGACCTGCGCTGCACCGCTTCGAGGCCGTCGAAGCGCACATGGGCACACTCGTGCGGATCACGGTGTACTCGCCGGGCGAACAGGCAGCCAGGGCCGCGTTCCGTGCCGCGTTCGATCGCATCAGGACTCTCGACAGCATCCTCTCGGACTACCGCCCCGGGAGCGAGCTGAATCAGATCACCAGAACCGCCGTGCGCCGGGCGACGCCTGTCGGCGACGATCTGTTCGCCGTGCTGCTCGCGTCACAAGAGCTAGCCGAGGCAACGGGGGGTGCCTTCGACATCACGCAAGGGCCCATCGTCCGGCTCTGGCGCGAGGCGCGGAAGACCGGACGCATGCCGGATCCCGCGACGTTGCAGGAGGCGGCCGGCCGCTCCGGGTTCCGCAAGCTCCACCTGGACGCCACGCATCGAACCGTGACGTTCGACGAGGCAGGCATG
>DATLXP010000236.1:0-9607 GCA_035575695.1 Vicinamibacterales bacterium
GCCGTCCTGAGGATGCTGCGCCTCGTCTCGCGCGCAGGAAAGCGCCGCGGCATCCGGGTCGCGGTGTGCGGCGAGATGGCCGCCGATCCGATGCTGCTCCCCCTGCTTGTGGGCCTCGGTCTGCGCGAGTTCAGCATGGCACCAACGGCGATTCCGCTCGCGAAGCAGGTCCTTCGCGAGATGCGCGCGGGCGATGCCGCCCGGGTCGCGGCACGGGCGCTTCGCGCGCCAACAGCAGCGGACGTAGAGAAGCTGTTGATCGACTTTCTTTCGCTCCAACCGACGACGGGTTGAACCCTTGAACCCTGAACCCTGAACCGAACATGCACGAACCAACACGAGTCGATAAGCCCTGGGGATACGAACTGCACTGGGCAAAGACCGATCGCTACGTCGGCAAGCTAATTCACATCAACGCCGGTCACGCGCTGAGCCTCCAGTACCACAACGAAAAGGACGAGACGATCTTCCTCTGGTCCGGCCGGATGCTGTTCGAAATCAAGGAAGGAGATGAGCTCGTCCAGCGCGAGATGAAGCCCGGAGACGCCGTCCACGTGACGCCGCCGACCGTGCACCGCATGACGGCGATCGAGGACTGCGACGTCTTCGAGGTCTCCACGCCAGAGTTGCATGACGTCGTGCGGATAGAGGACCGATACGGACGGTAGACCTGGAGGCGCAGAACGTGCGTACCGCCTGCGGCGGGATGCGGCAGAAACCGCCACGCCTCCGTCGTGATCTTCCTGTTGACGCACAAAACGGCGCAGCACAGAATGGCGACACTCTTGATACCCGCTTGATGACGAGCGGGCAGATGAAAGGATCGTGACATGGGCAGCGTGAACAAAGTCATTCTTGTCGGCAACCTCGGGCGCGACGCGGAGTTGCGCTACACCCCCGGCGGCGCGCCGGTGGCCACCCTGAACCTCGCAACGACCGAGGTCTGGAACGACAAAGCGGGCCAGAAGCAGGAAAAGACCGAATGGCACCGGATCGTCCTGTGGGGAAAGACTGCCGAGAGCCTGAACGAGTACCTTGTGAAGGGGAAGCAGATCTACGTCGAAGGGCGTCTGCAGACCCGCACGTGGGAAGACAAGGACAAGGTCAAGAAATACACGACCGAGGTCAGGGGTGACCGGGTCGTACTCCTCGGGGGCGGCGGTGGCGGCGGCGGTGGCCGCCAGATGCAGCGGACCACCGGGGCGGGATCGGGCGGCGGGATGGACGAGCCGATGGGGGAGCCCGTCACCGATCTGACCGACGACGACATACCGTTCTAACGCCTGACGTCTAGCGCCTGGCTCCTCCTGTAGGAGTTAGGCGCTAGGCCTTACCCGTCAGGCGTTCATCGCCTGTTCAAACTGTCGAGCCTTTGCCTCGCCAGCTGCGCGTCCATGGCATTCGGGTGACTCTTGATCACCGTTTCGTATGCGCGCCGTGCGAGCTCGACCTGCTTCAATCCCTCGTAACTCAGCCCCAGCTTGTAATACGCCGCCGGAACGGTGTCCGCCTGCGCGTAATTGGCGATGACCTTCTGGAACGCCGTCACGGCCTCACGATAATTTCCCTGCGCGTAGTACGAGTTCCCGATATTGAGTTGGGCATCATCAGCGCGGTCCGACCGCGGGAAGGTTTTCAGGTAGAAGTTGAACCCTTCGACGGCAAGGTCGTATTGCCCGCCGCTGTAGTCGTTGAACGCCGCCGTGTAGGCCTTATCGGCCGAGACCATCGGCACGGGTGCCGGGGGCGTGACCGGCAACGCTGCGCCGGTCCCCGGATCGACCGCCGCGGAGACGCCAGCGGCGGGTGAGGGGGCGGCCTGAATCGAGGCGATCGTCTGTCGGATCGTCTCCATCTCCTGCGTCATCGACGAGAGCCGGACGTTGGTGTCGTCCGCCTTCTCGCGCAGGATCCGCACGCCTTCGGCGATCCCATCGATCAGCAGTTTCTGGTCCGCAGAGGCCTTGCGGCTCGAGGCGGCCTGGTCGTCGATCCGCGTGGTCACCGTCTTGAGCGTGTCGGCGAGGCCACCGAGCATCTGCGCGAGTTGCTGCTGCTGCTCCTGCAGCATGCGGATCTCGGCCATCATCTGCTGATGCGTCTTGTCGGCGGCCCACGCCGGTCTTCCGACAAGAGACAGGCTCACCGCAACGATCGAAACAATCAGTGTTTTCATCTATTTGCTCGTGACTACGAAGTGGGCGCGCCGGTTCTTCGAGTAGGCCTCTTCGGTATGCGCGGGATCGAACGGAAATTCCTTTCCGTAACTGACGGTGCGCAACCGGTCGGCAGGGATACCGAGCGACACCAGATAATTACGGGCCGACAGCGCGCGGCGCTCGCCGAGCGCGAGGTTGTATTCGGCGGTACCGCGCTCGTCGGCGTGCCCCTCGACGGTGATCACCCAGGTCGGGTATTTCTTCAGGGTCTCGGCGTTCGTATTCAACACCTGCTGCCCTTCGGTGCTCACCTCGGCCTGATCGTAGCCGAAGAACAGCGGCTCGAACGGGGAGTTCTTGTTGATGTCGTCGAGGTCCTTGGCTGACAGTTCGTCGCCAGCCATCGGTTCGACGGGCACCGGCTGTGGCTCGGTCACCGGCGTCGGGGGCGCAGGCGGTCTGCCCGTGCCAGTCGTCGACGTGCCCCCCGGCGGCATGGGAACGGGCTTGGCCACTGGCGGCTTCTTCTTGGCGCACGCCGACAGTGTGGTCACAAGAATCACCGCGCTCATCACTGCCACGATTCGTGACATCTGCATCTTTTCTCTCTTTGTGTTGACTGACGATCGATAGGGGACAGCCACCTTCTCTCCCTGTCAGCAGTTACGGGGAAGGTGGCTGTCCCCTACGCCGACGTTCTCAATTCGACCAGTGAGGATACCGGTTTTCACCCTGCGTCGTAATCTGACGGAGCCCCCTGCCGTCACGCGCGATCGTAAAGATCTGCGACTTGCCGGCACGCGTGGACGTAAAGGCGATGTGCCGGCCGTTCGGCGCGAACGCCGGGCTCTCGTTGCTGCCCACGCTGTCGGCGGTGACCGTGCGCGTGCTGCGTGTCGCGAAGTCGAAGATCCGGATGTTATACCCGCCACCGGAACGCGACGCGTACGCAATCTCGTTGAAGGGCGCCGGCGACCACGTGGGACGGTCGCACCACGATTCGCTCGTGATCCGCTGCTGACCCGACCCGTCCGCGTTCATGATCCAGATCTGGGGGTTCCCGTTGCGGTTGGACGTGAAGGCGATCTGGTTCCCCGTCGGGGACCACGTGGGGGTCACGTCGTTCTCCGGATGGTTGGTCAGCCGGCGGAACCCGCTGCCATCCCTGTTGACCACGTAGATCTCGGGGTTGCCGTCCCGGGGGGACATGAACGCCAGCTTGCTGCCGTCGGGAGACCACGCCGGCAGATAGTTCTGCTTTTCCGGCGTCCCCTTCGCGGGGTTCTGGAGCGGCCGCCGGCCGGACATGTCGGCGATGAAGATGTCCGGGAAGCCGGTGCGATACGACGTGAACGCGAGCGACTTCGCGTCAGGCGACCACTGCGGCGTGATGTCGAGCGACTTGGTCACGGTCAGGCGCCGCTGGTTCGCGCCATCGTAGTCGGCGGAATAAATGTTTTGAATGTCACGGGACGCCGTCGGTCCCTTGATCCGCTCGCCGTCACGGTCGGAGGTGAAGGCGAGCTTCGTGCGCGCCACCCCGCGCAACTGCACCTGCTGCTTGTGGATCTCGTCGGCGATCGTATGCGCGAAGAACCGGGCGCTCGTGGAACCTCCGCCGCTGTACTCCTTCGAGAACGCCGCCCGTCCGCTCTGGACTTCGACCAGTTTCACCTGCACCACGAAACCGGCGCCGGTCTTCCGCACCGAGCCGATGACGAGGCCCTCAGTACCGATCTCCTTCCAGCGCGCGAGCGCCACCTCGTCGAGCGAGGCCGGCTGGGGAATACTGCGATAGGTATCGCGTGAGATGAGGTAGAACTCGCGCTCGAAGTTGAGATCGTCCCAAAGAACCTGCCCGAGCAGTTTGCCCGCCGCGATCGATTCGGCATCCCCTCCGGGCGCGATGAAATCAGGCACCGCGTACTTGGGCGGCAGCCCGGGCGTGCCGGTGATCGTGGTCACGACCTCCCTGACCGGCGGCTGTGCCGGCGGTTGCGTCGGAGGACTCTGCGCATACAGCGCAAGGCCCGCGGCAGCGGCAAACGTCGTGGCGACGAGGGTCGTGAGTCGTGTCGGCATCATCATCGGGTGTACTCAAAAATTAAATGAATCGTCAGCGTCTCGCCGTCAAATTCCTTCGGCAGAGCCGGCACGGCGCTCGTGATCACGAGCGCGCGTCGCGACGAGACGTCGAGCAGTTGCCCGGCGCTCTGTTCGACTTCGATGTCGGTGAGCCGCCCATCCTTCTGCACGACGAACTTCAACGTGTTCCGGCCAACAGTCCCCTGATTCTGGCTCCAGTTCCGCTTGATCATCTGGACGACCGTGGACAGGTACGACGGGCAGCAGAAGTTCGGGGCGTCCACGCGAGCGCCGCCCGTGCCACCGCCACTCGTGCTCAACCCCCCGAAGGGCACCTGCGCGGTCGAGCCCGTTTCGGCCACCGCCGAACCAACCTTCACCTCAGCCCCCGTCGTCGGTTTGCGGGGCGGGACCTTCTCCGCAGGTTTCTCGACAGGCTTCGCCGGCGTCTTCGGCGCCGGGGTCGCGAGCGGTTCCGGAACGGTCATCTCCGGAGGTGCCGGCGCCGGCTGCGGCTCGACGCGCGGCCTGACCTCTGGAGGCGCCACCGCCTGCACGGGCCGCGCGGACAGCGGATTCATCCCTCCAGCCTCGGGCCCCTCGGCACCACCAAGAGAGATCATCATCGGCTCGGCTTCAGGGGTCGCGGCCCCGGTCAGGAATCCCGGCATCAGCACCAGCGCGCTCAGAAACACCCCGTGCGCGAGGAGCGACACCACGACCATCCGGTTCACACCGTCGGTCGCCTGGGTCCTCTCCGCGATGATGTCGCTGACCGCTTCCCGCATGGGCTACTTCACCGGCTGCGTCATGAACCCGACTTTCTGGACGCCGGCCTCCTTGAGCCGGTCGGTGACGGCAATGAAATCCTGGGCCGTGACGCTGCCGTCCATGCGGACGAAGACCGACTTGTCGTCGCGCGTGAGCAGCGCCTGCTTGATGCGCTCGGCGAGCGCATCAATGCCGATGTCGTCCTTGTCGAGCTGCACACGTTTGGCACGTCCAAAGTTGGCCGGGATCGTCACGTAGATCGGCTGCGCCTTGACCGGATCCGCGCGACGCGCCTGCGGCAGATTCACCGCCAGCCCCTGCTGCATCATGGGCGCGGTCACCATGAAGATGATGAGCAGGACGAGCATGACGTCGACGAGCGGCACGACGTTGATCTCCGACAGCGCGGTCGACACGCGTGCACCACGGCCGCGTCGCCCTTTGCCTGCCGAGCCGGTCGCCTGGACGGTAGGCACGTTACGTAAAGTTCCTCTCGGAGATGTTCAGGAACTCGAGGGAAAAATCGTCCAGCTCGTTCGAGAAGTGCTTCACGCGGTTCGTGAAATGGTTATAGAAGTAGACCGCCGGAATCGCGGCAAACAGACCCGCGGCCGTGGCGATCAGCGCGTGCGCGATACCCGGCGCGACGACGCCGAGACTCGACGAGCCTGCGATGCCGATGCGTTGAAACGAATCCATGATTCCCCAGACCGTGCCGAAGAGCCCGATAAACGGCGTGATGCTCGCGCAGGTCGCAAGGAAGGGCACGCGGCTCTCCAGTTTGGTCATCTCCACGGTCGTTGCGCGCAGCAGCGCGCGGTCAACGGCGTCGAGGCTCTTCAAGGTTGGACGTGGCGCGCCGGCCGCCGGCTTGGTTTCGCCGCCGCCCCGCAGCTGGGTGTTGAGCTCCGCATAGCCCGCCTGGAACAATCCTACGACCGGACTCTCGCTCAGCGTGGGGCAGACCGCCTGGACTTCCGAGAACTTGCTGCTCTTGCGGAAGACCTCCATGAAGGTCGCGCTCTGCCGCGACGCCCGGGAGAACTGCCAGAACTTGAAGAGGATGACGCCCCAGGAAATCGCCGAGAAAATCAGCAGAATGACGAGCACGATCTGCGCGATCGCGCCGCCCTGGGTGATGAGCTGAAGGAGATCGGTCTGGGCTTCACCAGTCCCAGCCGGCTGGTCCGGCCCCTGCGCCAGGAGCGCAAAGGCGGACATATCAGGCGTTCGCAAACAGACCTCCGCAACAGGATCGGGTTTCGACCCGTGACTTAACGACGCCCCGATTACCCGACTGGTCTGCCGCGCCGCTGGGACAGCGCTAGTGAATTGTCAGAATAACACCCACAGAATAGGCTGTCAAACATCTGATAAGATGGCACTTCGGGCCAAATGCTCCGCTTCCTCCGCATCCAGCATCTCGCAGTCATCGACCGCCTCGAACTCGAGTTTGAACCCGGTTTCACCGTCCTCACGGGCGAGACCGGGGCAGGCAAGAGCATCCTCGTCGGGGCCGTAGGTCTCCTCGTGGGCGGACGGGCGTCCGCGGACCTTGTCCGCACCGGCGAGGAGCAGGCGGTCGTAGAAGCCATCTTCGAGACCCCGGACGGCCGCGAAACGATCGTCCGCCGCGAGGTGTCAACCCAGGGACGCAGCCGGGCGTTCATCGACGGCGTGCTTGCCACAAGCGCCTCGCTGCGGGAGGCGTGCAGCGGGCTCGTCGATCTTCACGGACAGCATGAGCACCAGGTCCTGCTCGACCCATCCTCGCATCTCGATCTCCTGGACGCATTCGCGGGCCTCGGCGAAGGGCGCGCCGCGACCGCACTGGCATTCACCGACTGGCAGCGCGTCCGTGGCGAGCGCGAACGCCTGCTGACGGGAGAACGCGAGAAGACGTCGCGCGCCGAGTTCCTCGCGTTTCAGCTCTCCGAGATCGATCGCGTCGCGCCCAAAGACAATGAGGACGGCGAGTTGACCGCCACCCGCCAGGTCCTCGCCAACGCCGACAAGCTGCAGCGGCTGTGCGACGACGCCTACGAGGCGCTGTACGAAGGGGACCACGCAGCGCTCCCGGCGCTCGGCATTGTCTGGAAACGGCTCGGCGACCTTGCCGCGCTCGATGGACGGTTTGCCCCGTATCTGGACGGCCGCGAAGGCGTGAAGTCTCAACTCGAGGACCTGGCATTCTTCCTCAGGTCCTACGCCTCAGGCATCGACGCCTCGCCGGTTCGGCTCCAGGCCATCGAGGATCGGCTCGATGCACTCGAACGATTGAAGCGCAAACACGGTCCATCGCTCGCCGACGTCACGGCCTCCGCGGAGCGCCTGCGCCGTGAGCTGAACGACATCGAGCACGTGTCGGAACGGACGGTCCAGCTGGACGCCGAGCTCGCCGCTGCCCGCGAGGCCTTCACGCGGAGCGCCGGAGCGCTGTCGCGGGCGCGAAGGAAAGCCGCACCGGATTTTTCCGGGAGCCTCGAGCGAGCCCTGGCGGACCTCGCCATGACGCGCACACGGTGCGATGTCCGCTTCACGGATGCGGACGATGACTCCCGGTGGTCCGAACGCGGCCTCGAACAAGGGGAGTTCTACATCTCGCCCAACCCCGGCGAAGACGTCCGCCCGCTCGCCAGGATCGCCTCCGGGGGTGAGCTGTCGCGTGTCATGCTCGCCCTGCGAACACTCGCCACGACCGACGCCCCAGGGAAAACGTTGATTTTTGATGAGGTCGATGCCGGCATCGGGGGGGCAGTGGCCGACGTGGTCGGCAGGCGGCTCCAGACGCTGTCCGACCGCTTCCAGGTGCTGTGTATCACCCATCTGCCCCAGATTGCGGCGTACGGCCGCTCGCACGTCCGGATCTCGAAGGCGATCAAACGCGACCGGACGCTGACCGAGGTTGCCCACGTTACCGGCACCGACCGGGAGCAGGAGCTGGCCAGGATGATCGGGGGGGCCGACGTGTCCGCCGTGGTGGTCGCGAGCGCACGGGAAATGCTGGAGACCCGCAATACGCGGCCGTCCAGCCTGCGCAGGCGAAAACGAACATAAATCGAAAGCGAAAGTCCAGGCAGCGCGATGTCCAAGAAATACCTGATCGAAACGTTCGGCTGCCAGATGAATTTCCACGATTCCGAACGGATGGCGGGATTACTGGAACAGGCCGGATACGAGTTAACCGATGACGACCTCGAAGCGGACGTGATCGTCATCAATACCTGCAGCGTGCGCGAGCGCGCCGAAGAGAAGTTGTTCACTCGACTCGGGGAGATCCATCACCAGGGGCGCGCCCGCGGCGATCGGCCGGTCGTCGCCGTGGCCGGCTGCGTCGCGCAGCAGGAAGGGCAGCAGATCCTCAGGCGGTCGAAGGCCGTCGATGTGGTCATCGGGACGCAGGCCCTGAAGAGTCTGCCGATGCTGGTCGACACCGCGCTCGACAGCCGCCTCTCCGGCTTCCGCGCCGCGCCGGCCCTCGACCTCCGTCCCCTCGATGATGTGTCGTTCCCGCTCGGCATCGCGCGGCGCGACGACCCGCTCAAGGCGTACATCACGATCATCGAAGGGTGCAACGAGTTCTGCGCGTTCTGCGTCGTGCCGTACACCCGCGGGCCGGAGCGGATGCGTCCTGTCGCCGAGATCGTCGCCGACGCGCAACACGCGGCCGACACCGGCGCACGAGAGGTCCAGCTGCTTGGGCAGATCGTGAATCACTACCAGGCCCCCGATGATGCCTCCTGCGATTTCGCGGCGCTGCTCGAACGCCTCAACGACATCACCGGCGTGGAGCGCATCCGATTCGCGAGTCCGCATCCCCGCCACGTCACGCACCGGATGATCGAGGCCATGCGGACGTTGCCCAAGGTCTGTCGGCACCTGCACCTCCCGATCCAGTCCGGCTCGACCGACACCCTCAAGGCCATGCGCCGGCGTCATACCCGGGAGGAGTACCTCGAACTCACGGTTCGTTTGCGTGACGCCATGCCGAACATCGCCCTATCGACCGATATGATCGTTGGCTTCCCGGGTGAAACACTTGAAGACTTCGAGCAGACGCTGTCGCTGACCGAGACGGTCCGCTATCACGCGATGTACTCCTTCAAGTATTCCCCACGGCCGAACACCCTCGCGCTCAAGCGCATGCCCGACGATGTGCCGGACGAGGAAAAGACCAGACGGATCATGGCGTTGCAGCGACTGCAGGGCCGGATCCAGAGTGAGATCTACACCGAAGCGGTCGGTCGGGTGGAGCAGGTCCTGATCGACTCCCGCAGCCGGCGGCGGGAATGGGAGCTGTCGGGGCGCACGGCGGGAAACACCGTCGTCAACCTGTCCGGCGACCCGTCCTGGATCGGGCTGACGTTGGCCGTCAGGATCACGGACGCGAACCCGAACAGCCTGCGCGGCGAGGCGGTGACGGATGGCGGCTCACTCTCATAACGGCGCATAACGGGGAATCATGCAAATCGAAATGACGATCAAGGGGCTCATGGTGGATCCGATCACGAACATGCCGATCGTGATCCTGCGCGACAAAGACGGCCAGCGCGTGCTGCCGATCTGGGTGGGGGTGTTCGAAGCCAACGCCA
>DATLXP010000237.1:0-3212 GCA_035575695.1 Vicinamibacterales bacterium
GCGCGCGCGGTCCCCAGGTGCGTGCGCCGCGGCGCTGACATCCTGGAGCTCGACGCGTGACGTGCCGCCGGCCGCCCCCACCGACCAGAGCGCCTCGCGCTCGGCGGCGCGGGACATGTAAAAGATGCGGCTCCCATCTGCAGCCCAGAACGGATCCCGGCAGTCGCTCACCGCTTGCGTGATCTGCGCCGAGCGTGAGGAATCGAGGCTGCGAGTCATGATCTGGATGACGCCGTCGCGGTTGGCCACGTAGGCGATCGTGCGACCGTCGGGCGACCACGATGCCGACCCTTCGTAGGCGACGTCAGTCGCGAAGGGCAGGAACCGGTAGTTCGCGAGATCGGCGCCTGCCGGCCCACTTCGCAGGGCCGTCACGAGTAAGGCGGCCGCCGCGAGCAGCGTCCCCAGGATGAGCGCAGCGCCCAGCGGACGAAACAGGCGGCGCAGCCGGCCAGGCCGAGGGCCTTCTTTCGGAGCAATGATCGGGGCGCGATCACGGAGTGCGCGCAGATCGTGGTGCAGGTCCGCCGTCGCGGCATAGCGCTCGCCGGGGTCCTTGGCCAGGCAGCGCTCGACGACCCACTGCAACGGAAGCGGCATGCGTGGATTCAGCTCAGTGAGCGGCTGAGGCTCGTCGTGAATGATCGCCGTCAGCGTTTCAATCGTCGTCGGGCGCTCGAACGGGCGCTGTCCGGTCGCCATCTCGTACAGAAGGGCACCGAAAGAAAACAGGTCCGAGCGGAAATCCAGGGCACCGCCTCGCGCCTGCTCGGGGCTCATGTAACGGGGCGTTCCCACGATCATGTGCGCGGCCGTCAGCGTCCGGGCGGTGTCGTCCTGCGGCGAGGCGGGTTTCGCCAGGCCGAAGTCGACGATCTTGAGGCGTCCGGTGCGCGTGACCATCAGGTTCTCGGGCTTCAGGTCACGATGGACGAAATGCGCCTGGTGCGCTGCGGCAAGGCCGTCGGCCACCTGGATGGCAAGGTCGAGCAGGCGCGGGAACGGCAATGCGCCGGCATCCAGTATCTGGCGCAGGGTCACACCGTCGATGAGCTCCGTCGCGATGTAGGCGGGGTGCGCATCGGTCGCGACGTCATACACCGCCAGGATGTTGGGATGGTTCAGGGAACCGGACGCGCGAGCTTCTTCGAGAAAACGCTGGAGGCGCCCGGGATGGTCCTCGGTTGACGCATGGAGGACTTTGAGCGCGACCTCGCGGCGGAGACGTGGGTCTCGCGCGCGATACACCGTCCCCATGCCGCCGCGGCCGAGTTCGTCGATGATCTCGTATGGCCCGATCATCGCCGGGATGGCTGGGTCGCGCAGCGGCGACGAGAGCGGGTCCGTCAAATGGCTACCTGATCACGTGTCCTGAGGGGAGGATGGATTATGCCACGCTCCACCGGCCTCACAACATCTGCCTCACACACTGAGCAGAGTCAGGTCTCTTTGATCAGGACCACGTCATCAGTTCGCCGCCCTTTCCTTCACGAGAACATCGTCAGGTGCTCACTGTCGCCTCAGCGAGAGGCCACCGATGGCGACATCGCGTGAGCATTGGATTGTGCCGTATTGCGCGGTCATCACCCCGCCGGACACAGTGCCCTTCACCCCGAGCGGGCAGGTGTACTCTTCGCTCGGGTCCCACGTCATCGTGATCGAGCCATCGGTCGCGTAGGTGCCCGTCATCACCCCTGTGTCGGGGCCCTCGCTGCCTGGGCCGAACCATCGCCCCGACAGCGTGGTGCCCGTTTGCACCACGGTGAGCGTCGCGGGGTACCCCGAGAACGTCGATTTGGGAATCATCGTTCCCACCCATATGCCTTCTACACTCGCGGGCGGATTTTGAGCGGGACCGGGGGCTGCCGGCGTCGTCAGCACAACTGGCGTCGGCACAGTCGGAGTCGTGCCGTTACACGCGGCGACCACCGGGAGCACGAGGAGCATCAGCCAGCGCCTCATCCGCCTGGCTCCGTTGTGACTGAGGTTCGTTGGCGTGGCGTCGACTGCGAGTATCGTGTGCATGGTCTCCTCACAAGCTCCGGGTTCTGTCTGCCTCAATGGCTACTGCGCTCACTGTCGCGTCAGCGTGAGGCTACCGACGGCGAAGTTGCTTGAGCATTGGATTGTGCCGTATTGCGCGGTCATCACCCCGCCGGAGACGGTGCCAGTCACCCCGTGCGGGCAGTTGTAATACTCGCTCGCGTGCCACGTCATCGTGATCGAGCCATCGGCCGCGTAGGTGCCCGTCATCTCGCTTGTGTCGGCGCCGTCGATGCCTGTGCCGGACCATCGCCCAGACAGCGTGGCGTCCGTTTGCACCACGGTGAGCGTCGCGGGGTACGTCCTCGATTTGTCCGTCATCGTTCCCACCCATGTGCCTTCTACACTCGCGGGCGGATTTTGAGCGGGACCTGGAGCAGGGGCGGGGGGAGGTGCGGGAGCTGCCGGCGTCGTCAGCACAACTGGCGTCGGTACAGTGGGGCTCGTGCCCTGACAGGCGGCGACGACCGGGAGCACGAGGAGCAACAGCCAGCGCCTCATCCGCCTGGCTCCGTTGTGACTGAGGTTCGTTGGCGTGGCGACGGGTGCGAGTATCGTGTGCATGGTCTCCTCACAAGCTTCGGGTTATGTCTGCCGCAACGGCGGTTCATCCGCGCTATCGGATGCGGAGGCCATCATGAATGCCCCTCTGTCGGCAGTCTTGGGGAAGTTCTCCGAAGGTCATGAGAATGTCGTGACCGGCGACGGGCCGGCGGCGTCGGCCGGCACCCCGTCATGGCACCAGATGCGTGGCCCTGCGTCGACTCCTCGAGCGCTGTGGCGAGGGTTCGCGCCGACCGCGACAAACAGGACGAGGGTGCGAGATCATGCGACCGATTGGAGGGGCCGCGTGAACGGTTACGGACGAAGAACGGCCCGGGTGTTCGTGAGGTTCGTGTGCGCGGGCGGTGGGGCGGCCCGCGCTGCCGGGACTTTCGTCATTAGCCAACGACGGTGAACCGCGTCACGGCGAGGACAGCGGCCGATGGAGACGCTGGCGGCGCTGGTGAGACCGACGGGATGTCGGGATGGGTGAGCCACCGCGCCCAGCGGTGATCAGCACAACCTATTTCTTTACTGTGGCCGTACCTTCCACCGTGCCCTGCCGTCCATCCTCGTCGATAAAGCCAACGGTAACCGCTAGGGGCACACCGGTGATGTCGGTACGG
>DATLXP010000238.1:0-6221 GCA_035575695.1 Vicinamibacterales bacterium
GATCCAGGACACCAACTTCCCGCAGATTTATCCCCAGGGATACCTGCCGCTGATCGAGCCGGACATCATCGACCTGTCCGGCACAGCGGGGGTGCGCGGCACTCGCGGCGCCTGGTTCTGGGATGCGAGCGCCCAGTACGGGTACAACAGCTTTGATTTCAACATCAAGGACAGCCTCAACGTCTCACTGGGGCCCAACAGCACACAGCGGGATTTCTACTCCGGCTCGCTCGTGTTCGACCAGTTCCGGACCAACGTCGACGTGGCGCGGCAGGTGGATGCGGGCCTGGCCGGCCCCCTCAACGTAGCACTCGGAGCGGAATTCCGCCGTGAGACGTACCAGATCATCGCCGGCGAGCCGAACTCGTATCTCGACGGCGGCCTCCCGAATCAGTTCGGCGGGCGTGCTGTGGCGGGCGCCCAGGTCTTCCCGGGTTTCCGCCCCTCGAACGAGGTGGACGAAGGTCGCAACAGTGTCGCGGCATACCTGGATCTCGAGGGCAACGTGGCGAAGTATCTGCGCCTCGGCCTCGCGGGCCGGTTCGAACATTTCACCGACTTCGGCAACACCTCGGACGGCAAGGTGACGGCACGCCTGGAGCCGCATCCGGACTTTGTTGTCCGAGGCGCGCTCAGCACGGGCTTCCGTGCGCCGTCGCTCCCGCAGTCGTTCTTCTCGGCGGTCAGCACAAACTTCCTGCCGATTGGCCCCGGCGGCACGCTGATCCCGGTCGAAGTCGGCACGTTCCCGGTGAGCAGCCCTCAGGCGCGCGTGCTCGGCTCGGTGGACCTCAAGCCTGAACAGTCCGTCCATTACAGCGGCGGGCTGGTCTGGAACCCCGTCGCGCCGCTCGAAATCACGGCCGACATCTACCGGATCGACATCGACGATCGGATCGCGATCTCGGGTAACTTCACGGGGGGAAGGATCACGGACCTGCTGCTGCCGCTCGGCGCCACCGGCGCCCGCTTCTTCACGAATGCGATCGACACACGCACCGACGGCGTCGACGTGACGGCCAGTTACACCGAGGACCTTGACAATGCGGGCCGGGTCAAGCTCAGTGCCGCATTCAACACGAGCGACAACAAGATCAAGCGGATTGCCGACACGCCCTCGCAGCTGGCAGGGTTCCAGTCGACCCTCTTCGACCGGGTCGAAATCAGGCGCGTCGAGTGCGGCCAGCCGCACAATAACTACCGCTTTTCAGGCGACTGGAACAAGGACCGGTTCGGCGGGGTGGCCCGTGTCGCACGTTACGGCAAGTTCTGCAGTGTGGATCGCGTCACCAGCACCCCCGCCGGCATCCCCAACGACCAGGACTTTTCGCCGCAATGGGTCACCGACGTCGAAGCCACGGCGCGGTTCGGCAAGGCGCTCGTCGGCATCGGCGTCCAGAACCTGTTCGATAGCTTCCCGGACAAGAGCCGATTCGAAAACTCCGTCTTCGGGATCCTGCCTTACGCGAGCAATGCGCCAAACGGCTTCAACGGCCGCTTCGGCTACGTGCGCGCCACGTATCGGTTCTAGTAGTCCTTAGGTCCGTTGGTCCTTAGAGGACCAGCGGACCTACTTCGCCGCCTGGTATTCTTTCCTCGCTCGGACCTTCATCCCGGGCTTCTTGATGCGCACCTCGAGTTTGTGCATCTTGCCGTCGAGCTTTTCGGGAACGAACCCGATCAGGTACTGCCGATGCAGCTCATCGGCGACGCGCGCGAAGGTCGACTGGAGATCCTGCACTCGTCTCAGTTCGAAGTAACCCCCGCCAGTGTCCCCGGCAATAGCCGGCAGCCCCGGGTCCGGGCCGCTGCCGCCAAACCCTCCGCCGAATCCGCCGCGGCCAACCGTCGGTCGCGCGGCACTCTCCAGGCCCACGGCATACACCATGACATCGACCTGCTGGGCGCGACGTGAGATGTCCATGAAACTGAGGTTGTTCATCTTGAAGTTGCCGGGATTGTCCGCGCCGTCGGTGAACACGAGCACGACGCGCCGGCCTTCCTCCGATTGAAGACTCGCGACTGACGCTTCGACGGCGTTCCAGAGCGGCGTCGGTCCCTCCTCCTGAAGCCTCGTCCGCAGGATCCCCACCAGCACAGCCTTGTCACTGGTGAACGTCTCCGGGTCCAGCTGGATCTTGTCGGCGAAGCTCCCGATCCGCGCCCGATCGGCCGGCAGCATGGCGCGCACGAACGCCTCCCCCGCAGCCTGGACGAGCCCGAAGTTGCCCTGCATGCTGCCGCTGCGGTCGAGCATCATCACGACGCTGATCGGTTGCACCTCATTGGAGAAGACCGAGATCGGCTGCGCTTTTCCGTTATCCCGGACCTCGAAGTCATCCCGGGAGAGATCGGGCACCAGCCGGCCGTCCTTGTCGGTCACGGTCGCGTACACGGCAACGCTCCTCGCGCCGCTCTTGAACGTCGGTTGCTGCCCTGGCAGTGACGCCGCCGGCACGGCCGCAATCGCCAGGACGAGGAAGCCGGAGAGGATGAACGTCTTCATGAGTTACAGCTTACCCAATCGCGGGTTGGGCAGCATCTCTACATGCTAACGTCTTCGGCCATGACGACCCTCGACGGAAAGCTGCTCCGTGCCGCGGTGGCTGCGGCCCTCCTCTCGACATTCGCGGCGTCTGTCGGGGCTTTCGGTGACGCCGGCCACCGCATCGTTGGAACCATCGCGGCGCTCCATCTGAAGGACACGCGCGCGCTGACCGAGACACGAAAGAACGAAACGCTGGCGGAGGCGTCGGTGTGGCCCGATCGGATCAAGGACCCGCTCTACGAGGATGGCGACACGCCGATGTTCCGGCTGAATCATCCGGCCCACGACACCTACCACTTCGCCAATCTTCCGTTCCAGGCGGAGCGGTACTCGCTGGAGATCGGCGGATCGCGTACGAGCGACATCGTGCAGATGACGAAGGAGAGCATCCGCGTGCTGCGGAGCGGAGGCCGGCCGAAGCCCGCCTCCCGGCTGACCCAGCGCGACGCGCTTCGCCTCCTCGCCCATTTCGTCGGCGACCTGCACCAGCCGCTGCATATCGGGAATGCGTTCATTCCCGCCGACGGCCCCCTGCACTTCTTCATCCCCGCGAGGCCGGACGGATGGCGCAGCACGCTTGGCGGAAACGCCCTGATCTACGGCCCCGAGGGGCGCTTCAACCTGCATGCGTACTGGGATTCGCATGCGGTCAACATCACGATGCAGGCACAGGATGTGAGCGCGTTCGCGGCGCGGCTGGCAGCCGACGTGAAGCCTGCGCCCGGATGGACTGGAAAGGGGGATGTCGAAATGTGGCCGGACGAGTGGGCCACCGAATCGCTCGCGCTGGCGAAAGGTGCGCACCGTGGCATTACGCTCCTGTCGTATAAGGGTCCCGACGATGCGAAGCGGGTGGCGCACCGGTGGTCCATCGCGCAGTCGCAGGATTACGACGACAGGGCGCGCCCGATCGTGCGGCAACAGCTCGCGGCGGGCGGGTATCGACTGTCGGCGGTGCTGAAGGCGATCTGGCCGTGACGCCCGCCCGACCTGAAGGTCGGGCCTACGGGGGTCTGTCGCCCGACCTGAAGGTCGGGCCTACGGGGGGCCGGGCCTACGGGGTCCGGCTGACGGCGGCCGGCCAGTTGACGATGACGGTGAGCGGCTGCTCGGCCGCGACCTGGGTGGGCACGCTCGCGATGAATTGGCCGGCGCCGGAGACGTCGTAGTCGAGCCATCGCCACGCCGTCGTCGGTCGAAACAACCTGACCGCCTTGCCGATCTGTAGTGGCGAGAGGCTGATGGGCACCGACATCAGGTGCGCATCGGCGCCGACGTAAAACAGCCCGCCGCCATCCCGGCTCCAGCGCGCCATCTGCCCGCCCTCACTCGACGCGATGTGCCGCGAGCCGCCGGCGGGAAACGGCTCGATGTACACCTCTTGTCGTCCGCTCTCATCGGACGTGTAGGCGACAAACCTGCCGTCCGGCGAAAAGCGCCCGTCGAGCTCGTCCGCGGGTGACGCTCGAAATGGCACCGGGCGCCTGTCCGCGAGCGACATCGTCAGAAGGTCAAACGTCCCACGTTCTGCCCGCTCGGCGTACATGAGCGAGGTCCCGTTCGGCGCCAGATCGGGTGCGACCTGTATCCCGAAACCTTTCGGACTGAGGGGCTCATCCGCGCCGGAGGCGAGCGACCGGCGGAAGAGTTGCGGTGGACGACCACCGCGCGTACCGGCGTAAATGATGGTGTCGTCCGGCGCCCAGATCCCGTAGATTTCGGATCCGATCTCGCTCGTCAGGCGCGTCTCGACGTCTCGATCCATCTCCAGGAGCCACACATCGAAGGTTGCGGTCCGTGGGTCGGCACGGTCGAAAAGCATCCGCCGGCCGTCGGGGGATACGCGAAGCGCCTGGTACCGGGCCTCCTTGCGCACGGTGCCTGTCTCCCGCCCCTGTCCGTCGAAGCTGGCGATTCTCGACTGGTCCACGTGCGACTGATACACGATCACACCATTGAAGGAGGCGGCGAACTCCCTGACGGCGGTTCCGAGAAACCCATTGACCCGCTCGGCGATTGTCATCGGATCGCCGCTCACCTGCCCGGTCGCTGCGTCGAAGCGCCGCGCAAGGAGCGCGGAGTCCTGCGCGAATACGATGAACCCCGGGTCCACGTACTGCGCATACGATTTGATGCGCATGACCTCCCGCGAGGGTCCCTGGAGGTCGCCCAGCATGACGGCTCCCGTCTCGTCGGCCAGACCGGCAAAGTACAAGAACTGACGTCCGTTCGGGAGGAACGATGGACCTACCGTTCGTCGTTCGTTCCGGGCGGGCTCCGGCTTCAGGAACTCCACGGCGCCGCCGGCGCCGGAAGCCGGCACGCGCATGATCGCGTCACCGTGCACCGAGGCGAAGAGAATCTCGCCCTTCGCCCCCCACGTGCCTGCCTGTCCGGTACTCTCGCCGACATCGCAGATGGTCACGGGGTTGCCGCCAGTGATGCTCACGCGCTTGAGTTTGCCCTCGGTGAAGTAGCCGATCGACTTGCCGTCCGGAGACCAGAACGCCGAGGTTGCCCCCGCGGTGCCCTCTACTGCCCGCGCTTCGTGAGAGGCAACCGGCCTGACCCATATCGACGCGGCGCGCGACCGATCAAGCACGGCAAAGGCCACGTGCGAACCATCCGGCGAGATCGACAGGAAGTTGGATTCCACAGAGGGCGCGAACGATCCATGGGGTGGTGGCGGCACGACGAACGAGAGCGCGCCTCCAGGCGCGAATCCCTGCGCACTCGTCGCGGCGTGACGATCTCGCCATGCGTCCATCCCCATGATGACCGCGATCAGTGAGGCAACCGCTGCGATGGCCCATGGCAGCACCGAGCCGCGGGACGGCCTGGCATCATCGGCGATTGCCGAGCGCTCATCGGGGGCCGACAGTTGCACGGCTACGTCGTACGCCGACTGCCAGCGCCGCTCCGGGTCCTTCGCCAGGCATGTCCGGACGATGCGCTCGAGCGATGGCGATGCGGCGATCGGAGCAGGCTCGGAGCTGAGGATCGCGGAGGCGACCGCGGCGGGGCTCTCGCCGCCGAAGGCACGGCGGCCTGTCACCATCTCGTAGATTACGGCGCCCAGCGCGAAAATATCGCTGCGCGAATCAGTCGCACGCCCCTGCACCTGTTCAGGGGCCATATAGGGCACGGTTCCGAGCACGGTCCCCGGGCTCGTCACGGCGGCCATCTCCACGGTCGGTGCGGTTGCGCTCGACTCGATGTCCGGGTCCATCGCCTTCGCGAGACCGAAGTCCAGCAGCTTGAGGCCGGCGCGCGTCAGCATGACGTTCCCGGGCTTCAGATCACGATGGACGATGCGCTGGCGGTGAGCGGCGTCCAGGGCCAGCGCCATGTCCCGCGCGTAGCGGAGGGCTTCGTCGAGCGGGACGGGCCCGCGCGCGATGCGGCTCGCGAGCGTCTCCCCATCCAGGTATTCCATCACCAGGTAGGCGTTGGCCGGGTGGTTCGGGCCCGCCTCCGGCGTGCTCCCGATGTCGTGCAGCGCGCAGATGTGCGGATGGCTCAGCGAAGCGATCAGACGCGCCTCGCGTTCGAAGCGCTGGCGGCGGTCGGCGTCCGCCGCAAAGGCCGGGGGCAGGACCTTGATCGCGACCGTCCGGTCCAGCCGCGTGTCGAGCGCCCGGTACACGTCGCCCATGCCGCCGGCGCCGATCGC
>DATLXP010000239.1:0-5402 GCA_035575695.1 Vicinamibacterales bacterium
GGCGCCCTTCCTCGCAGCGATCGCATGCGCCACACCACGGATCCGATCGAGTGCGGGGGTCGATGTGGACGCCTCCTGGGGCCGGCAGCGGCGACACGGCCGGAACCCCTCGGCTGCCGCCAGATCGCCGTGCGCAAAAAAACGCGCCCGGTCGCGGCGCGGACGCCGGCTCGGGCAGGTCGGCCGGCAGAAGATCCTCGTTGACGTGACCCCGTAAACGAACACGCCGTCCCACCCCGCCGCACGCTCGACCACGGCGTCCCAGAGCACGTTCTCATCCAACATGTCCATCACGATACGCCACGGTGCGACCTCCCGCTATCCGCCGATTGCCGTCAAAGTAGGCCCGACCTTCAGGTCGGGCGTTGGGCCGGGCTCGACCTTCAACGTAGGCCCGACCTTCAGGTCGGGCGTCTGTCGCTTGCCGACGGCTCAGAACAGGAACTTCAATCCGAACTGCATCTGGCGCGGCGTGCTCACGGTCGTCCTGATCGTGCCGAAATCGGCGCTCCCCAGGCTGCTGTTCGGCAAGCCGTAGGACGGATGATTGGTGAGGTTGAAGACCTCCCAGCGAAGCTGCAACCGGCGAGTGCCCCCGAGGCGCATCTCCCTGGTCAGGCCGGCGTCGAGATTGAAGTACCCAGGGCCGAGCAGGGAGTTCCGCCCCAGGTTGCCGTAGCGGAAGGTCCCGTCCGGGTTCTGAGGGACGGCGAACGCCGCCGGGTTGAGCCAGGCGTCCGCGGTCGGATTGGGCATCCTCGGATCGCCCACGATATCGGGACGCCAGGCGTTGCTGCCCGGGGTGACACCCAGCCGGTTGGCGGGATCGACAATCGTGACATCGAAGTAAGGTCCGGACTGCATCGACACGATCGCCGACATCTGCCAGTCGCTCAACAAACCACCGAGGAGAGCCTGGCTCCGGAGCCAGCGACGATTGCGGCCGAACGGCAGATCCACGAGCGCATATCCGACCAGCCGCTGGCGGCGGTCGAAACCCGAGTTCCCTCGGTCGCCGCGAAGGTTGCGCTTGTCCTGTATCACCAGCCTGCCTTCCCCGCCCAGCGCTTCGTTGACGTCGTCAATCGAATGGCTCCAGGTGTACGCGAGCGACCCCTGTATCCCGTTGGCGAGACGTTTCTCGAGTGTGGTCTCCAGCCCGTGGTAGGTGGCGCTTGCGGATGATTCGGTCAGGAGGATCGAACCGAGCGTCGGAATCAGCCGTCGCTCGCGTTCGGTGCTGCTGTCACCGGGATCCGCCGCGTTGAGGTCGTAGGTGCGCTGGAGGTGCCTCGACGATGAACCGACGTACGAGGCCGTCGCTATCCACGATCGCGCGAGCTGGCGCTGCACGCTCAAATTCCACTGCGTGATCGTCGGCACCGCGAAGTCCTCGCTCCAGACGTTCCACGTCAGGTTTGCTGGCATTGCGGTGACGCTTCCAAGCAGGCTCCGATCGACCCCATCTGCGAGCTGGCCGGCGGATCGCGTCGACGTCGACTGCACAATGACGTCGCGCGCGTGCGGCCAGTTGTTGATCAACCGCAGGTTCGCGCCCAGGCCCCTTGGAGTTCCATAGAAGAGACCCGCCGCTCCTCGGACGGTCCACGAGGTCGCGGGCTGGAACGCGAGCCCGAGGCGCGGAGCCCAGTTGTCGGTGTCGGTCCGCACAAGTGCGCGATCCGACCACGACTGCCCTCGGCCCCCCGCGCGAACAACGCGAACCTCTGGGAACGCCGAGACATCGAGGCCGGTCAGACGATCCTGCGTGTCGAACATCGGGCTCGCGACCTCATACCGCAGGCCGAGATTGAGGGTCAGGCGCGGCGTCGCCCTCCAGTCGTCCTGGACGTAGAACATGTAGTTCCGCTCGCGCAGATTGGCGCGCTGCACGGTACTGATTTGACGGCCGCTGGTCATCCCCAGCAGAAAATCGCCAAGGCTGGAACCGGTGAACCTGCCGTTGAAACTTAAAACGCCGCGGGCGAACTGAGCGCCGACAAGATCGGACTGAATCCAGCGGAGGTCCGCTCCCAGCTTCACGCTGTGCGGGCCTCTCACGATCGAGAGATTGTCGAGCAGTTGGAGCGTTCGAGCGGTCTTGTCATTGGGCGTAAATTGAAATTCACCGAGCGGTGCGTTGCCGAACGCTCCGCCGAACGTGAGGCGGGCCAACCCTTCGATCGGCTCCAGTGCATCGACCCGCAATCCAAAGTCCTGGTTCGGAAATCCCGAACTTGACGGGCGCTTATCCGTCGTCAGGCTGTTGAAGCCCAACCGCGCTTCGTGAACGACCGTCGATCCGAACACGTGCGTTTCTGACATCGCGACGTTCACAGCCGAGTTCTCGTCGCGTCCAACGTCGTTGTTCGGGGCGCCAACCGCAGGAGAAGGCAGCGGTCCCTGGCGGTCTCCACTGAAATCCATCCGGCTGGCGCGGACGAACATCCTGTCGCGCGGGGAGAACGCATGGTCGAGGCGGATGTCGAATTGCGCGCGGTGACGCCGGTGCGACGGGTTGGATACGTAGTTGGCGCGTGTGGTGCCCATGAAATTAGGCTCTGGCCACAGGCCCACCATCCTCAGCGCAACCGGATCCCATCGTTCGACCGGAATCACGTTGTTCGGAAACGCGCGGCCGGTCAGGGGGTCGCGGACAACGACGACGGTCGGATCGAAGATCCCGAGGCGTTCGAGGGGCGTGGGAACGGTGACAAGGCTGCTTTCCGTCGTGCGGATGCGCGTGAGCTCCACGCTGCCAAAGTAGAACGTTCGGTTCTGGCGGACCGGTCCTCCGATCGTGAACCCATACTGGTGCTGGCGAAGGATCTCAGGGTCCGCCTTGCCGTCGTTCGTTCGGTCGTGATAGTCAAAGGCGCCTCGCGCGTCGAACACATCGTTGCGCAGAAACTCATGCCCTGTGCCGCGCAGCGTGTTTGTCCCCGACTTGATGCTGACGTTGATCACGGCGCCGGCACCACGTCCGAATTCGGCGGTGTAGTTGCTCGTTTGAATCTGGAACTCCTGCACGGCGTCGAGGTTCGGGACCAGGACCTGCGCCTTGCGATCCTGCAGGCCCACGACCTGCGAGTTGTTGTCGACGCCGTCGAGGATGAAGTTGTTCTGCAGCGCCCACTGTCCGTGGGAATTGAAACCGGCTTCCCGATCCACGTGACCGTGCGCCGGCAGCACCCCCGCGGCCAGCATCGCCAGTTGCTGGAAGTTCCGCCCGTTCAACGGCAGCCGGCCGATCTGTTCCGAACCGATGACATAGGTCAGCGACGACGTGTCGGTCTCGAGCAATGGAGCAGGAGGGCGCACGAGGACGGCTTCCGTCAACGGCCCGACCTCCAGTTCGACGTCGAAGCGGACGCGGCCGTTTGCGTGTACTTCGATGACATCGCTGACGACTCGCTTGAATCCCCCGACTTCGATCGTCACGTGGTACCGACCGATGACCAGCGGTGCCAGCACGTAATGCCCGTCGGCGTTGGTGCTGGTGTGAACAGCGCCGCCGCGCTCGGCGGTGGCGGTCACGTCTCCGCCGGCCACGACGCCGCCGCTCGAGTCCGTGACCCGGCCTGCGATGGCTCCCTGGTCCTGTTGCGCGAGAGTCGAACCCGGGGACACCAGCAGCGCGCAGAGCACGAGTACGGCGCACCTCACTCGACGAGTCCTACCTGCCGCATGACCGCCTCGAACCCTGGTTCCGACGCGATTGCCTTGAACCGCGGATACGCCATGAGTGCAAATTCGACAGCGTGATCCAGGTGGGCCCGCCGCAGCGCCGCCAGTGCAGGCTCCTTCTCGCCCAGTGCATCGTGAATCAGGGCGATCCCGAACGACGACACATACTGCTCGCGCCGGTGCCCCTCCAGTTCCTTCAGCACCGCGCGCGCATCGTCGATGCGCCCGGCGGCAGCGTAGGCATACCCGAGATACGCTTCGATCCGGGGATTGTGGGTGGGCGCCGGTCGTGCGGCGATTTCGAGCTCGTGGATCGCGTCGACGTACCGGCCCATGGTGACAAACGTCACGCCGAGTTGAGAGTGGACGCGCTGCGGGAGCGTGGGGCTCATCTTGAGCGCCTGGCGAAGCTCGTTGATTGCACGATCGTACTGGCCGGCGGCGCGGTACGCGGTTCCGACCGCCACCTGCGCGCCCACCGACAGCGGATCGAGCCTGCGTCCGCGTTCAGCCACCGCGATCGCCTCCTCAGACCGCCCACGCCGGATGAGCGAGTTGGTGATCGCGCTACTGAATTTATCCCCACCGCCTTTCAGCTCGGTGGCCCGGTCCAGGGCCTTGTCCCCTTCCTTCATGCGCCAGTGATAGAGGACGAGGATCTGACCGAGCGTCGAGTGCGCCAGTGCCAGCGACTCATCGAGCTGCAGCGCCCGGCGCGCCGCGGCTTCGGCCTTGGGGATGGATTCGTGCGGCGACAACGGACCCCCGAACAGGAACTGCAGTTGAGTGTGCGCCAATTCGGCATGCGCTTCAGCGAAATCCGGCTGGATCGCGACCGCCTCCTCGAAATACGCGACCGCCCGTCGAAATCCTTCGTAGCGCTGCTGACCCTGAGCGGTCAGTCCCTTGGCGTAGGCGTCATGAGCCTTCGGATCGGTCGCTTGCGGTATGCGCCGGGCGACGAGCTGCCGCTGCCCGGCCGCCACCGCGAGGTCGGATGCGAGCCGTTGCTGCAGCGTGAGCATATTGCTCACGTCTTCTTCATAGATCTTCGCCCACTCGTTTCGATCCGTCGCGGCACGAACCAGCTTCACGGTGATGCCTACGCGCGCGCCGGACCTCGACACGGTGCCCTCCACAACCCCTTCGACCTTCAGCTCGGCGCCCATCTCCGGGATCCGTTTGTCCGCCTGCCTGTACTGCCGGGCCGATGTGCTCGAGATGACCTCGATGCCCTCGACTTGCGCGAGATGCGCGGTCACCGCTTCGGTAACGTTATCGGCGAAGTAATCCTGACCCGGGTCCCCCGTCAGGTTCTCGAACGGAAGCACGACGAGGGAGCCAATCGGCTCAGCGCCTGGTCCGACGCGCAGGTGCATCAGATCTCTTCTGTTGTAAACCACACCTGCCACCACGCTCACACCGACGGTCAGCAGGAGAGCGGCACGCCAGCCGATGAGGCGAGAACGCGGCGCCCCTGGCATCGGCGCTAACGTCTGCTCGGCGGGCATCTCAGGCATCGGCACCGGAATCTGCTCGGCCGGCGGGTCGGATGGGGCCCTATCGGCGGCGGGCGCAGTGACGGAGGCCACAAACCGGTAGCCGCGGCGCGGCACGGTCTCGACGAAGCGCGGGTTGTCCGCAGAATCGTCGAGCGACTCGCGCAGCTTCCGTACGGCGCTATTCAAGCCGACTTCGAAGTCGACGAACGTCTC
>DATLXP010000240.1:0-3094 GCA_035575695.1 Vicinamibacterales bacterium
ATGACCAAGGAAGTGACCCTTCGCCAGGCTGGCGGTTCGGTGAGCGCCACACTCCCGAAGGACATGGCCGACCGCCTGCGGATGGAGGCCGGCGACCGCGTCCTGGCGGTAGAGACAGATCGTGGGATTCTGCTGACACCCTACGATCCTGAAGCCGAACGCGCCTTGCGAGTGGCGGCCAGAGCTGCGAAGAAGTATCGGAACGCGCTGCGGGAGCTGGCGAAGTAGCTGGTGGCCAAACGCCGTCCCGAGCCCAAGTGGCTCAGCCGTGTTGTCGTCGACGCCATTCACCACGACCAATTACGAGAACACGGGGGGCTGCCGGGGATTCGGGATGAGAACGTTCTCGAATCCGCCATGGCTCGACCGCAACAGAAGTGGCACCAGGCCGACAGCACTGACGTGCCGATGCTCGCTGCGGCATACGCCTTCGGCTTTGTGAAGAACCATCCGTACCGCGACGGTAACAAGCGCATCGGCTTCTTGACCATGGTCACCTTTCTCGGCATCAATGGTCACGAGCTTTCGGCTACAGACACCGAGGTGGTTGCCGAGATCGTCGCCTTGGCCGATGGCACTGTTTCGGAAGAGGCGCTGACCAATTGGATTCGAGAGCACAGTTCCAGGCGGCGGTAATTCCAGCCAGGCAGCCGCTAGGCAGCCGCCAGGCGAAGACGCCCACACTGGTGTTTGCCGGTCAAGCCGGGCCGTGCGGCTCCGGTCTGTACTCGGCGACACGCTGCAAACCCACGGTTCAACACTGTTCAACATCGCCATGCTGAAAGCGACACCGCTCCGGCTCATCTTCGTTGCCTTCGCGGCTACGGCATCCCTCTCCGCCCAGTGGCCGCAGTGGCGCGGACCGAATCGTGACGGTGTCGTCGCCTCAGCGAACGTCCCGGCCGCATGGCCCGAGACACCCGCGCGCGTCTGGACGCAACCGGTCGGCGAAGGGTATTCGACGCCGGTCGTTGCAGAGGGGCGAGTGTTCGTCCACGGCCGGAAGGATCCCGACGAGACGGTCACTGCGTTTCAGCTTGCGACCGGCAAGCCTCTCTGGACAGCGAAGTACCAGTCCACGTTCAATAAGAACAAGTACGCGAAAGACATGTCGAAAGGGCCGTTCTCGACGCCGCTCGTGTCGAACGGGCGGCTCTTCACGCTCGGCACGAGTGCCGTCCTGACGTCGTTCGATGTGGCGACCGGCCAGGTGAAGTGGCGCAAGGACTGGTCGAAGGACATCGACACCTCGAAGCTGTTCACGGGTACGTCGATGTCGCCCATCATCGACAGCGGCGTGCTGATCGTGCATGTCGGCGATGACACACAGGGGGCGTTCCGAGCGTTGGATCGGCTGACGGGCGCCGAGAAGTGGGCTTTGCCCGGGCACGGCCCCGGCTATGCCTCGCCCGTCATGAGGGGAGGAGCAGGGGCTGGCCGCCATTTCATCACGATGACCGACAAGGCGGCCGTCGGCGTTCACGTCTCGACCGGAAAGTTGCTGTGGACCATTCCGTTCCCGGACGAATGGAACGAGAACATCGTCACGCCAGTGTTGGCAGGCGACATGGTGGTGATCTCCGGCACGCGGCAGGGCACGTTCGGCTATCGCGTCGAGGCCAGGAGCGGCGTCTGGACACCGACGAAGGTCTGGCACAACACCGATGTGCCGATGTACATGAGCTCGCCCGTGGCGGATGGCAACTTCGTCTACGGCTTTTCCAGTAAGCGCAAGGGGCAGTTGTTCTGCCTCGATGCGACGACGGGCAGAGTGACCTGGACGACGGAAGGGCGTGGTGGCACGAACGCCGCTCTCCAGATCGCCGGGCCGAACCTCATCGTCCTGACGACGGATGGTGACCTGCTGGTCGTGAAGCGCAATCCTCAGAAGTACGAAGAAGTCCGCCGCTACGACGTGTCGGACAGCCAGACCTGGGCGCAGCCGGTCCTGGTGCGCGAAGGGGTCGTGGTCCGCGATGCAAACTCCCTCGCCTTGTGGTCGCTCAAGTAGGGTCCACGCGCCGGGTGACGGTCTGGGTCGACGGATCGAACGACGCGGCAGGCTAACGCAGCGTCCTGAACGTGATCGAGTACCGGAGTTCCTTCACCGCGGGAATGCTGTGCTCCCACTCGTTGCGGGCGGCGCCGGTCAGGACGTACGCGGATCGCGGCGCGAGCGGCACTTCCGTCGTTTCCCATGCGCGCACCTGCCCGCGGCGGAACCTGAACCGAGAGGCCGACAGCAGGGAGACGCCAACAATGATACTGAAGGGATGGGCGTCGCGGTGCCAGCCGATGGCGGCGCCAGGGGAGTACTCCATCAGAAGTGCTTCCGACAACGCAGACGCTGCGACCTCCGCAAAGGCCGCCGCTCGCTCTCTCAGCGGCAGCAGGAAGTCCGGGAGCGGCGCCCCCCTCGTCATCCTGGAGTTTTCGAAGCTGTAGTTCCAGCCGTATTGGAGCACCCGCCGGCGGGCGGTGACGCCGCGCATCGTCATGTCGTGGAACTGGAGCGAGCGGACCTGAGCGAGCAACGCCGCCTCTTCCTCCTCGTCGATGAGGTCCGGCCGGTATCCGAACCCCTCGAGCGTCACGGTCTCGCCGAGTAGCGACTGCTGCGCGGCCATCCCGGTGCTCGTCCTTGCAACTCGTCTGCCGCCCGACGCCGTGAGCTAAACTCGAGCTATCGATTTATCGACCTATCGATTTATCGATAAGGCGATAAGGCGATAAGGCGATGCGCGAATGATTCACATCCCGATCCTCCGCCACGGCGTCCCCTACACGAGCCTCGACAGGATCGGTGTCCCGCATCATCGGACGCGCGACACCTTCGCGGAGATGAGCCAGGTCAACGGCGGCATCATTCGGCGCGAGCTCAGCGAAGACCGCCAGGCAGAGGCGCGCGCGGCGCTGGCGGCGATCTCCTACGACCGCCTGATCGAGATGTGCGCGACGGCGGCCGATCACTTCCTCAACGACACACTGCCCCTGGGCGATACGCAGCAGTCTCCAGACGACTACGTCGAACAACTGTCGGCGACGACCGGCATGCCGTACGTGATGGTCCGGCGCAACATGACCAGGATCAGTG
>DATLXP010000241.1:0-6415 GCA_035575695.1 Vicinamibacterales bacterium
CGCATCATCATCGGGCGCGGCTCTCCCCTGCCCGTGCGCTGCTCCTCGATCTTCAGCACGCGCAGGATCTGGACCCCGGCGCCGGAGGCTGCGGCGTCCGCGCGGGCCCGGGCATCCCGGACGGCCAGGCGCAACGCATCCCGCTCCGCCGCGTCGTGGTCTTTCAGGCCGAACCGCAGCCCCCCGACCGACGTCGCCCCCGAGCCGACCGCGACACCCAGCACGTCGCCGATACGGGCGACGTCGTCCACGCGGACTTCGATCGCGTTGCGCGCCACGTATCCCTTCAACGTCTGCCTGCCATTGGCGTGGTCGAATTCAGGGTGCAGCTCGTAGGATGTCGTGCGGATCGCGTCGGGCCCGAGGTTCATGCCCTTCAGTTTCTCCATCACGGCGTTCATCGCGTTGGCGTTCAGCCGCTGCGCTTCCCTGGCATCCTTCGCGCGTGACTCGGCATTGATGCCGACCCATGCGCGGTCCGGGGCCATCTTCACTTCGGCCTGGCCCGTGGTCACGATCACTGGAGCATCGTTGACCTGGGGAACCATCTGCGCGTGTGCGGGCGCCGCATGGAGCAATGCCGCCGTCGACAAGGCAAGTGCGAAACGTACCATCGCTACCTCTCACGTGGAGGCCCGACCTTCAGGTCGGGCGTGATCGAATCATCCCCGGGCCGCCCGACGACACGCCCGACCTGAAGGTCGGGCCTACAGCTAATCGGGCCTACAAGTAAGACGAGCGGCCGCGTCAGGCAGCCGGTTTACTTCACAGCGCATACCACCCGAAACCCGATGCCGTACGAATACGTGTCGGGCGGAACCTTGTGACGATGGGTGCAGGAGAGCATCCTGACGTCGGCCGCCAGCCAGCTGCCTCCGCGCAGCACCCGTAATTGTCCCTGCGGAGGTCCCGCGGGGTTGTCGAAGTGCGCGTTCGAATAGTAGTGCGGCTCGTACCAGTCGAGGACCCACTCCCAGACATTGCCGGCCATGTCGTACAGACCGTAGCCATTCGGTGGGTAACTGCCGCACCGCGTGGTTCCCCGCAAGGCCTTGAGGGCAGGGTCGGTGAGGAAGTTCGCCATGTTGCGGTCCAGGCGATCCCCCCACGGGTACCGCTTGCCCTCGAACCCGCCGCGGGCCGCTTTTTCCCATTCGGCTTCGGTCGGAAGCCGCACCGGACGACCGGTCTCCGCCGACAGCCACGCGCAATACGCGACGGCATCCTCCCACCGGACGAGCGTGGCCGGATGATCGTCCCGGTCGTGCGCGGGACCGCCATCGAGCCATACATAGGGCTCTCCCACGGCGCGAAACGTGCGCTCGCGCTCGGCTCCACCGGCCGTGACGACGAGCGGCAGGTCGTAGATCGCGGGGGCGCGGTGTCCTGAATCCCGCACGAAGAGGGCGTAGTCCACGTTTGTGATCGGACGGACGGACATGAGGAACTCGTCGACCTGCACACGGTGCGCCGCGCGTTCGTCATCCTCTCCATCGTCGGAGCCCATGACGAACTCGCCGGAGGGAATGAGCGCCAGGTCGGGCAGCAGTTCTGAGGCCATGCAGAGTGAGCGCGTGTCACGCCAAGGATAGCCCAAGTCTTCCGGGTGAGGCGTTCGGGTACACTTTTGCACGATGCGACTGGAACCTTTCGAGATGGAACGCCTGCAATCGATCTGGGAGAACCAGGTGGCCTGGAACCTGTCCGAGAGCGGCGTCGAGCCGTTGCGGGTCGAGGAGCTCGCCCGGACGGAGGCCGAGCGCGAAGCGGTCATGCGGCAGCCGCTCGGCTACACCCAGACCAACGGCACGGCAGAGCTGCGCACCTTGATCGCGTCGATGTACACGGGCGCCGCGCCCGAGAACGTCGACGTCACCAACGGAGGCTCCGAGGCCAACTGCATCACGCTCATGCACCTCCTGGAGCCAGGCGACGAGGTCGTGCTCATGACGCCCAACTACATGCAGGCGCCAGGCCTGGCGTCCGCGCTGGGCGCTCACGTGACCCCCTGGCCCCTGCGTGTGAACGGTGAAGGCACGCGCTGGGAGCCGGATCTCGAGGCCCTCGACGCGCTCGTCGGCGAGCGGACGAAGATCATCTTCATCTGCAATCCCAACAACCCGACCGGCGCACGCGCGACGAGCGAGGAGCTCGATCGGATATGCGGGATCGCGTCGCGCTGCGGGGCCTGGGTCGTCTCCGACGAGATCTACCGCGGCGCGGAGCGCGACGGGGTGGAGACGCCGAGCGCCTGGGGGCGGTACGACCGCGTGATCGTCACCTCGGGCCTCTCCAAGGCCTACGGCCTTCCCGGGTTGCGCATTGGCTGGCTCATCGCGCCAGCCGCCGTGGCCGACGCCCTGTGGGGTATTCACGACTACACGACGATCGCCCCCGGAGCGATCAGCGACAGGCTGGCCCGCATCGCACTCTCACCCGATGGCCGCGCACGTCTGCTGGCGCGAACGCAGGGCATCATCCGGACAAATTACCCCGTCCTCAGAAAGTGGCTGCGGGATCGCCCGGGGCTCTTCGAGCATGTTGCGCCGGAGGCTGGTGCGATTGCGTTTGTTCGCTACCAGTCCGACATCAATTCGACCGCGCTCGTCGAGCGGCTTCGCACGGAGCAGAGCGTCCTCGTCGTGCCCGGTGACCACTTCCGCATGGATCGGCACCTGCGGTTCGGATTCGGCTCCCATCCCGAGCATCTCGTTGGGGCGCTCGCGCGCATTGCGGAGCTCATGGACCATCTGCCCACACATGCGCGCTGACCTCGCCCTGATCGGCTTCGGCAACGTCGGCAGGCGCTTCGCCCGCATGCTCGAGGAGCAGTCTGCCGAGCTCGCATCCAGCCATGGTCTCTCATGCCGGATCGTCGCCACGGCCACGAAACGTCATGGCTCCGACGCCGGCGGACAGCCCTGCGCCGACGGATTCGCGGCGATCACCCATCTCGCCGGCTCGGACGCCGACCTCCGAATCGTGGTCGAAACGACGACGCTGGATGTGACCAGCGGTGAGCCCGCCACATCGCACGTTCGAGCCGCGATCGCGGCCGGGTGCCACGTCGTCACGGCGAACAAGGGCCCGGTGGCATTCGCGTACGGATCGCTTCGCGACCAGGCCACAGCGGCCGGCGTCTCGTTCCTCTTCGAGGGAGCGGTGATGGATGGAATCCCGGTCTTCAACATGGTTCGCGAGACGATGCCGGGTGTCCGGGTCCTCGGCTTCGAAGGGGTCGTCAATGCCACGACCAACCACATCCTGACCGAGATGGAACGCGGCGCGAGCTTCGACAATGCGCTGTCGAAGATGCAGGCGGACGGCATCGCGGAGGCGGACGCAGCACTTGACATTGACGGATGGGACGCCGCGGCGAAGACGGCGGCGCTGGTCAACGTCCTGATGGAGGCCCGCATCACGCCGCACGGAGTATCGCGGATCGGCATCAGCGAGGCGTGTGGCGATCGCGCCAGGGCCGCTCGGGGCCGTGGCCACCGATTGAAGCTCGTCGCCTCCGCGCACAGAACCGCAGACGGGGCTCTGGACGCGCGGGTCGAGCCACGCGAACTGCCGGCCGATCACCTGCTCGCCAGCCTCGATGGCAGCGCCAACGCGCTCATTCTCGAGACGGACCTCCTTGGTCGCGTCGGCATCTTCCAGCTGTCAGGCAGCCTTACGCAGACGGCCTATGGCCTGCTGTCGGACCTGATCTCGATAGCGCGGACCCACGGACCCACGGACCTACGGACCCACGGACCCAAGTAATGTCTGCTCCTCTAGACGGACTCACCGTCATTGACTTCACCCGCGTTCTGTCGGGGCCGTATTGCACGATGCAGCTCGCCGACATGGGCGCGCGGGTCATCAAAATCGAGCAGCCCGGAAAGGGTGACGACACGCGCGGGTGGGGCCCGCCGTTTGTCGAGGGAGAGAGCGCCTACTTCCTCAGCATCAACCGCAACAAGGAAAGCCTGACGCTCGACCTGAAGCAGCCGGGCGCGCGGCGCGTGCTCGACGGCCTGCTGGCGACGGCTGACGTGCTCGTCGAAAATTTCAGGCCGGGCACGATGGAGCGGCTGTCGCTCGGTTACAACGAGCTCGCCGAACGCCATCCCCGCCTTGTCTACTGCTCGATCTCCGGATTCGGTCAGACGGGGCCACGCCGTGCCGAGGCCGGCTACGACGCGGTGATGCAGGCGGAGGGCGGCCTGATGAGCATCACCGGCGCCAGCGACGGACCTGCATTTCGACTCGGCGTCGCGATCTCGGACATCGTCGCCGGTATGTTTGCCGCGCAGGGCATCGGCTTTGCGCTGTTCGCTCGAGAGCGAACGGGCCGTGGGCAGCATGTCGACATCGCGATGCTCGATACGACCGCCGCCCTCCTCACCTACCAGGCGGGCATCTACTTCGCGACCGGCACAACGCCCGCGCGGATGGGCAACCGCCACCCGACCATCGTGCCGTACGAAACCTTCGACGCGTCGGATGGGGAGTTCGTGATCGCGGTCGGCAACGACGATCAGTGGCGGCGGCTCTGCGCCGTGCTGAACGCGCCGGAGCTGGGCGGCGATGACCGATTCGCCACCAACAGGTCCCGCGTCAGCAACTATGCGGAGCTGCGACCGATATTAAGCGAACGGCTGCGAACGAAGACGCGGGTGGAGTGGGTCGCCGCGCTCAAGGCCGCGGGGGTCCCGTGTGGCTCCGTGCGCGCCGTCGCGGAGGTGCTGCAGGATCCTCATCTCGACGCCAGAGACATGATCCAGGAGCTGGAGCACGCGGCCGCAGGCGCCATCCGTGTGCTCGGCGTCCCGATAAAACTGTCGGACACGCCCGGGGCCGTGCGAACGCCCCCCCCCGTTCTGGGTCAGCATTCGGACGCCATTCTTCGCGAACTGGGTTTTTCAGAGGAAGAGATCTCCACGCTCAAAGCCAGCGGGTGTGTGTAGCTCCTGTCTTGGCAGGGCTAAAGCCCTGCGCTACGGGTGGGGGTCGTTGCGCAGGGCTTCAGCCCTGCTAAGACAGGAACGGCGTGATTTCCTGGACGAGGAACGTCACGACATCTTCATCCGTGAGGTCGGCCACCGCGGTGCGTTCGCGGAGCGGACGCTCGGCCGTCATCCCTCTGCGCCCGCGCCCCTGGTTCACGCGCGCGATGACTTCCGGCGGGTCCTGCGTGGTGTCGAGGGACAGTTCGATGTAATCGCCGGCCGACGCCCCCGACGTGAGCCTGACGGAACCGGCCGGCGTCGCCACGTGAAACAGGTGCCCTTCGCCGGTCAGCGCCGACGCGAATTGCTGGACGGCCGGCACGGCAACCTGTTCGAGGAACGTCTCGTAGCTGATGGCGGCAGCATCGCTCCGCGTCCGGCGGGCCGCACTGTTCTTCTTCGATAGTTCGATCGCTGCGCGAATGCGCCGACGCAGTTCCGATGTCTCGATGGCCACGCTGAATCGTACCTTACTTCCTCGCTGCGTGAATCGCCATGAAGCCGCCGAGCACGCGCAGCCACCTCACGTGGTCGAACCCCTGCGCCTCCATGAGTGCCACGACTCCCCTGGCTCCCGGATAACGACGAATCGACTCCGGGATGTACCGGTAGGTGTCGGGATCCCCATGCAGCACCAGGCCCAGCGCGCTGCCGACCACCGTGAGATATGCGAGATACACGAAGCGGACGAGTGGATGCCCGGGACGGTCGAAATCAAGCGAGAGCAGCTGTCCGCCGGGCCTCAGCACACGATGGATCTCGGCCAGTGATGTCGTGATCGCCGGGACGTTGCGCAGGCCGTAGCCGGTCGTGACGACATCGAACGAGTGATCCGGAAACGGCAGCGCCATCATGTCCCCCGTGACCCAGGTCGGCTTGCCCGCCGTAGCCTTGGCGGAGGCTGGGTGCTTTCGGTGCGCCAGCACCAGCATCCGGTGCGTGATGTCGAGGCCGGTGACCGTGGCCCCCTCGGCCGCCATGGCAAACGCGATATCTCCGGTGCCGCAGGCGAGGTCCAGCGCCCGGGTGCCCCGCCGAACGGCGGCGAGCGCGACGAGCCGCTGCTTCCATCGCCGGTCGAGACCGAACGACAGCAGGGCGGTAATGAGATCGTAGCGATCCGCGATCGTGGAAAAAAGACGACGGACATAGCGGCTCTTCGAGTCGGGAGACTCGAGCGCGGTGCGCAGGGGCACGCGCGCGGGGATCATTCGACGCGGATGGTGCCGCGCATTTTCCCGGCGTGGGGGGTGCAATAGTAGGTTTCGGCGCCGGCTCGACGCGGCACCTTGAACGTCAGCCTGGTCGTGTCACGGCCGTGCACCATCTTCGACTTGACCTTCCACTTCTTCACGACGAAATCGTGGTCCATGCCGGCGTCTTCGCTGCGCACCACGAGCCGCACGCGCTCGCCCGCG
>DATLXP010000242.1:0-29612 GCA_035575695.1 Vicinamibacterales bacterium
ACGAGCCTTTCAGCTTGTAGCCGTCCAGCGTGAACTTCAGGTCACCCTTCTCGAGTGCCGCGCCGACGTCGTCGGACTCCGCCGTCCAGGTGCCCTGGTCCCAGAGCATCACAATGCCCGCTCCGTATCCCGACGGAATGACGCCTTCGAACGTGCCGTACTCGACGGGGTGATCTTCGACGTGCATGGCGAGGCGCCTGGTCTTCGGATCGAGCGAGGGACCTTTCGGCACGGCCCAGGAGAGGAGCACGCCATTGTGTTCGAGACGGAGGTCGTAGTGCAGGTGGCTGGCGAGATGCTTCTGCACGCAGAAGAACAGCCCGCCCTCGGTCTTCTGCTTCCGCGCGCGCTCAGCCGCCAGCTTCACGTCGCCGGACGGCTCCGGGGACGAGGTGAAGTTGCGTTTCTGCTTGTACTTCTCCAGCACCATGTTGCGACCGATTGATCGATAGATCGATTAGTGGATAGATCGATTGGTCGATAGATCGATTAGTTCACTTCTCCCATCAACTTCTTCATCGGCTTGACGAACAGCGCAAGGATCACGCCGGCGACGATGGCGAAGGCGGCGACGAGGCCGAAAAGGTCTGGCAGCGCGAGCGACTCATACAACCCGGACACGCGACCGCCGATGTAGTTGCCGACCGACGAGGCGAGGAACCAGACTCCCATGACGAGGCCGGCGATCCGCACAGGCGCGAGCTTGGTCATCGCGCTCAACCCCACCGGACTCAGGGCGAGCTCCCCGATGGTGTGCAGCAGGTACGTCAACGTCAGCCACATCGGGCTGACCTTGACCCCTGTCGATGCAATCTGCGCCGCGATGATCAGGACGGCAAATCCGAGCCCGACGAACACCAGCCCGATAGAAAATTTCGCCGGGCTGGAGGGTTCTTTCCCGGCGGCGGCGAGCCGGACCCACAGCCACGCGAACACCGGGGCGAGCGCGAAGATGAACATCGCGTTCATGGACTGGAACCAGCTGCTCGGATACGCGTATCCCAGGACCACGTTGTTGGTGTCCCGATCCGCGAACAGGTTCAGCGTGGACCCGGCCTGCTCGAAGACGGACCAGAACAGCGCGGCGGCGAGGAAGAGCACGCCAATGACGTAGATCTTCTTCCGTTCATCCGGGGTCCAGCCACTCGAGAAGAAGAGCCATCCGAAGAACACCACGACCACGACCAGCAGGAAGATCCCCGCGGCGTCGGCGACCTGCCTCGCGGTGATCGCCAGGGCGCCCGTGTAGGCCCCGATACCGACCGCCGCCACAATCATGGCGAGCAGTCCGCCGATGACCAGCGCGCGGGACTTGAGCCGCGCGGCCGCTTCCGGCGACTCGGCTGGCGCTGGATACAGGCCCGCCTGGCCGAGATGCTTGCCGCCGAGCACGTATTGGATCAATCCGAGGACCATCCCCACGCCGGCCGCGGCAAATCCCACGTGCCAGCTCACGCGCTGCCCCAGGTATCCGCAGATGAGCGGCGCGAGAAACGCGCCAAGGTTGATCCCCATGTAAAAGATCGAGAAGCCGGCGTCCCGCCGCACGTCCTTCGGTGTGTAGAGCTGACCGACGATGACGCTGACGTTCCCCTTCAGGAGCCCCGTGCCGATCACGATGAGGAAGAGGCCGAGATAGAACGTCGCGAGCGACGGCACCGCCATGCTGAAGTGCCCGCTCGCGATCAGGATGCCTCCGTACAGCACCGCTCGCCGTTGACCGATCAGCCGATCGGCGATCCAGCCGCCTGGCAGCGTCGTCATGTACACCATCGACGTGTAGAGCCCGTAGATGGCCCCCCCCTGCGCCGTATCGAAACCGAGGCCGCCGGCGGCCAGTGGTGCCGTCATGTAGAGGAGCAGCAGGGCGCGCATCCCGTAATAGCTGAAGCGCTCCCACATTTCGGTGAAAAATAGTGTGGACAGCCCTCGCGGGTGACCGAAGAACGCGCGGTCCTGAAGGCCGCCGTCAGCAACTGGATCTGTCATGGAGGCAAGGATACCCTCAAACGCGTGACACTATTGAGGCCGTGTCGGTTCTCCTGATCTCCACCTACGACATGGGACGCCAGCCGTTCGGACTGGCCTCTCCGGCCGCGTGGCTCAGCCACGCCGGGTTGGGGGTCGTCTGCCTGGACCTCGCCAAGGAGCGTTTCTCCGACGCCGCGGTGCGCCAGGCCTCGACGATCGGGTTCTTCCTCCCGATGCATACCGCCACCCGGCTGGCGTTGCCGGTCATCGCCCGCGTGCGTCGACTCAACCCGAACGCCCGGATTGTGGCGTATGGGCTCTATGCTCCTCTGAACGAGCTGCTGCTGCGCGAGCGGGGAGTCCACGACGTGCTCGGCGGGGAGTTCGAAGCGGAGTTGGTCCAGGCAGCCTTGAAGGGCTGCGCTACAGAAGACACTACAGAAGTAACCCCGACCCCCGAGCCCCGAGTATTGCCCCGACTGTCTTTCAAGGTTCCCCTTCGCTCGGTCCTCCCGCCGCTGTCGAACTATGCGACGCTCCAGGACGGCGCCGAGCGGCGGACGGTCGGCTACACCGAGGCCAGCCGCGGCTGCAAGCATCGCTGCCGCCATTGCCCGATCGTGCCGGTGTACGACGGCCGCTTCCGTATCGTGTCGTCCGATGTCGTCGTGGCGGACGCGCGCGCCCAGGTCGACGCCGGCGCCCGTCACATCACGTTTGGTGATCCGGACTTCTTCAACGGGATCCGCCATGCGCGGGACGTGGTCGAGCGGTTCGGTCGGGTGTGCCCCGGCGTCACGTACGACGTCACCATCAAAATCGAGCACCTGCTGCAGCACAGCGACGCGTTGCCGCTCCTGCGCGACACGGGATGCGCATTCGTCACGAGCGCCGTGGAGTCGCTCGACGATACGGTTCTGGCGATCCTCGAAAAAGGTCACACCCGCGCCGACTTCGAACGCGCGATCGCGCTGTGCCACGACGTTCGGCTCCCGCTGTCACCGACCTTCGTGGCATTCACGCCCTGGACGACCGTCGCCGGATTCCTCGAGCTCCTGCACGAGATCGATCGGCTGGACCTCGTGGACCATGTCTCGCCCATTCAATACGCCATCCGCCTGCTGGTGCCGCACGGGTCCCGCATGCTCGAAGTCGAGGGCATGCGGCGCGTGGCGGGCCCGTTCGATCCCGTGTCGCTGACACACCCGTGGCGCCACCCGGATCCCCGCGTCGACCAGTTGCACGCTTCCATGACGCGCCTGGTGGGTGTGAACATAAGTGCGCCCCGCCGCGAGGTGTTCGGCCGGGTGTGGGATGAGGCGCACACGTTCGCCGCGCGCATCGCGCCGATGCGGGTCTCGCCGCCGATGCCGCGCGCGACGGTGCCCTACCTGAACGAACCTTGGTACTGTTGAGCGGAACCCAATGCAGAGCAGGTGGCTCTGTTGTGACGATGTGATGTCGATCCTTCAGGCTTGGCGCGCCGCGTCCATGCATCCCGCGATGCGACCGTTCACCGAGTGGCGTGTCTACTCGCGATGGCGGATGAGCGGCCGCCCCATTCCCGCCCCGCCCATCGTCAAGCAGCGGATCGTGAAACACGAGCCCCGCAGATATGGGCTGACGACCGTCGTCGAAACCGGCACCTTTACGGGCGACATGATTGCCGCCCTGCTGCCGCTGGCGCAGCGCCTCATCTCGATCGAGCTCGACGATCGGCTGTTCGACGCGGCACGGCGCCGGTTCGCGGCGCACCCGCAGGTGGAGATCCTGCACGGCGACAGCGCCACGCGTCTGCCGCCAGTCGTCGCGACGCTGACCCAGCCGGCGCTCTTCTGGCTGGACGGGCATTACGCCGGCGGAGGCACGGCGAGGACGCAGGTCGCAAGTCCGATCCTCCAGGAGATCGATACCCTTCTCGCGCACCCGGTACCAGGCCACCACGTGCTGATTGACGACGCGCGGCAGTTTGTGGGGGATGACGGCTATCCGACCGTCGAGGCACTCGAAGCGCTGATCCGCACACGGCAGCCGGCAGCGCATTTCGAGGTCCGGGACGACATCATCCGGTGGGTCACCTGTCCGTAGCTGCCGTGCCGCGCGTCCTTCTGCTGTCGACGACGACCGGGTACCAGCTCCGATCGTTCTCGGAGGCGGCCGAGCGCCTGGGCATCGAGCTGGCCCTCGCGACGGACCGGTGCCATCTCCTCGACGACCCGTGGCAGGATCAGGCCATTCCGGTGCGTTTCTTCGACGACGAGGAGTCGCTCGAGGCGATCAGCAGAGCCGCGCACGAGCGGCCGTTCTCGGGCGTGATCGCCGTCGGCGATCGCCCTGCGGTTCTTGCGGCCCGCGTCACGCAGCTGCTGCGGCTGTCGGGCAATCCACCGGAGGCAGCAGAGGCGACCGGCAACAAGAAATTGATGCGACGGAAGTTCGCCGCCGCCGGGCTGCCGGTCCCCTGGTGGCTGGAGCTGCCGGCCACCGCGGAGGCGCATGACGTGGCCGCCCGTGTCCGCTACCCATGTGTCGTCAAGCCGCTCGGACTGTCGGGGAGCCGCGGCGTCATTCGGGCCGACACGCCGCGGCAACTCGAATACGCCGTGGCCCGAGTCCGTGCCCTGCTCGCGCGTCCCGCCGTGCGCGCGCACCGGCGCGGGCTCGAGATGGAACTGCTGATCGAGGGCTACATCGAGGGGCGCGAGTACGCGATCGAAGCCCTGCTCACGCGGGGGGAGTTGCGCGTGCTGGCGATCTTCGACAAGCCTGATCCGCTCGAGGGTCCCTTCTTCGAGGAAACCATCTACGTGACGCCCATCGACGTCCCGTGGCAAGTGCAGCATGCCATGGCCGAGCAGCTGCAGCGCGCCACCGCGGCGCTCGGTCTCGTGCACGGCCCCATCCACGCGGAGTGCCGCGTCGGGTCGGCAGGTGTCGTGATGCTGGAAGTGGCGTCGCGGCCGATCGGGGGCCTCTGCTCAAAGATGCTGCGATTCACGGCCGGCAGCGAGCACGCGTCGCTCGAGGAGGTGCTGCTGCGGCACGCGACAGGCGAGGACGTCTCCCCCTACATGCGCGAAGAGCCGGCGTCGGGAGTGATGATGATCCCGATCCCGAAGCGGGGGCTGTTCAAGGGCGTGATGGGGGAGGACGGTGCGCGCGCGGCCGCGCATGTCGAAGAGGTGCACATCACCGCGAAGGTGGATCAACTGCTCGAACCGCTGCCCGAAGGGGACAGCTACCTGGGCTTCATCTTCGCACACGCCGGGCAGGCGGCCGACGTCGTGGCAGCCCTCCGCGAATCACACCGACGGCTCCATTTTCACATCACCCCAGATATCGCAGTAGAAACACAGAACACAGAACACAGAACATAGAAGGCCTTCCGGACAAAGGAGCCTTCTGTGTTCTATGTTCGGTGTTCTGCCTTTCCTATTTGCTCTGCTGGGGCACGAATCCGGGGGGCAGGGCAGCGCCCTCGCCGAAAAAGAAATCCTCCATCTGCTTGCGCACGAGTTCCTGGGCTTCCTTCTGCCAGGGCATCAAGCGGTATTCATTGAGGATCATCTTCATCCGCTCTTCCCAGAGCTTCCAGGCTTCGGCGGAGATGTTCTCGAAGACTCGTTGCCCGAGCTCGCCGGGCCACGGCGGCGTGTCAAGGCCGGGCATGTCCTTCTCGAACTTCTGACAAAAGACGGTTCGTCCGCTCGTGTTCGGGGCAGACGAGGTGGGCTGGGGGGGACCTCCACAGGCGCTCATGGGAGTATCTTATCAGAGGCTGCGGCAGTTACAGGCCGCTACGCCGGCTGTATCGAATCGCTCCATCGCGTTCGCTCCGACGGACGCCCCTCCGTGTATCCCTCCAATTTGCAACCGTTTACAGGCCAAACTGGGGCATCCAGGGGCCTGCTCAACCGTGGCACGGGACTTGATACCTGCCGAGCGGCAGTCAATCGTCCGGAGGTCGGAGGCGCACGGGATCAAATGATTAGCACAGAGAGTAACGAGCGCCCAGGCGAACGGGAGGTGCCGGACAAGGCCCCCGAGACCCCGACGAATGAACCGACACCCGTGCCCGTCCAGGATCCGCCGGCGGAGCCGAACCCCGCACCATACGTGGTCTGCGGAACCCAGGCGGACAGATCAGCGAGAAGTGAATCATGGTTGAAGTAGCCAAAGGACCGGGAGAGCGCAAGGAGCGTCGAGGTTTTGCTTCGATGTCGCCGGAGAAGCAGCGCGAAATCGCCAGTAAGGGAGGCCGTGCCGCGCATCAGAAGGGGACCGCCCACGAGTGGACCTCAGAAGAAGCGCGCAACGCCGGTCGCAAAGGTGGACAGATCAGTCGCGGTGGACGCGGGCGGCTCGACGGCCCCGCGGATGTCGAGGCGACGGCCACTTCTCATGTCGGGGTCCTCAACCCTGGCGCAGTCGATGAACAGCAGTCATAATCAGTGGACGTGGATATGTGTGACAGACGGAGGCGTGAGCGTATGTTGAAACGGGTAGTAATGGCGGTGTTCGTGACGTTTACAGGCGTCGCGTCGGCGTCGGCCCAGACTCCAGTGACTGGCCAGGAGCCGACCTCGATGCAGCAACCGGCGACCGGGATGGCTCAGCCGTCCGGGATGATGTCGTCCGACATTGTGGAGACGCGGAAGGCGACCACCACCTTCGCGGGTGACACCGGTCTCTGGTTCGTGCCGACAGCAGAAATCCTGCCGGCGAACAGATGGTCCTTCAGTGCGTATCGCGTGAACTTCGACTTCAACGAGGGGTTCACCGACGTATCGAACTGGCCCGTGACTCTCGGGTACGGGCTCGCGGATCGCGCCGAGATTTTCGGCGCGTTCACCGTCGTTCGTCGTATCGATCGCGACGTGCGCCCGATCTTCACGGGTAACCAGGGAGGCGGGCTCGTCAACGAGTATCCCTTCGTCAATAAGGGATTTTCTGAGAAACTCGGCGACCTGTGGCTCGGCGCGAAGATCAACTTCTCGGCGCCGTGGCGGCAGCAGTCTCCCGCCTTTGCGCTGCGCGGCATGATCAAGATCCCCACGGCGGACGATAACGACGAAGCGGTCGGCACCGGCAAGGTCGACATGGCCATCGACGCGATCGTGAGCAAGGAGATCAACGAGCGGGTCGAGCTGTCCGGTTTCGGCGGCTTCATCAAGCGTGGTGATCCGGACGGCGTGGAGATCAGCAACGGCATCCGCTATGGGTTCGGCGCCGGCTTCCCGACGCGCAAGAACCTTCGCCTGACGGCCGAAGTGCACGGGGAAGCGTACCTCGACGACAACCTTCGGCTGTCGACGCGGCTGGTAGGTGAAGACGGCAGCATCGCGCCGGCGAACACCGACCTGGACTCCCCCTTCAATGCCTCGCTCGGCCTGACCTACCTTGGCAACAAGTGGTTCGCAGGCGTCGGGCTCAACTGGCGCGTCAAGCTGGACGGCCGGAGCGAGTTCGGCAACTACGAAGACGAAACGGGCGACTCGCTCGGTCTTCAGGTGCGTGTCGGCTTCCACCCCGGTGTGCGCATCTATGTCGCGCCGCCCCCTCCGATGATTGCGCCAGCTCCGGCCCCCATGCACGAACTGTCCGTCAAGGCGCAGTGCGATCCGTGCACGGTTGAAGTCGGCAAGATGTCGACCGTGACGGCGTTCCCGCAGTCATCGATCGGCTGCGAAGTCACCTACGCGTGGTCCGCCCCCACGGGCACGTTCGCCAACGGCACGGCGAAGCAGACCCCGTGGACGGCCCCGATGCAGGAAGGCACGGTCCCGGTGACGGTGACGGTGACCTGCCCGCAGGATGGCAAGACGGCGAGCGACACCGTGAACATCCAGGTGATTCGCCCGGTCGTCAAGCAGTACGTCTTCGAGGACGTGTATTTCGACTTCGACCGCTACTCGCTGCGGCCCGAAGCGACGCGCGAACTCGACGAAGCGATCGCGGCCATGCAGGCGGCACCCGAGCTCAACCTCGAGATCGAGGGCCACACCTGTAACATCGGCACGGCGGAGTACAACCTCGCCCTCGGCGAGCGCCGCGCCCACTCGGTTCGCGATTACCTGACGGGCCGTGGCATCGACGCCAGCCGGCTCCGTACGGTGAGCTACGGCGAAGAGCGGCCGAAGCACGACAACGCGCGCGAAGAGACTCGTCGTCTCAACCGTCGCGCGGCCCTCGTGGTTCGACTCCAGCGGTAACAAGCGGTTGCCAGCATCCGGCTCCCAGCTTCGGCTGGGAGCCGGGGCTGCAAGCTGGGAGCTTCGATCCATGCGTTATGTGAATATCTATCTCGTCGGCTACTTCCTGCTGCTGATCGGCGCACTCGCCGCACTCTGGTATGGCGGCGTGCTGCGCAACGTGTCACCGGTCTGGATTCTGATCGGGGTCGTCGTCGCCGTCGGACTCGGCATCATGCTGTCGGTGTCGTCCGGCAAGCCTGATATCACCCGGGAGGGGTAGTCAGGCCCGCCTCTGTTTTTCGCTCGTTTCAAAGAGGGCGTGAATGGTTCCCAGCGAACCGTTCACGCCCTCGCACTTTAGGCGCAGACGTGTAGCGCCGGGGATCGGTGTCTGGTATACCTTGTGAGTACTTTCCTCCTGCGCATGCCTTCCTTGCTGCCTCGCGTCGTCATGTGCTGCCTGCTCGTTGCAGGTGTCGCGGCGTGCAAGGAAGAGCGCGGGGTCAAGGTCTCCAGCCTCAGCTTCTCCGGAAACAAGGCGGTCACGACCGCGCAACTCAAGAGCGTGCTGGCGACCGCCGCCAGCTCCAAGATTCCCTGGGGCACGAAGCGGTACTTCTCCCGCGAACAGTTTGAAGCGGACCTCAAGCGTATCGTCGCCTTCTACACCGACCGCGGCTATCCCGACGCGCGGGTGACCTCCTTCGACGCGAAACTCAACCAGGATCAGACATCGGTGAGCGTTGCAGTGATCATTTCCGAAGGGGAACCGGTCACCGTCGAGCGGATCGTGCTCGAGGGCTTCGAGGCGCTGCCGGACGACCACCGCAAGGACCTCGACAAACGGCTGCCCCTCAAAATAGACGCACCCGTGGACCGGGCGTTGCTCCAGGCGAGCCGCGAGGCGACCCTCGACGAGCTGCGTGACCACGGTCATCCGTATGCGTCGGTCCGCGTGTCGGAGGCGCCGGGTACTGCGCCCAAGCAGCGGGTCCTGACGATGCGGGCCGATGCGGGGCCGGTTGCGCACCATGGGGATATCGAGATTTCAGGCAACGCCACGGTCAGCGAGAACGTCATCCGACGCCAGCTGACGTTCAAGCCCGGGGACCTGTTTCGTCAGAGCCGGCTGCGGGAAAGCCAGCGGAAGCTGTACGGACTCGAGCTTTTCGACTTCGCCAACATCGAGCCGGTCGGGACCGAGACGAAGCCCGAGAGCATCCCCACCCGGGTCACCGTCACAAAGAGCAAACACAAGAAGATCACCTTCGGCGTGGGATACGGCACGGAGGAAAAGGCGCGTGCGGAGGTCGACTGGCGGCATGTCAATGCCTTCGGGAGCGCCCAGACCGTGGGCGTGCATGGCCGATACTCGGCGCTCGATCGCGGCGTGCGTCTGACGTACAAGGAGCCGTATTTCTTCAGCCCTCGGTTCACGATCGGCGTGAACGGGCAGATATGGCACACAGACGAGCCCGCCTTCACCCTGGACACGAAGGGGGGCCGCGTGACAGTGACGCGGCAGTTCGCTCGCAGCGGCGGGCCGGTGCTGAGTGGGCGGCCGTCCACCGCGCTGGCGTTCACCTACGCGAACGAGTACGACGACTACGCGATCTCGAAGGAGGCGCTGGAAGACCCCTCGTTCCGCAGCAAACTGATCGCGCTGGGGCTCGACCCGCGGTTCGGCACCGGCGGCGGCCAGCGGTCGGCGCTGCTCCTCGATGCGAGCCGGAACACGACAGACAACCTGCTCGACGCCAAACGCGGGTATGTCGCATCCCTGCATGCGGAGCAGGCGGGGACGTTTCTCGGGGGCACGTACGACTATTACGAGTTCACCGGGGAGGGCCGCTACTACCAGAAGCTCGGCAACACCGCCGTGGTCGCCGTCCAGGCGCGTGGGGGGATGATCGACGCGTCGGGGTCCGCGGACACCAAGATCCCGTTCTTCAAGCGTTATTTCCTCGGCGGCGCCACAAATCTGCGGGGCTGGGGACGGTTTGAGGTCGCGCCGCTCAGTGGCGGGGGGCTGCCCATCGGAGGCACGAAATTCACGAATCTTTCGGCGGAGCTGCGTGCGCCTCTCGTCGGGTCGTTCGGGGGAGTCGTGTTCATCGACGCCGGACGGGTGTGGGGAGACAAGAGTGGGGCCCTGGGCCGTGAGATCGGATGGCGCTATGACGTGGGCCCCGGCCTCAGGTACCAGACGCCGATAGGTCCGCTGCGCGCGGATTTCGGCTACCAGCTCAATCCCATCCCAGGCCTGCTCGTCAACGGCGTGAAAGAGCCCCGCCGCTTCCGCGTCCACTTCAGCATCGGGCAAGCGTTCTGATGAGAGGCGTTCGCCGGACCCTGCAGATCGTCACGCTCGTCGGGACCCTCGTGGTCGGGATCCTGGCCGTGTCGCTCATCGTGTCTCAGACGCCGTGGTTCAGGGACTGGCTGCGGCGATACATCGTGCGCGAGTCGCAGCAGTACCTGAATGGCGAGCTGTCGATCGGCGCCCTGGGTGGCAACCTGTTCTACGGCGTCCAGTTGAGGGACGTCACGCTGACCGATTCGGGCGAGCGCATCGTTGCCGTCAAGGCGATCGACCTCGACTACAGCATCCTCACGCTGGTGTCGAAGGGCATCGTGCTCGACGGCATCGCGCTGCACGAGCCGCAGTTTCTCTTCGTGCGTACGGCGCAGGGATGGAACGTCCGCCGGCTCGTGAAAGAGCAGCGACAGGAAGCCGATCGAAAGGGCCCGGGCCGGCCCGTCTCGCTGCCGTCGATCGAGATCACCGACGGGACCATCGCGATCCGTGACCCGATCGGTGCATCCGGCGTGACGTTACCCCGGCTGTTGCGCGACGTCGACATCAAGGCGAGCTTCGAGTACGCGCCCGTCCATTACACGATCGGGCTCGAGCATGTCAGCTTCACGGGCGCGTCACCCGAGCTTGTGGTCCGGCAGCTGACGGGCAAGATTGCGGTCCGCGACGACAACGTGTATCTCGACACGATGGCGCTGCACACGGCCGAGAGCGCGGTGCGGTTCGAAGGCGTCCTCGAACAGTACATGCGAGCGGCGGTCGTCAAGGTCACGGGATCCGGCAAGGCCTCGCTGCCCGAGTTCGGACGGATATTCCCGATCGTCGCTCCCTACAAGCTGCATCCCGACTTCGAGGTCAAGACCAACGGACCTGTCGATCGTATGGGTCTGGACCTGAACCTCCGGTCTGAAGCCGGCAACTCCCGCGGCCAGGTGGTCGCGGACCTGCGCGGACCGGTCTACGGCCTGGAGGGGGACCTGAACGTGGAGCGGCTGAATCTCGTGCTGCTCCTGAACGACCGCGAGCAGCGCAGCGACATCACCGGCCTGGCGAAAATCGATCTCGACTTCGCCGACACGCCGAAAGGCGTTCCGATGAACGAGCGCACGCGGGGCACCTTTACCTTTGCCGGACCCAGGGTCTTCGCGCTGGGCTACCGCGCGAGCAACGTCAAAGTGAAGGGGACCATCGATGGCCGGCGCCTGGTGATCGACGGCCGCGCCGCGGCGTACGGCGGCACGGCGACCGCCAAGGGAACCGTGCTGACGCCGTCACGCGGACGGCCCATCGAGTATGACCTCCGCGGCAGTGCCAACGGTGTCAATCTCCGGGACCTGCCCAGATCCACTGGCGCGCCGGTCGTGACGACCAGCCTGTCGTTCTCGAGCTATCACGCACGCGGAAAGGGACGGTCGTCGGTCGGGACTGCGGTGCTCAATCGATCCACCATCGACGGCGCCACCATCGGCACGGGCACCGTCGTCGACTTCGACGTGACGCCGGCCACCATCGCGTACGTGTTGCGCGGCACAGTCGAGTCGGTCGACCTCGAGCGGATCGGCCGGGCCTTCGATCTTCCGTCGGTCGCTACGCCCGAGTACGCAAGCAATCTGAACGGCACCATCAACGCGACGGGATCGTGGCCGAGGGCGGTCGCCGCGAGACGCGGGCGCGATACGTCAGCCACGAAGATGACGCTCGATGCGACCGGGATGCTCAAGAATTCCGAGATCATGGGCGGGCGGTTGCCGGAGCTGGAGTTCGAAGCGCACTTGGCCAACGGCGCGCTCGCCGCCAAGGTGAATGGACGCTTCGAAGACTTCGACCCGGCGCGCCTGCTGTCCCGTCCCGAGGCGAAGGGCAACGTCACGGGCACGGTGACCGCGGACTTCACCATCGCGAACGTGGACGCGCCGCTCACGCCCGCATCGGTCACGGCCGCGGGCCAGCTGGCACTGGTTCCCTCCACGATCGGCGGACTGAAGATCGACAGTGCCAGCGTGGACGGCACCTACGCCAACCAGATCGGCGACGTGCGGACGTTTACGCTGACCGGCCCGGATGTGAAGGCGAACGCGTCCGGCCGCATCGCGCTCGATCGTTCGTCCGCCTCGAACCTCAAGTACCACGTGGAAGCCGTCAACATTCCTGAGCTGGCGAAGCTGGCCGGCCAGAAAGAGGTAGGCGGCAGCGCGGTCCTCGACGGCACCATCACCGGCAACGCGGCTTCGCTCGTCGCCACCGGCACGATCGATGGCAGCAACATCTCGTACGGGCAGAACAGCGCGCTCGATCTCGACAGCCGGTACACGGTCACGCTGCCCGAGCTGCAGGTCGCGAAGATGCAGGTCGACGCCACGACGAAGGGCACCTTCATCAAGGCGGGATCCTTCCAGATCAACGAATTGACCGCCACGACGACGTACGACGGGCAGCGGGTGCGGTTCACGGCGAACATCAAGGAACAGAGTCGCGAGCTGGACGCGAAGGGGCAGGTCATCCTCCACACGGACCATCAGGAGATCCACCTGCCGGAGTTGTCGGTGCGCACGCAGGGCGTCGAGTGGAGAACAGTCGCCGGCAACGACGCGGCGATCAAGTACAGCCCTGACAGTGTCGTCCTCAAGAACGTCCGGCTCGTCAGCGGGAATCAGTCGCTCGATGTCTCCGGGACGATTGCGCTGAAGGGCGCAGCGCCGTCGGCGGCGCTGGACGTGAAGGCGCAGAACGTCGATTTGAAACAGCTCGAGACGCTCCTGCTGCAGAACCGCGGCTTCACGGGCACACTCTCGGCGAACGCGAGGGTGACCGGGACCATGGCGGCGCCGGCGATCGACGGCCAGATCGAGATCAGGAACGGCGCGTTCGGCACCTACAAGTACGAAGCGCTGGTGGCTGACGTCGACTACACAGGCAGGAAGATGATCCTCGACGCGACCCTGCGCCAGTCGGCGACGGAGCAGATCACGGCCAAGGGATCCGTGCCGCTGTCGTTCTTCTCGCGGGGAACCGGCGCGCACAGCGCCGCAGTGGCGGGCGAAGAGATCGATGTGCACATCACATCCACGGCGCTGAACCTGGCCGTCGTGCAGGGATTCACCGACGTCGTCACCAACGTCACGGGCACACTCCAGGCCGACGTCCGCGTGACTGGTTCCGGGGCCGACCCGCATGTGGTCGGGTTCATCGACATCCGGAACGGCGGGTTCGGCGTGCCGCTCGCAGGCGGGTCGTATACCGGTTTGAACACGCGCATCAATCTGACGCCGGACCTGATGAGCCTGCAGGAGTTTCAGATCCTGGACGAGCACGGCCGCGCGCTGAACATTGCGGGCCAGTTGGCCGTTCACGAAAAGCAGCTGGGGGAGGTCAATATCACCGTGACGTCGGACAACTTCGAGCTTATCGACAACGAGCTCGGAGACGTCGGCGTCGGTGCGTCGCTGAAGATCACCGGTGAGCTCCGCCGTCCGAAGATCGTGGGTGACCTGCGGCTCGCGACCGGGCGTCTCGAAGTCGATCGGCTGATGCAGCTGTTCTACGATCCCTATGCGACCGAGGCGATCCCCGAGGTCGTGTCGGCGGAGCGGGTGGCCGAAGGCGCCGGAAGCGCTGAAGAAGCGACCAGGATCGCGCTGAAGAAGGCGGAGGTGTCAGCGGCACCGCCGGGAGCCGCCGAGAAGGCCGTCACCGATGCGCCTCCCGCCCCGACCGGCATCTTCGAGCCGCTGACGCTCGACATCCGCCTGAGCGTGCCCGACAACCTCGTGCTGCGCGGCAGGGACCTGCGGTCCGCTGGACCGACGGGCACCGCGCTTGGGGCGATGAACGCCACGGTGGGAGGGGATGTGCAGCTCCGGAAGAACCCGGGCGGGCAGATCACCCTTCTTGGCAACGTCCAGACCGTGCGCGGAACCTATGAGTTCCAGGGGCGGCGCTTCGAGCTCGTGCGGGGGGGGCAGATTCGTTTCGTCGGCGATGCGCTGATCAACCCCTTTGTGGATATCAGCGCCACGCGGCTGATCCCCGGCACCGGCGTCGAAGCGCGCGTTCGCGTCACCGGCACGGTGAAGGCGCCGGAGCTCACCCTGACGAGCAATCCGCCGCTCGAGGAAAGCGATATCCTGGCGCTGATCGTCTTCAACCGACCGGTCAACGAGCTCGGAACCGGCGAGCGCTCGTCACTGGCCGCAACGGCCGGCGGCATCGCGACCGGCTTCATCGCGGCGCCGCTCGGCGAATCGATCGGCAAGGCGCTCGACCTCGACCTCTTCGAGATCACGACGAGCACGGAGGAGGGAGATCTCGGGGCGGGGATCACGCTCGGCCAGCAGGTCGGGGACAAGGCCTTCCTGAAGCTGCGCCAGCAGTTCGGGGAGCGGAATGTCACGGAATTCCTGCTCGAGTATCAGCTCAACAGGTTCCTGCGGGTCGTCGCCACAGCAGCGCCGGAAACCAGCGGGTCCGGGAATCGGCTGAACCAGCGGCGCATCGAACGCGGCGGCATCGATCTGATCTTCTTCTTCAGCTATTAGCCGGAAGCCGGAAGCTGGCAGCTCTCTCAGTGCCTCCCGAGCGATGCGACCTGCACGCGGGCGTCGTTGAAGCACGCGCCGCCGCCGAGATCGCTCAGGGTATCGGGTGCCAGCGCGTTCGCCGTCATGCCGTTGAACGTGCTTTTTCGCCACAATCCCTTTGGCAACGCGACCGTGCCCTGCCGGATGTCCCTGTTGAGTGCGACGGGGCAGTGCACCTCGCCAAGCGCATTGAACACGCGGACGGGATCGTCGGTCGCGAGCCCTCGGGCCGTCGCGTCCTCGGGATTCATCTGCAACACGCCGGCGCGAATACGCAACTCGCCGAGGGTTGACGAGATGGTCTTCTCGCTGGCCGGCGAAATCAGCGCGAGAGGAAACTCGTCGGTCGCCGGGTCGGGCTGAAAGCCGTAGAGCCCCGCGGGCGCGCTGCGATCGAGAACAGCCGAGAAGAGGTTCACCTTCCGGTCGTCCGTCAGTGGAAAGACGTCGACGAACTGCACGGGCGCGCCCCCATACGGAGGCGCAGCGGATCCGTCTGTCGTCAGGCTCGTGGCGACATCGGGTGAAAACGTCGACACGATCCGAAGCAGCGTGTCGGTCTCGTCCTCCGCCTCCCCCAACCCCAGGCGCGCGGCAAGCTCTGAAAAGACCTCTGCGTTCGGACGCGCTTCGCCGACCGGCTCGATGACCCGGTTCACGAGCTGCAGCGCGATGGGGCCGTACGCTTTCGCGATGTCGTAGTTCTCGACAAAGGTCGTGGCCGGAAGCAGCACGTCGGCGTACCGCGCCGTGTCGGTCACGACCTGTTCGTAGACGACCGTGAAGAGATCCTCGCGCTCCAGCCCCTTCAGCACGCGCGCCTGGTCGGGCATGGTCGCGAGCGGATTGCAGTTGTAGACGAAGAGCATGTTCACCGGCGGGCTGTCGTACTCCGTGAGTGCGCGTCCCAGGTGGTTCATGTTGACCAGGCGAGTGTGCGGCTCGGGTGTCTCGTCCATCCAGGCCGAGGCCTTGATCCCCCAGGCGGACGAATTGCTCATGGAACATCCGCCGCCGCGAACGCCGAACTTTCCGCCGACAGCCGGGAGGGCGAGCACCGCGGCCGCCGCGCTGCCACCGTTCCGATTCCGCTCGAGTCCCCATCCGCAGCGCACGAGCGCCGGGCTGGCCGTCGCGTACATCTCCGCGAACTGCTGGATGACGGCAGCAGGCACGCCCGACACGTCTGCCGCCCGCTCGAAGGTCCACTGGGCGGCGCGCGCACGCAACTGGTCTGCCCCGCGTGTGTGCTCTGTGAGGAAGTGTTCGTCCGCGTGACCCGATTCGAACAGGTGCCGATGGATCGCCAGCGCGATCGGGAGGTCCGTACCTGGTCTGGGTGCCACGTGCAGGTCCGCCTGCCGCGCCAGCGACGTCCCCCTCGGGTCGACGACCACGAGCTGTGCGCCGGCCGCCCGGGCCTCCTTCAGATAGGGCACGAGATGGATGCCGGACGCCGAGGGATTGACGCCCCAGAGGACGATCAGCCGTGCGTGCACGTAATCGGCATAGGTGACGCCCGGCATCTTGCCGTAGAGCATCTGGTTCGCAGCGCCCGTGGGCGCGGCGCACACGGTGCGCGCCAGCCGCGAGGTGCCGAACCCCCGGAAGAGGACCGCGTCGTTGGTATCCTGCGTGAGAAGACCGTTCGAGCCGCCGTAACAGAACGGCAGGATGGCCTCCGCGGTGTCGCGGTCCCGAATTTCCTTCATCTTCTCCGCGATGTGATCGAGCGCCTCGGTCCACGTCACGCGCGTGAACGTGCCCTGGCCTTTCGCACCCTGACGGATCGCGGGATACAGCAGCCGGTCTTCTCCATACACGCGATCGGCGAACCGCCGTACTTTTCCGCAGATGTACCCGTTCGTGACGGGATTCTCGTGGCCGCCATCGATACTGACGATCCGGCCCCGTTCAACGGTGACCTGGAGGCTGCAGGAGTCGGGGCAGTCCAGGGGGCAGGCCGTCCGTACAGTCGAGCGGCCCCAGCTTTCAACCGTTTTCGTGCGGGGCATAGGTGATTATCTCACGCGCCTTCAGTCACCAAAGATCAACGCGCGAGTGGATCGATCCAATTCGCCTGCGAGGCGCACGCCCGCGAAACCTGTCGCGGGGCTGGTCGCGATCTCAGAGGGGAAGGGGGGAGCTCCGGATGGCGGCAAAGTAGGCGTGCACATCGCGCCGGACCGCAGGATTGAGGAATGCGCGCATCGTGCTGCGTTGCCACCACCTGCCGTGTGGGCAGGCTGGCGGGCGCTCACCGTCGGCGGTCGGGGGCCTGCCGAACCGGATCCGTCCGGACCGGGGCTGACGCGTTCGACGCGTAGCGATCGGCCGGAAAGCGATCCGGGAACAGATCGCGGCCACGCCAGATTTCGAAGGCATTCTTCACCAGGCCGACGACCGGCACGGCGTTGAGCCCCGTGTCGAGCGACCCGCTGATCACGCCTTTGCGCCGGATCGTCGCCGCGACCGTGGCCACGGCAAACACCGTCCCCACGATCGGGATAGACCGCCGCAGCCGTCGTGACAACCTAGCTCCACCGTATCGGGTCAACCTGCGTCCCATACTCATGCCGCCCGGAATTGCAAAATAACGGCCAGTCCCAGGCGTGATAGTTTGGCTTCTGATTGTCTCAGCCGCGCGTTGTCATCATCGGCGGAGGTTTCGGCGGCCTCTATGCAGCCCGGGCCCTCAAGAGGGCGGACGTCCGGGTAACCGTCCTCGACCGCCGCAATCACCACCTCTTTCAGCCACTCCTCTACCAGGTGGCGACCGCTGCCCTGTCACCCGGCGACATTGCCTCCCCGATCCGCTGGATCCTCAGGCGGCAAGCCAACGCCGAGGTGCTGCTGGCTGACGCAACGACCGTCGACCTCCAGCGCCGGACGGTGGTGCTCGTCGATGGCGAGGTCGAGTACGACTACCTGATCGTCGCCACGGGGGCCACGCATGCGTACTTTGGCCACGACGAATGGCGGCCGCTCGCGCCGGGGCTGAAGAACCTCGAGGACGCACTCGATATCCGGCGACGCGTGCTGCTTGCGTTCGAGCGGGCAGAACGTGAGCACGACCCGGTGCGGCAGTCCGCACTGCTGACGTTTGTCGTCATTGGCGGCGGCCCGACCGGCGTCGAGATGGCGGGCGCGCTCGCGGAGATCTCGCGGATGTCGCTCGCGCGCAACTTCCGGCATTTCGACCCCGGGTCCGCGCGGATCGTGCTGGTCGAGGGTGGGCCGTCACTCCTCGCCGCCTTCCCGGAATCCTTGCGCACCTTCGCGCAGCGGGACCTCGAACGCCTTGGCGTCGACGTGCGCCTGAACTCGAGCGTCACGGCGGTGGAGCCCGGGCGCGTGATGATCGGCGCCGACGCGATCGCCGCCGAGACGGTCCTGTGGGCGGCGGGTGTCGCGGCATCGCCGCTCGGCCAGGCCCTGGGGGGGCCGCTGGACCGCGCCGGACGCGTGCGAGTCGAGCCCGAGCTGACGCTGCCCGGCCAGCGCCGCGTGTTCGTCATCGGGGACCTGGCGTCTCTGGACGACGAGAGGGGGAAGCCGTTGCCGGGAGTGGCGCAGGTGGCGATCCAAATGGGGGAGCACGCGGTCCGGAACATCCTCCGGTCCATTGAAGGGCAGCCGCTACGCGCGTTCCGGTACAAGGACCTCGGCAACATGGCGACGATCGGCCGCGCCTCGGCCATCGCCGAGGTCGGGTCTTTCAAGCTCACGGGCTTGATCGCGTGGCTCGCCTGGCTGTTCGTGCATTTGATCAGCCTGATCGGGTTCCGCAACAGGCTGATCGTGCTCGTGCAGTGGGCGTGGGCGTATTTCAGCTCCCAGCGAACCATCCGCTTGATTACCGGCGACACCTCGCGGCGATGACACGCACGCAGCGGCATCGATCCGCCGGCACGTTCGTGGTGCTGGCGGCGGCGCTCGTCGCAGCGGTGATGCCGATGCCCGCACGCGCGGTGGAGCGGATGTTCTCCCGTGGCCTGTATCCCGCTCTTCAGCGCGGCGTCACACGCCTCTCCGATGTCAGCCCGATTGCGATCCTGGACATCGCCGTGTGCGTCCTGCTTGTCGCGTGGTCGGTCGTGATCGCGAGACGGGCGAGGACCGTGGGGTGGGCGGGCAGTGCCGGTCATGCCGCACTCGACCTGGCCCGGGCGGGAGCCGTGGCGTACCTGTTGTTCCTGGCCGTGTGGGGGCTGAATTACCGTCGTGTCCCGCTTGAGGACAAGCTCGATTTCGACCGCGCACGTCTCACGCAGCAGCGGGCGTTCGAGCTGGCCAGCGAGGCGGCGCGACGCGTGAACACCCTGCATGCCGACGCGCATGCGCTGTCGGCGGACCGTGCACGACTCGCCGGGGCGTTCGCCTCGGCGGAGCACGCCCTCGGCGCCCGAGGCACGACGTGGGTCGGGCGGCCCAAGCGCTCGATCCTCGGGTTCTACTTTCGCGCAGCGGCCATCGACGGCATGACCGACCCCTTCTTTCTCGAAGTCATCCTCAATCCTGACCTGCTGGAGGTGGAGAAGGCGGAGGTGCTCGCACATGAATGGGCGCATCTGGCCGGGTTCGCCGACGAGTCGGAAGCGAACTTCCTGGCTTGGCTCACGTGCCTGCGTGGGGACCCGCTGGCCCAATACAGTGGCTGGCTCTCGGCATACCGCCGCGCGGCCTCGGCGTTGCCGCGTCCACTTCGGGGGACGTTGCCCAGGCTGGACGAAGGTCCGCGGCAGGATCTGCGAGCCATTTCTGCGCGGTACGACCGGTCGTCGCGCGTGGTCCGCCGTGCGGCGAACAACGTGTACGACACGTATCTGAAGGCGAATCGAATTGAAGAAGGGATTGCCAACTACGACGTCGTTCTCCAGTTGATGCTGGGCACAACCCTCGGGAGCGACTGGACGCCGCGCTGACCCGGGGCTGGAGTCGCTCTTGCTACGCGGACGGCGGGGGGGTGTCGAGCTGGTCGAGGTCGCTGTTAGAAACCGGTTTCGAAACCCGTCCGGTCCGAAGGTCTTCGGGATGGACGTCGGGGCTGGCCGGATGGACGCGGACCTCGTTCCACTTGCGCCAGCCGCACTCGTGGCATCGGTACGGCTGCTTGTCGGTCAACATGTGACGGAGCCGCTCGAGCCCGTTCCGCAACCGGGATGGAAACACTCGTAAGGACCCGCAACCAGGACATTTCATTGGCAAAACCTCGTCGGGATGGCCGCAATGTTAGCACGGGGTCTCCAGCAGCCGCAGCCCACTCCGTGGCGTCGGCGCTCGCGGCCGGACTCCGCCATACGAGTGACGCGCGCCCTGGTATCAGACGCGTCCGCCACGGCTCGGCGTTCCGCTATTTTCTGTCCTCGGGCCGCCGCGTCACCGCCTCGAACGACCTCGCACGCATCAAATCGCTCGTGATCCCGCCGGCGTGGGAGGACGTCTGGATCTGCGCGGACCCACACGGGCACCTGCAGGCGACCGGCCGTGACGCCCGCGGCCGCAAGCAGCATCGTTACCACCCGAAATGGCGTGTCGCGCGTGACGAAACCAAATATCACCGGATGATCGGTTTTGCGCAGGCCCTGCCGGTCATCAGGCGCCGCACGCGCGCCGACCTGCGCCGCCCGACACTCGCGCGCGAGAAGGTGCTCGCCCTCGTCGTGGAACTGCTCGAAAAGACGCTGATCCGCGTCGGCAACGACGAGTACGCCAGGCAGAACAGGTCGTTTGGTCTCACGACCCTCCGCGACGGCCACGTAGAGGTGCGGGGCGGGCGCGCACGATTCAGCTTTCGAGGGAAGAGCGGGGTCGAACACGAGATCGACCTCGACGACCGGCGTCTCTCGCGCATCGTGAAGGCGTGCCGCGACATCCCCGGCTACGAGCTCTTTCAGTATTACGGGGACGACGGGAGACGCCGCGCGGTCGATTCGTCGGACGTCAATGCGTATCTGCAGTCGATCACCGGCGAAGACTACACGTCGAAAGACTTTCGCACATGGGCGGGGACAGTGCTGGCGGCGCAGCTCCTCGTGGAGGCTGGCGCGTGCGGCTCACAGACAGACGCCAAACGCACCATCGTCGGCGTCGTCGGCTGTGTCGCCAAGCGGCTCGGGAACACCAAGGCGGTGTGCCGCAAGTCGTACATCCATCCGGCCGTGTTCGACTCGTACATCGACGGGTCGATGACAGCGTTCGATGTCAGGGAGGCGGAGGCCGCCGTGCTGGCGTTGCTGCAGCGGCGAGCCTCCGTCGAGGCGAAGAAGAGGAAGAAGAAGAAGGCGAGCTAACGGGAACTGATCCGGATCCCGCCGTTGGTGCCCTCGATGTCGACGCGTGCGCCGCCCCCGTTGAGCCTCGCGTCGAGACGACGCTTGGATGGCTCGCTGCTGGACGAGTCGAGGGTCAGGCCCGTGGTCTCGATACCGCCGTTGGTGATGCGGGCGGAGATCGACGCCTTCGAATCGGGCGGCAGCCGCAGCTTGATTCCGCCGTTGGTGCACTCCAGCTTCACGCCCCCTTCGGACAGCTTCGCGAGGTCAACGTCGACGCCGCCGTTGGTGGTGCTGGCTTCGACCGGGCCGGTGACGTCCCGGACCTTGATGCCGCCGTTGGTGGCTCCGGCATTGATCCTCCCGCCGATGCCGACAATCTCCACGCCGCCGTTGACCGTTGTGGCTTTGACCTCCGCACCCATCGGCACGCGGACGGTGTAATCTACCTGCAGGCCGCCGCCGCCGAACAAACCTCCGCTGCTGCGCTGAATCTTGGTATCGACCCTGACCACGGCGGCGGAGACCTCTTCGAGGATCTCGACGCGCGAGAGCGCCGCTGTGGCGGCTTCCTTCGACACGCCGTGGCCGGTCTTGAGCGCGACGATCTCGACGGTGTTGCCCTGACCCGGAACGACCTCGATCTTGCCGTTCACGTTGCCGATCTCGACCCGGCCGCCGGGCTGGAGCTCGTAGGTCTTGCGCCACTCGGATGTCTCTTTTTCCTTGTGGTCGGCCATCGCGATGTCGCATCCGGCCGACGCCACGAACATCACCGGGAGGGCGAGCGCGGCGACGCGCAGGGTGCGGAATCTGTTCAATGTGAGCATTTCCATGCCTCTTTATACGCCGAACCGCTGATCGGCGTTCCGAAAAGCTGTGACCGGGCTTATTATGGCCCTGCCAAAATATGAAGGATATGTATGACTAATGTCCGATCGTAAGTATCGCCAGCACGGGTACCAGGATGAGCCGCGGCAGCCGCGCGGAGAGCAGAGCGCCCCGGCCAAGAAGGAATACACGCCGCGCGGCCAGCCTCCCATTTCCCCGAAGACCTTCAGCATGCCCGGATTCCGGGAGATCGTGCGGTGCGTGCGTTGCGGTAACGAGCTCGCGGTTGCGGCGGCATGGAGCCCTGACGGCGCGTGCGCCAAGTGCGGGTCGGCGCTGCACGCCTGCGCGCAATGCGCGAATTTCGACTCCGGCGCGACGTTCGAATGCCAGAAACCCGTGCCGGTGCGCATCTCCCCCAAGGATGCGCGCAACGACTGCACCCTGTTCGATGCGCGCACGACCGTCGAACGCGAGACGAAATCGTCACCCCCATCGTCGGCTGGCGGTGGAGCGCCCAGCGCGCGTCAGGCCTTCGATGACCTCTTCAAGTAGGCGTATGCTGGCGGGATGACCTCGCGTGCCGTTACGCTCCTCACCCTCACGCTGTGCCTTGGCGGCACAGCCGTCTCGACGATTCAGCGGCGGCAGCCGGCGAGTGCGCCCGTGAGCGGCGTCCAGGTCGTGCGCGTCTACCCGCACGATCCCCAGGCCTTCACCCAGGGGCTCGTCTTCAGCGGCGGTGTGTTGTACGAAGGCACGGGGCTCAACGGGAAATCCGGGATCCGCAAGGTCAAGCTGGAGAACGGAGAAGTGCTGCAGGTGCAGCGCCTCGAGGATCAGCACTTCGGGGAAGGGATCGCGCTGGTGGGCGACTCCATCATGCAACTGACCTGGCAATCGGGCGTCGGGTTCGTCTATGACCGGCATTCATTCCAGCGAACGCGAACGTTCACCTACAAGGGCGAGGGCTGGGGCCTGGCCTACGACGGGCGGAGGCTGATCATGAGCGATGGGTCGTCGACCCTGCGCTTCATCGATCCGAAGACGCTGAAGGAAACCGGACGCCTGCAGGTCCGCGACGCCGGGCAGCCCCTCGAGAAGCTGAACGAGCTCGAGGTGGTGAAGGGGGAAATCTTTGCCAATGTCTGGCAGTCGAACCGCATTGCGAGGATTTCACCGAAGACGGGAGCGGTGACCGGCTGGATCGACCTCGCCGGCCTGCTCGATCCCCGCGAGACGCAGGACGTCGACGTCCTCAACGGGATCGCCTACGACGAGAAACGCGACCGGCTGTTCGTGACCGGCAAGCTCTGGCCGAAGTTGTTCGAGATCAAGATCCAGCAGGCCCGGCCTTCAGGCCGGTCTTCCCCGTAGGCCCGACCTTCAGGTCGGTCTTCCCCGTAGGCCCGACCTTCAGGTCGGTTCTTCCCCGTAGGCCCGACCTTCAGGTCGGGCGTGACAGGAACGCGCGAAGGCTCCGCAACGTGCGCTCGAGAGACTCCCGGGCGATTCGATTGACGATCGGTGACGCGACCGGTCGCACGAGCCAGGGGACGCCGCGGCTCAGCGACACCGACTCGCATTCGATGAGCACCCCGGTGCCCGCCTGTTCGAAGCGCCAGTACGCATTGAGCCGCCAGAGAAACCCGCGGTCCTGCCCCTGAGGCCGCTCGCGCTCGTGCTCATCCAGTTCTGCGATCTTCGTCGAGACCGACCGGCTCGACGCCCGCGCGTCCCCCAGCGTCCGGTACTCGACCGCGTGCTCGGTGTTGTACTCCGCCTTCACGACGCCCGCATCACGCTGCAGTCTGAGGAACACCTTCAGCCGGTTGCCATCCCGCTGGAGGAGCTTCGACACTTTCACTTCCTCGTAGAACTCTGATTCGCGTCCCGCATGCTCCTGCATGCGCGTCACCACGGCCGCGACGGTCGCATTCGGTATGTAGATCGCGCCAACCCAGTGATGGATGGTCGCGTCGGGCGCCGACGGGGGTGTGACCTCGACCATCGGGACGGAGCCTCGGACCGCGCGGTCGCGCCATGTTGCAACGCCGCGCGCCGTCAGCGCGAAAAAACTCGAAGGCCCGGGGTGCGCATGTGTGGCTTCCACACGGTGGGCGTACGTCGTCCACACCGCCAGCGCGGCCGCCGAGGGGCCCGAGACGTAGACCGATGCCTCGCTGGCGTCTGCCTTTGCGAAGAGCACAGAGGCCCCAGAGGATCCGACGACGGACACGCCACAGAGATACGCAGGCACGAACGAGAAGGCGATCCAGCGTGCGAATGTCGTGGTTCCGATCATCATTACAGGTACATGCGACATCGGTGGAGACTTCAGCTCATGCCGCTGGGGACTATTCGATGGCCAGCAGGTGCGAGGTCGTCCGGAAGTACCAATGTCCACCGACGAGCGCGGGGGACGCGAGCGTCGCTTCGCCAAGCTGGTTGGTGCGCAGCAGTGTGAATGCGCGTCCGGCCTTCAGCACGAAGGTCTCCCCATCGTCATTCGTGAAGAAGACCTTGCCGTCATGGGCGACAGGGGAGGCCGAAAACCCCTCTTTCTTCGCTTCGCCAAGCCGGCCCTGATACAGCACCTCGCCGGTTTTCACGTCGTGGGCCGTCAGCACGCTCTGGATGTCGTTCACCAGGTACAGAATGCCGTCGACGACGACACCCGAAGGGACGAAGGGGGAGCCTTTCTGAGATGACCAGGCCACATGCGTCGCGGTCACGTCACCGGTGCCTCCCGGGCGGATCGCGAGGGTGGGCCCCTGTCGTCCCGACGAGCAGATCACGAGCCCTTCGGCGACCACCGGGGTCGGAATGACTTCGAAGGTGAGGCCGCCTGCCGACCAGAGCTCCTTGCCGCTTGCCGGATCATAGGCGTAGACCTTCTTCTGGCTGCTCACGATGAGCTCGTCCCGATTGCCGGCGCGAATGACGATCGGGGTGCCCCAGCCCGTCGTCTCGATCCGATCGGTCTTCCAGATCTGCCTGCCGGTGCGCGCGTCGTACGCGGCGGCGAAGGAGCCGCCGGCTTCGGTGCCGCGATGATCCTGAAAGATGTAGAGACGACCCTTGTGCAGGACAGGCGAGCCGGCGCTGCCGTGGTAGTTGTTCAGCGGACCGACCGGTGTGTGCCACGCCATCTTGCCGTTGAAGTCGACCGCCATCAGGCCGTGGGTACCGAACGACGCGTAGACCTGTCTGCCGTCGGTCACCGCGGTCGCCGACGCGTGGCTGTTTTTCTTGTAGACGCGCTCAACCCCCGTCGCGGGGACGAACGTTTCCCAGAGCGGCTTGCCGTCGGACCGGCGGAAGGCGAGGAGCGACATTCTGGCGCCATCGTCGCGCGCCGTGGTGAGAAAGATGCGGTCTCCCCAGACAATCGGGGACGAATGACCGCGCCCGGGGACCGGCACCTTCCATTTCACCCCTTCGGTCGCCGACCATGTGTCGGTGTAACGCCCGCTCGGGACGATCCCCTGACCGGAGGGTCCGCGCCAGCGCGACCATTACCTGGCCGCCTCGGTATCGACCGCGCTCATCGAGACCGCGTCGGCGGACGACCGCGCGTCGAGCGCCGCCCAGGTCCCTGCGCCCACGACCGGGATCACGGCGACGGCGACGGCGGCCACGATGATGTGTCTGTGCAAGCGCATCCTGTACCTTTGCCCCAACCTGTTCGCGGAGTCAATGGTGGTGGGATAAGCTTCGCGCATGGCCAAACAAGTCCTTGGGGTCGTGGCGCGCATCGTCGCCAGGCCCGAGAGTGTCGAGCACGTGAAGCGGGTGCTGTCGGCTGCCGTGGAACCCACGCTGCGCGAGCACGGCTGCCTGGTGTACGACCTGATGCAGAACGATGCCGACCCGACCGACTTCACCTTCTACGAGGAATGGTCGGACACCGCGGCGCTCGATGCGCACAGCAAGTCCGCGCACATCGCCGCCGGGTTCGCGCAACTCGAGGGGCATCTCGCGGGCGCTCCAGACGTCCGCCGCTATTCGTTCGTGGGAAAGTGAGACGCGCGTGACGGTCCCACGACAGCCGGACATGCACGACGCAGCGGCCGAGCTCCGCAAGCGCCGCCGCCGCCACGCGTCGGTCGCCGCCATCATCGCGCTTGCGCTGATCCTCGCGATCCTCCTGTTCACCAGAACGGCACAGGCGATCGATACACAGGGTGTCCGGGACGCGGTATTCGCCGCTTGGAACACCCCGGCGACAGACGGTCAGAACATCCCTCCACACGCGTCACGCAACTGGCAGGACCTGCGATGGAGAAACGTGGGGCCCACGCGCGGCGGCCGCGTGACGGCGATTGCCGGCGTCAGGAGTCAGCCGTGCACGTTCTACCAGGGGGCCACCGGCGGCGGCATCTGGAAGACGGAAAACTGTGGTGAGTCCTGGACGCCCATCGCCGACGGACAGATCGCCACCGGCTCCATCGGCTCGATCGACGTGTCCGAATCCAATCCCAATGTTGTCTACGTCGGAACGGGCAGCGCAGCGATTCGCAGCAACGTCATCATCGGGCGCGGCGCCTACAGGTCGACCGATGCGGGCCGCACGTGGCAGATGATCGGCCTGCGTGACGCCGGGCAGATCGGGGCCATTCGGGTGCATCCATCGAACCCCGACATCGCATGGGCCGCTGCGCTCGGCTCGCCGTTCGGCCCGAACGCCGAGCGGGGCGTGTTCAAGACGACCGACGGCGGCAAGACCTGGAAGAAGACGCTCTTCGTGAACAACGACACGGGCGCACGCGTGGTCACCGTCAACATGGCCAACCCGAACGAGCTGTACGCCGGGATGTACAAGGGGTTCCGCAAGGGATGGGACATCATCAGCGGCGGCCCGGCAACGGAAGGGGGCCTCTACAAGTCGATCGACGGCGGCGAGACGTGGAGAAAGCTCGCGAGCGGGCTGCCGCAGCCCATCATCGGCAAGATCGACATCGACATCGCGCGCAGCCAGCCGAACATTGTGTACGCCATGATCGAGGCGCCGGGTGAACAGGGCGGGCTGTATCGATCCGACGACAGCGGCGCGACGTGGCGCAACGTGAACGCGTCGGGCAACCTGCGGAGCCGGCCTTTTTACTTCAACTACGTCGACGTCAACCCCAGGAATCCCGACGACGTGTGGGTGAACGCGCTCAGCCTTCACAAGTCAACCAACGGCGGCACGTCGTTCACGACCGTGGGGACCCCCCACGGTGACAACATGGGGATCTGGTTCAACCCCGACACGCCCGAGACATTCATCCAGTCGAACGACGGCGGCGCCAACGTGACGCGAGACGGCGGACGCACCTGGTCATCGATCCTGAATCAGCCGACCGGCGAGTTCTACATGGTGAGCGTCGACGAGCAGCATCCCTACCTGCTCTACGGTCCGCAGCAGGACAACTCGACGGTCGTCGTGCCGAGCATTCCAACCGTGTCCTTCGGCTTCGACCATCCGGCGCAGGCATGGACGCAGGCGTCGGGCTGCGAGACGGGCGGCATCATGCCGACGCCAGACGGCAAGGTGATCTGGGGCGCGTGCAAGGGTGAGCTCGAACGCTTCAGCGTCGAGACGGGACAGGCGCAGGGTCGATGGATCTATCCCCAGAACCGCTACGGCCATCATCCGAAAGACATCAAGTACCGCTTCCCGCGCCAGACGGTCGTCTACGTCTCGCCGCACGATACGAGGACCGTCTATCAGGCGTCGCACGTGCTCCACCGCAGCACGGACGAGGGTGTGACGTGGAAGGTGATCAGCCCCGATCTCACGTGGAACGATCCGAAGTACCAGGTCGTCCCCGGCAATCCGATCACGCGGGACGTGACGGGCGAAGAAGTGTTCTCGTCGATTTACTCGATGGACGAATCCCGCGCCGAGCGCGGCGTGATCTGGGTGGGCGCGAACGACGGCCCCGTCCATGTGACGCGCGACGACGGCCGCACGTGGAAGAATGTGACGCCGAAGGACCTCCCGCCGGGAGGGCGCGTCCAGAACATCGATGCCTCTCGCACGCAACGTGGCCGAGCCTATATCGCGGTCTATCGTTTCCTCTTCGAGCACGACCTGACGCCCTACATCTACCGGACCGACGACTACGGAGCGACATGGACGAAGCTCACGAGCGGCAGCAACGGCATCCCGAACGACCATCCGACGCGCGTCGTGCGCGAGGATCCGGAGCGCGCCGGGCTGCTCTACGCCGGAACAGAATTCGGGTTCTTCGTCTCGTTCGACAACGGGGGACGCTGGCATTCCCTGCAGCAGAACCTGCCGGCCACGCCCGTGACCGACCTGCGTGTTCATCGCGGGGATCTCGTGATTTCGACGATGGGCCGGGCGTTCTGGATCATGGACGACGTGTCGCCGCTGCGCCGGATGGTGGACAGCAGGGGCACGGCCGCCGCGACACCAACGCTGGTGCAACCGGCGTCCCGGATCCGTTATCGCGCCGCCGCAGGTGGTGGACGGCGGGGCGGTAGCGGGCCGGAGTATCCGCCGGTCGCGTTGCCGATCGACTACATCCTGCCCGACGGGTTCGCCGGCGGCGTGTCGATGGTGATTGCCGATGCGACCGGTCGCGTCGTGCGCACCGTCGCGGCAGGCAGCGGGCCGCGCGGCAGTGGAGGGCAGGCAGCGGGGGATCCCGACGATCCCGACATGCGAGGCGGACGCGGGCGTGGTGGCGCCGCGCCGTCGCTCACCACCAGGGCGGGGCACAACCGGTTCCTGTGGGACTACCGCTGGGACAATGGTGGACCGCTGGTTGCGCCAGGCAAGTACACGGCGAAGTTGACCGCCGGTGCCGGCGTCGACATGCGCACCTTCGACGTGATCGTGGATCCAGGGGTCCTCAAGGATGGCACCACGGCCGCCGATCTCGCGGACCAGCAGACGTTCCTGCTCTCGTTGCGCGACACGGTGAACGACGCGATCCAGACGCGCGCGCGGCTGCAGGCCTCCATGCAGCAGGCCGGCGTGCAGGCCGCACCGTCGCCAGGGCCGGGTGAGAGCACGACGCAGCTGATCGAGAAACTCCAGAAGCAGGGGACGCCGGCCGCCAGGCTGCAGGCGCTCTGGGCGAGGCTGGTCTCTGCTCCGGGGACATACGAGCAGCCGATGCTGATCGACCAGCTGAATAGCCTCGGACGCGTCGAAAGTGGCGCGGACCAGAAGGTCGGGATGGAATCGCGTCGCCGGCTCGGGGATCTCGTGAAGGAGCTGAAAGCGATACAGGCGGCACTGGGAGGACTCTGATGGCAGGGGTGACTCGATCCCCCTCCGGGGCGTCCCCTGCGATTTCGTGCATTCTCCGGGTGCAATTCCGTATAAATCGCGTATGATCTGCGCATCACGCGGCGCATACCGCGAACATTCGAGAGTTCAAAGGAGCAGCAGAGAAGATGGCAAAGACCGCGAAAAAGACGGCGAAGA
>DATLXP010000243.1:0-11244 GCA_035575695.1 Vicinamibacterales bacterium
CGCGTCGATCGCGTCCTGCGCCTGTTTGGGGTTGTTCCGCCCCACGCCCTGCGTGAGCGCGATCCAGAGCTTTTCCCCTTCAGGTCCGAGCGTGGCCAACTGGGCGCGCAGCGCGTCGAACCCACCGACCGTGCCGGCAAAGTCCTTAACGAGATCGCGGCCCTTGCTGCCAAACGCCGCGTCCCACATACCCTTGAGCGCCTGACCGGCCGCGATCGCGGCAGAGGCCATGCCCAGAATGCCCGAGGCCATCCCGACGAAGCCTTCTAGACCCCCGGCGGCCTTGCCGGCCGAGAACGCCTCCTTCGCCTTCTGCGCACTGTCGATCGCCGCGACGACGCTCGCCAGGCCACTGACAATCCCTCCGAACGCACCGCCTGACACTTGGGCCAGGTTCGACAACGCCGACGACAATTCACCGATCCCGTTGGACGCCTTTGTGACGGCGTCAATCTTCTGGAGCTTGTCCCAGGACTGAATGAACTGATGGGCAGCCACGGCCCCCATATCCGTCGTGCGGTTCAACGCCTCCATGTCGCGCTTGAGCGCCGTGACGACAGGACTGATGAGTGGGGACCGGCCGAGAGTCGCCATCTGGGCGACCAGCGGCCCAGATGTGCCGACGCCCATGGACTCGACACCCTGTTTGACGCGCGGCAGCAGCGCGATCTGCTCGCGCATCATCTCGTTGAGTTTCTTGTTCGCGTCCGCAGCACTGTAGGCGGCGCTCTCACTGAGACGGAGCGTCTTCGTGTGCGCACGACCGGCCACCTCGGCGTGCTTGGTGTTGGACGCCAGCGCCGTCACCACGGCAGCGGCTTTCTTGCCCTCGTCCGTATACGTCGTCAGACCCTTCGCCGCATCTCGATACCAGCGCGCCTGCTCATCAAAGTAGCCGGACATCCCCTTCAGGCCCAGCCGGTCAGCAAACGGCACTTTCTCAGCCAGGCTTGCGAGCTTGGCGAACCCGTCGATGGTTTCGGCGATGCCTTTATAGAGGTTCGCCACGAGCCTGTCGAAGCTGCGGCCCATGACGTTATACAGTTCGGCCACCCAGACTTTCAGTTGCAGCGTGAACTTGCTCCACGCATCACCGGCGGCGTCGAGCGCTTTTCTCGTGTTGTCGCTCATGACCGGCGCTTCGTTCGCAATCGCTCTGATCTGAGACGTGACGGCGGGACCAATCTCCTTCCACGCCCTCCCGAACAACTCGGCCTCAAGCGTCGCCTTCCGCGTGGGATCTTCAATACTGCCGATACCCTCGGCTAACCGCAGGAATTGCTCATAGGGTCCGAGCGCGAGAAAGTTCGACGTGTTCGTCCCGAGCGCCTTGATGGCGCCCACGGCGCCGGTGTCCCCGTCCCCGAGTCGCTGTTGCAGGTTCTGGACGGCCCCGACGATGCTCTCCATCGACACGCTCGACTGATCGGCGACAAAACCCAGGCGCTGCACTTCCGTGCTGCTCATCCCCGTCTTGTCGGCCATGAGCGTGATCTGATCGCCCATGCGGAAGATCTCTTTGCCGAACCCGACCACGGCGCCGACTGAGAACGCCACGCCCATCGCACCCGCGACCGACTTCAGCGACGACACCAAGCCGGACATCTTCGACGGCATCTTGTCCACTTCGGCATTCGTCCGCACGAGCGCGTCCCGCGTCCTGAGAATGTCGGGCGGGATCTCCGTGCCCATGCGCTGTGCTTTGTCGATGACCTTATCGAGCGTGTCACGCAGCCGCTTCGCTTCCGCGTCGGTGAGCTTCGTGGCATCGCCCAGCCTGTTGACGACCGCCGTGATGTTATGGCCCTGCTGGATGAGCCTGGACCCGTCGAGTGAGTTGGCGAGCTTTGAGAATCCGGCCGTCGTCGTCGTCACGGCAGACGTGCCCTCTGCGAGCGCCTTCTTGAGCTGCTCGATGTTCGCGACAATCCGCACGACCATCTGAGGATTCACGCCAGCCATTAGTCCCCCAACCCCTGCGCGTCAATCGCATCCTGCACGGCCTCGGCCACACGGCGCATGTGCCCGCCCACCTCAATCGCCGCGCTGCTGAACAGGAACGGACGCGCCCCGATGAACTTCGTGCCGAACTCCAACCACTGCGGCAGACCAGGCTGACTCGCACGGTTCACGAACACCACATACCCTGTGCCGTCGTGCGTCTCTTCGACCGTGATGCCTTCGGCCGTATCGCCCGTCGCCCGCGCCACACGCCCGCGCGCTTCGTTCTGAATACGCTCCGCCGTCTCCTTCGCCGCCGCCTTGACCAGTGCCTCGGCCTGGACCCCAAGCGTCTGCAGAGCCTTGAGTAAGGCCGTCGCGTCAGGATCAATCTGTAGAAGTGGCGCCATCGATCTCCCCGCGCACCAGCGCAAACTCGATCTCTTTCACCAGTTGGAACAGCGGCGTCTGCGGCAGTCGCTTTCGTGCCTCCGACGTATCCGCCGCGTCCGTCATCTCTTTCGCCCGCGCATAGGCGCGCGCCTCGATCACGTCTTCCAGCAATCCGGCCGGCGCATGCAGCCACTCCCGATAGGCCACCGATGGCACACACGTGAACTCTTCACACAGCCGCCCAATCCAGAACGCGAACGGCACCGCGGCACCATCAACCCCATCGAGGAATTGATGCAGCCGCGTTAGCCGTTTTTTCTGTCGGCCTCGGCTTCATCCGCCGACTGGAACAGGGACGGCTTCGAGAGCGTCAGGATGGCGCGCGCCAGCGCATCCGCCGTGTCGTCGTCCATGTCCGAGATGGCATCGTCCGAGAGCGGCGGCACGGCCTCGTCCGACTCCCACTTCAGGATGCCCTTCGAGAGCACGTAGTCCCGATCGAACAGCATCATCGGATCGGGCTTCGCCGGCTCCGGCGCCTTCACCTCAGGCGTCACCGTCTGGGCCTTCGCGCCCAAGTCCTCGATTTCACGCAGGAACGCATGCCCGCCGATGTCCTTCAACGCCTGAAGACTCTTCATCGTGGACGCTTTGCCGGCGCCTTCCAGTTGCTTGGGAGACAGCTTGCGATACGTGACCGTCAAGCCGGAGACGGTCATCGACTTCGTCACGCGAGAGGTAAAGACGGACATACACCACACTCCGAAAGAGGATGCGCGGCGAAGCCACCGGGATGGCTGGCTCGGACGCGCATCGTGTTTCTCACCGCTCGAACGCTTACGCGCTCCAGGTAAAGGCGCCCGTGGGCTGCACGACCGCCGCGAACTCCGTGATCGCGCCCGTCTTGCCGATCACTTCGTAGCTTTCGAGACGCGTCTCCCCAGAGAACGTCACGGCGTTGCCGAAGCCGAGCGTCAGCGTCCGGGTCGCCCCCTGCGGATCACGATCCGCCGCTTTGACCTGGAACACCGTGTGCGGCCCGGTCGTCGCCGTGTCGTCATAGAAGCCGGTGAACGTGATCGCCGGCACCTTGGCGAAGCCTGTTGCCAGCATCTCGGCCCACGCATCGCCAAACGCATGCGACGGCTGCATAACGTTCTCGATCTTCGCGCCGCCCATTGTGAGGATGTGCTGTGTCACGTCGGTCAACGTGCCGCCAGGTGAGGCGTCGAAGTTGACCGTGATTTCCGATGCCCCGTGTTTACCTGCCGGCATGTGCGTCTCTCCATACCCGCGTTGGCGGGCGTTGACTGCACAAGGCGGTCGGCGCGTGGCCCAGGATCGGGCGAGGCGTGACGGGCTTGCGTTGCTCTGTTGGTTCTCTCTACGTCGTCTGTGTCTCTCGGAACTGTCTTGTCTCTACCCACTCTTCCAAGGCCCGCCGCAGCGCAACCGCATGCCGATACGCCGCATGCCCACGCGCCTGCTCCGATGCGCTCGTCGGTGTCTCCGCCAGATGCACCCGGATCGCGCGCTCGCTTTCCGCCGCCGCCGAGAGAAACCCGGCGAGGCGAAGATCGCTCACCATCTACACCGTCCGCGCGAAGCCCGACACCAGCGAGATCGTCCCCACGCCCGTCACCGTGCCCGTGCTCATCAGATACCGATTGACCGTGCCCGTGACCGCCACGCGCTCAGCGGTTGGGGACGCCGTGACCGTCGTGAACGTCACCAAATCCGCAAACGTCACGTTATCCGCCGAGTGACGCACCTTGACGATGGCATTCGTCATATTAAACTGACTCACCGAGAGATAGCCTGCGCCGCCTCCCGTCGTCGCCGCGCCGTAGTCCACGGACGTGCCCGTCCAGTTCGCGCTCTTCTCTTCGAGCGGCTGGAGGATCACGCCCGGTTCGACCGATCCAGAGACGGCATAGGCCGCGTTCGCTTTCGACAGACCGCCCATCGACGCGATCACGTCATAGGCCGTATTCAGCATCCCGGAGAAGCCGACCATCGCCGACCCAATCGTGTTGCCCGCATACGCCACGACGCCGACGCGACTCGCCGGCACACCGGACTTCAGCGCCGAGTGCATCCGACTCGCCGTGTCATCGAAGTAGGCGCCCTCCTGCGAGAACGTCCCAATCACGGCGCCTGTGGGAGACATCTCCGACCACGCATCGCCCAGGCCGTCCGTGCTTTCCTGCGGCACCTCGATCTTCCACGAGGCGCCCTTGAGCTTCGCGGTCAGCATGCTGATGCCGCCGATCTGGAGCACCGAGAAACTGCCCGCGCCGTATTTCCCAGGCATGCGCTACTCCTGATCCTTTCGACGATCCTTGATGCGCTCGACCATCTTTTGTTTGAGAAGCCACGGCAGACTCGACTCCGGCACCTTCTCGCACGTCTTCCCCGGCAGTGCCAGCGTCTTGTTCTCCGCGTCGCTCAGCCGGACACGCGCGACGTAATCAGACCCCTTCATCGCTTTCATCGCGTCCTTCCAGAAAAATCAAACCCGCAGACGCCACAGACATCGTGCGGCTCACCGAACCCGCCTGACAGCACCCGCTTGTCGTGATCCGCACGGCACCTCGGGCACCGTGTATCCGTCCGCGTCCGTGCCGGTAGTCCATTCGGCGCGACAATCTGCGTCGTCTCGCTCATGACGGTTCCGCCCAGATCGTGAACTGCGCCACGGACTCCCGCACCTGCACTTCGTCGATCATCGACTGGAACGGCGCGACGGTTTCCCTGTAGACCACTTCGCCCGCCGCCTGGTACCCCGTGATCGTCAGCGCCGTATCTTCGAGCAGCTGGATGACCTTGCTCATAATCGTGTGCAGTTCCTTCTGGCCTTCGTAGCTGCTCACCGCATGGACGCGAAGATTCACCTGCCGCATCCCCCCGCGTCCCATCCCGCGCGCGTTCTCTTCGTCCACGACATACCAGACGTAGGGAAACGCCGTCCCTTGCGGCACATCGTCAAAGACCCCCGTCACCAGCGCCGTCAACGCGGCCACGTTCAGCACGCCGTAAACCGACGCGGACACCGGAGAGAGCGCCAGGACGCTCATGTCTGCTCTTCCTCGCAGAACACGTGCAGCTCGACGTTCATTGCATCAGCCGGACGGTAGGCGGTGACCTCGAAGGTGTGCGTGACGCCGCGATTCACCCACTTCACGCGCTGCTTCACCGAGACATCCGTCCGATACGCCAACCGAATCCGCACGCTCGACTTCGCCGTCAACTGCGCCGCCGCGATCAGCTCGTCTCCGCTGAGGTATTCGACCTCGGCCCAGGCCGTGAACACCGTCGTGGGATTCACCCAGTCCGGCGTCCGTCCGCCCTGACCATCCGGCGTCAACGTGGCCGACTGGAACGTCACCCGATGCTTCAGCGTCCCTGCCTTCACGCGATCAGCACCCGTCGATAGCCGCGTATCCATCCCTCGTAGACATCCAGGTCGAACTCATCAGGCTCCCGATGTGCCACGAGCCAGCCGAACACCAGGCGGACCGCCATTCGCAGATCAGCCGGGATCAACGCCGCCGTGGTGTAGCCCGCCACGACGCGCACCGTGACCGGCGCAAACCCCCGAATATCCGTCGGCCACGACGCCGTATCGATCAGACCGATCCGTGACCCGCTCAGCAACCGATCCCCAGACGCCATCGTCTGCGAGACGGCGCTCGTGTCGATGTAGGTGACGGACGTAATCGACTGCACCGGCCCAATCGGCAGATCCAGCACGCCCCATCCTTGCGGGAGACCGTCAAACGTCAGGTCCACCGTCTGCGTCAGGAGCGCCATTCCGGTGTCTGTTTCGACCCGCCGTGTCGCCGCCTTGAGGTAGTCCTCGAGCAGCGCATCCTCTTCGGCCAGATCGATCCGAGACTGCGCTTTGGCTTCAGCCAGGCTGAACGGATCGAGCACCGCCGCCGTGACGACCGTGCGCGTGACGCGCGGCCATGCCGTGCCCGATCGACCTCCGCGCAGCAACACGGCCATGACGCCTGCTTACTTCTTCGCCTTGGACTTCTTCGCGCTCTTCTTCACGACCGGATCGGCTTCCACCGCCGCGTCTGCGACCAGCGTCGGCGGATCGACCGCATCCACCGGCGCCGCGGCCTTGTCGGTCGGGAAGATCACGTCGCCGTTCGTGTAGGTCGTCGGGCCGATCTCGCTCATGGCCCGAATGGGCTTCTCTTTGGACATGCTGACTCCTTCATCCCGTTGCGGGAATTGTCGAATTGCGATCCCCATGCTTAGGCGATCGTCGCGCCGTAGGGAGCGCCCATCGGCACCCACACGAGGTTGTCCGCGATCAGCGTGATCGTGTCGCCCACGGCCGCAAACGTCACCACGTCCGTGGTAATGCCGCGTCCGCCGATGCCGCCTGCGATCGTGAGCGTGTGCGCGAACGCCGTCCGCGCCGTCACCGTGATCTGCGTGCCTTCGTCCCCGGCCCCAGGCGCCGCCAACGTCATGGCCGCCGCCGCCGTCGCGCGTATCGCATGGACACCATCACTGATCGTGATGGCTCCGGCCGCGACATACGTCCTGACGTCTTCCCCTCGGACGTATTGATTTCTGAGTGCGCTATACCGTCCCATTGCTGTCCTCTTCCTTCGTGCGGTTGCGCGTGAGAGACGAGAACACGTCCCGCCCTCTCACGTCGCCGCTAGTTCAGACCTACACCAAGCCGGTGACGGTTCCGATCGCCCCAGGCCTGTAAACCGCCAGGGCTGCGCGCATCTCGGCGCGGATCGCGACAAGATTCTTGATGAAGAAGTCGCTGTGGCTGTTGGACGCCTCCACACGCACGCCGCCCTTGGTGAAGAGCTGCGCCGCCATCTTGAACGACCCGACGAGGGCCGTGCCCGCCGCAATCGACGGCGTGACGGCCACAGGAAGACCCCACATGCTCGTCGTCTGAATCGAGGAGAACGGACCCGCGCCAAGGTAGTTGCCGTTCGCGTCCTTTGACAACGCAGAGGTCTGCCAGTTCGTGGGATTGATCACGATCCCATCGGGCATCAGGAACGACGCGTTGAAGATCGCCCAGATCTGCTTGTAGATCGCGTCCGCGTTCGAGTCCGTCCCGCGAGCTACCGCCGTCGCCAGGCCGGTGCGGTTCAGCAAGCCTCGGATGTTCGGCGCCGTGCCGGAGCCGTTGAGCACCTGATCTTCGAGCGTCAGATCCAGGCCGAGCCGGAGCCGCGCGTCGATGTAGGACCGGATCTGCGACACGTCTTCCAGCATTTCCTCGGTGACCGGCAGCCAGTGCGCGATCTTCCGCACCGAATCGCTCACCGCGTCGAAGGTCAGCGTCGATTCCGGCTTTATACCGCCTTCCAACACCGCCGCAGACGCGTTCGTGAAGGCCAGTTCCCGCATGTAGCTGACGAGGTTGGAGTCGGTCGTGCCGGAGGAGAGCAGGTCCACCACCGTCAGTCGCTTGAACTTCAGGTCGAGGATGCCAGGACGGTAATCCGACACGACCAGCGAGCCGCCAGACGCCGCGTCTTCCGTGAGGGTTGCTGCCGACAGTTCACTCGACGGCGAGCGCCACGCCGCGCCGCGGCTGGCCCCGGCCGTCTTCTGGAACCACTGGCCGGTATCCGACGCGACGAACTGCTCGCCCATCGAGAGCTTACGACCGCTGTTCGGATGCTGCGCCGCAGGTGCCGCAGGTGCCACGCCGCCAGCCATCGCGTTGATCTCCGCGCGCAGCGCCATGTCGCCATCGAGACGGTCGATCTGGCCCTGCACATCTTTCATCTCAGCGAGATGAGACTCCACAGAGACGCGCTCCTCGGCAGTGAACTCCCGATGATCTTCAGCCTTCACCGTGTCCAGCAGAACCTTTAGCTTGCTCTGGGCCTGCTCCTTTTCTGCTACCAGTTTGTTTCTCTTCATGATGCTCGTTCCTCTCGTTTGCGAAGTTCGTTACAGATTCATCTCCAGAAGTGCGTGCTCAACTTCACGCGCCCGCCGGAGACGATCGGGCACCCCTTCCACCAGCGCAGGCTCACTCACCGCCGCCGCCGCGCCACGCGACCACGAGCCGGTAGACACGCGCCGCACCGTTTCGTCCAGCGTGGCAATCCGATCCACCATCCCGGCCGACAACGCCTCCGACGCGCTCAGCACCGCGCCCTCTCCAAAGTCCGCGCGCACCTTGTCAATCGCCACGCCGCGGCCCTTCGCAATGTCCGCATGGAACAGCGCCAGCGAGTCGTCACACATCCGCTGAAGCCGCGCCTTCGCATCGCCTGCTAAGGGCTGCGTTTCGTTGGAGTCCACCTTGTATTTGCCGGCCGTGATATACGTTCGCGTGATCCCTTCAGCTTCGAGCGCCTTCGACAAGTCCTCATGGATGGTGAACACCCCAATGGACCCGATCTGCGCCGAGGGCGCCGCGACGATCTCCGTCGCCGCTGAGGCCACCCAGTAGGCCGCGGACGCCATCGTGTATTGCGCGACCGCCACAATCGGCTTCTTGGCACGCGCCGCGATGATTTCCCGCACGAGCTCCGTCGCCCCGGCCACCGAGCCGCCCGGCGAATCCACGTCCAGCACGATCGTCTTGATGGAGTCCGTCTTGACCATCTCGCGCACCTGCGCCGCGAGCACGTCGTAGCTCGTCATGCCGCTCGTCTCGGTCAGCAGATTCGCCCGAGGCGCCAGCACGCCATACATCGGAATCACCGCCACGGCCCCGGCTGCTGGCTGCGGCAACGCGCGGCGGCTCGCAATCGCGGCCGACAGATCCTCGGCGCGCATCCGATGGCCCGCGATCCGCTGCCCCAGAACACGCGCAATCGTGGCGAGCATCTGCGGTTCAACCGCCCACGGATGCGACAGGCAAAAGCTCAGCAAGTGCTCGTAGTGGGCGCTCATGCGTCGTCGTCTCCGCCGGAGGAAGGTGTTCCGCGCGACTTTATGCCGATACCGAGAGAGTTGAAATACTCCGGCACAGTCATGTCGTCAGTCTTAGGATCAGACGGCAGATTGAGATTCCTGCGCGCATCGCCCAGCTTCGCCACGCCATACTGCAGGTGGTATCCAAAAATGGCCTGGTTCTCTTTCGCTGTCGTGCCGTCCGGCGTTGCGTCTGGCGCTACCGCGCCTGTCGCGCCAGCATCACTCGCGTCGTCCTCAACTCCATCCGCGTCGATCACGCCGCCAAACGTGCGGCCTTGGCCCGGCGACACTTCCGCGATCTTGTCGGAGTTGGGATCGGTATCCCGCGGCAGGTTCAGGCGCGCGCGGCCTTCGTTCACCGTCATGACTGGACGGCCCACGGACACCTGGAGCGACGACGCCTGTTCCTCGAAGGAACCTTTCAGCTTCTCCGCGATGTTGAACTCGACATACACGCCGTCCGTGTCGTCGCAGTCTGGGAGCAGTTGCCGCTCGATCTCTTCCTCGATCATCACCAGCCACGGCCCGAGGCAGTCCTGGTAGAGATGCTTGTGCTGCTCTTTGATGTTGCTGTACGTCGCGTGATCGAGAATCCCGACCATCGGCAGCGGGATGTGATACGCCGCGGCGACTTCTTCGCGGTTCAATTTCCGCGATTCGATGAACTCGGAGTCCTTCGCAGAGAACGTCGCCGCCTCAAAATTCATGCCCTTCGGCAGCACGGCCGTCTTCTCTGTGTTCGCTGCGCCGGCATACGCGTCCTGCCACTGCTGACGGAAGGCCGAGAGCTGATCAGGGCTGTATTGCGGACCATTAGCGTCCACCGTAATCACGCCCCCGATGCGCGCCGCGTTCGCCCAGAAGTGCTGCCGCTGATCGCTGGCCGCGGCTTCTTCAGCCAGCACGCGCCGCAAGGTTTCGAGCGGCGACAGCCCCATGAGCGGGTTGCCTGGATCGTAGCCGCCGAAATGCACCACGTCGGCTGGCGCGTATCGGCGCTCCACACCATCGGGCGCCGTCCAGAGAAACGCCGATGGCAGTAGCGCGCCCTCGACGCGCATCTGATCGGGTGGCAACCGCACGAGGTTGATGCGGTCGTCCTCACGCACCTTCGCCCAATACGCATTTAAATAGACGGCCAAGTCCTGTATCAGCGATTCGACCAGGCGATACCGTGTCGTCGCCGGATTCGGCGCCCGAAACCACTGCGCGAGATCATGCTCACGGAGGCGGACGCGATCTGTATCCGACACAGCGCGATAGACATGCAGGCCCAGCTGCGCGACGTTCCGCGCGAGAAAATCCACGCACGTGCGGACGTTCGGCTGCGTGCGATAGATGGCCGCATACGTCTGGCTCGAGCCGTAGAGCGCCACGGACCCGCTCGCCGTGTGCCACATCGGCTGATTCGTGACGACCCGCTGGAGCGATCCAAACGAGCTGACAATCGCCATCAGCGGAGCACCTGGAGAAAGGCCACCTGATCCCGATGGATGACGGTATCCCCGTCGATCGGCAGCGGAGGCGCGCCCGCCCGCAGCAGCGCGCACTCCTTCAGCGTCAGCCACGGTCCACGGCTCGACCAGAGCACGCCCTGAATCGAGACGGACGTATCCGACACCTGATTGACAATCACCCGCGCTAACAGCGCCGGAGGTTGCCACCAGCAGAGCCACCGCCACCGCATGGCTAGCGCACCACACGGGCGGAACCCGAGGAAAGACGTGGGAAGGAAGTCACCCGATGACGAGTATCGGGGTGGAGCAGGAAGGAGACTATTTTAGGTTTTTTTATTCGTGACGCTGAGATAGCCGCGATCCGCTTCCGCGCGTCGATAGTCGTCCTGAAACGCGCCTGAGCTCAGGCTCGTCAAGGACAAACCACTTAGAGTCGTCAAGCTTATCGTCGCTGTCGCTGTGTATATTGAGTTTATCCAAGAGCGCTATAAATGATTTTCTAATCTGAACCTCAGATTTGATC
>DATLXP010000244.1:0-9672 GCA_035575695.1 Vicinamibacterales bacterium
CGCTACGTTGAGTCCGAGCGCAGCGGCGAATGACGAATAGAACACTTCGGGATGCATCGCGTCCCATTGCGCCAGGCCGGCCGCCCGGTCGACGCCGCAGAGATACAGCGCCGTGCCGATCGCGGGCACGAGCATCGGCACTGCCGCGGCGAGCGGCACGGCATGCAGCGCAGGGTACCGATCGAGGAGCGGTGACTTGGAGGGGAAATAGAGGATCGCGAGTGCGATGACCGGAAACGCGAGTGGACCTGCTATCCATCCAAAGACCGTCAAGACCGGTCCGATGAGAGGGATCGCCCCTTCGGCTCCCAGCAGGGGTCCGCCTCCCGCGGCGCCGCTGAGCGCAAGGGCGAGCACCGACAGCGCGGCAGTCAGGTCGCTGCTGCGAAGCAGGAAGAGGACGAGCGCGGCCCCCGTGAAGACGACGATCTGCACGATCATGCCGAGATGCGCGTGCGCCCATCCTCCCGGATCCTGTGACCACATCGGGCGGTCGGGGAGCCCGGCGTGGTACCGCGCTTTCCATTGCACGAGCGCGGGCCCTCCCGCGGCGGCCGCTGCCGGGGCCCTGGCGAGGTTCGGCGTGGGATCGACCGCAAGATACGGCCGAACGAACCCGATCTGCAGAATGCTATACAGGACCGTGACGGCGAGGATCGCCGCCACGACGAAAGCGGATGTGGGAGCGTTGTCGAGACCGAGTCTGGAACTCCGGTTCATGCGAGCCGTATTCTGTCACGCCGCGGTGGAATGGAATGTGCTCAGATGGCTTATCGTGCGATGCCACCAGTAAACGACACGCCGTTGAAATTCTCACCACTGCCGTGGCTTGTCCACGCGTACACCGGCTCAGGGGCGGTTCTCGCGTTCGCGGCCGTCCTGGTCACCTTCCAGGACCGCTACCGGGACGCGTTTCTCCTTCTGGTGGCCAGCACCCTCGTCGACGCGACCGACGGCGTCCTCGCGCGGTGGGCGCGCGTCAAGGAGCGCACACCCGGGTTCGACGGAGCCCGTCTCGACGATATCGTCGACTACCTGACCTTCGTCTTCGTGCCCCTGCTCATCCTGGTCCGCGCGGGTCACCTGCCGGACGGGTGGGGGTTCGGGGTCGCGGCGGCCGTCCTCCTCAGTAGCGCCTACGGGTTCGCGTCGCTCGATGCGAAGACCGACGACCACTATTTCACAGGCTTTCCCTCCTACTGGAACATCGTGGCGTTGTACCTTCACGCGGCCGGCACGCCCCCGGCCTTCAACGCCGTGCTCCTCCTGGTACTCGTCGCCATGGTCTTCGTGCGTATCGGATACGTCTACCCGTCGAGAACCCCGGTGCTGCAGCGCACCACCGTGCTGCTCGGCGCGATCTGGGCCATCATGATGCTGGTGGTTCTGTACATGCTGCCGCACGTCCCTCGGACGCTCCTGGTCATCTCGCTGTTTTTCCCGGTCTACTACACCATGCTCTCGCTCTGGCTTCACTTCGACCGTCGTCCATGACGCGCTGGCGCGACCGGATCGCCGTCGTCATCTTCGGGCTGCTCGTTGTCGGCACCGTGATCGCCGTCACGTGGACGTTGCGGCAGACGTACGCCGTCTACAAGCTGCGCCGCGGCGTTGGCGACACCTGGTTCATGGCCGCCGACGGGCGCCGCTGGTTCCGCCTCGACGAGCATCGTCGAGACGTCCCGCTCGGCGAGATCCAGCCGCACTTGCGCAATGCCTTCGTGGCGGTCGAGGACCACCGTTTCTATACGCACCTCGGCGTGGATCCGATCGCCCTCGGGCGGGCGATCATGCGCAACGTGCGCTCGGACTCGGTCCAGGGGGGCAGCACCCTGACCCAGCAGCTTGCGCGCACGCTGTTTCTCTCGAATCAGAAGACGTACGGTCGCAAGATCCGCGAAGCCGTGCTCGCGCTGATCATCGATTCGGAGCTCAGCAAGGATCAGGTCCTCGAGCTCTATCTCAACAGGATCTACCTGAGCGCCGGCGTCTACGGCGTCGAGACGATGTCGCGCCTGCTGTTCGCGAAGCCGGCGAAGAACGTGTCGCTCGCTGAAGCCGCGCTCATCGCCGGGCTGGCGCGAGCCCCCTCGGCGTTGTCGCCGTGGTCGAACCTCGATGGCGCCCTCGAACGCAGTCATGTCGTCCTCAGCCGCATGCGCCAGGAGGGGTTCATCACGGAGGAACAGGAGCGGGCGGCGCGCCGGTCGAAGATCAACGTGCGCCCGTATCCCGGCGCGGTCGACCCGCGCGGCGGTTACGCGAAAGAGCACCTGCGGCAGCAGTTCCGCGACCAGTTCGGCGGCGACCACCCGCCCGACTGGGAAGTGCACACGACGTTGGTGCCCGAGCTGCAGGAAGCGGGGGAGCGCGCTGTTGCTGAGGGCCTCCGTCGCTTCGACGATGACCTGCAGGCGGCGCTCGTGGCGATCGACCCTGAAACAGGCGACGTGCTGGCGGTGGTTGGCGGGCGCGACTTCCGGACGTCGCAGTTCAACCGCGCGACGCGCAGCCGGCGGCAGCCCGGATCCGCGTTCAAGCCGTTCCTGTACGCCGCCGCGCTCGACAATGGGTACTCGCCCCTGTCCGTGCTCAAGGGGCTCGCCACCATCGCGCCGCAGGGGAAAGAAGAATGGGCGCCGCGGAATTCGAGCGGCGAGACGCCCGACGAGCTCACGATCCGCGCCGCCGTGCTGGAGTCGAATAACCGGGCGGCGAGTGCGCTGCAGCAGCGCATGGGATCGAAGCCGGTGCTGCGCCTTGCTTCCGACATGGGGATGCAAGACCTCCCTGACGTCCCGTCTCTCTCGCTTGGCACCGGCCTCGTCACGCCGCTCGACCTGACGGCGGCGTTCTCCGCGTTCCCGAATGGCGGGTTTGCCGTGCGCCCGCGGTCGATCGTCAAGGTGGTCAACGCCGACGGGGTCACGGCGTCGCAGAACGCCGTCGAGCGCGAGCGCGTGATCACGGCGCCGTCCGCGTACCAGATGGTGTCGATGTTGTCGGATGTCGTGGACCGCGGCACCGCATCCGTCGCCCGGAACACCGTCCGTTTTCCGGTCGCCGGCAAGACAGGTACGACCGACGATTTCAAGGACGCCTGGTTCGTCGGCTTCTCATCCTCGGTCGTTGTGGGCGTCTGGGTTGGATTCGACCAGCCGAAGACCATCGGGCGCGAGGCCTATGGCGCGCGGTACGCGCTGCCGATCTGGTCCGACTTCATGCGCCGCGCATCGCGCCGTCGTCCGCCGAAGGCGTTCGACGTACCGGCCGGGTTGCGCGACGAACAGCTCTGCGCCGTGTCGTACCTCCGCCCGGTGGAGGCCTGCCCGGTCTACACCGAGTATCTCAAGGAGGGGGACCCTTCCCCAGGTCGTCTGTGCCCGATCCACCGGGGCACCATCAAACAGCGCGTCCGGCGTTCGGTGGAGGGCTTCTTGGGTGGCCTCGGGCGGAAGCTGAAGGGCATCTTCCGGTAGTAACATCGGAAGGCGACGGTCGCGCCACGCACAAAAGGAGACAGGGACCATGGCAGATCAGAAAGACCAGGCGAAGGACAAGAAGCGACGCGACGAAACTGAGGGCGGCGGCGGGGGCAACGCCGGCGCGGGAAAGTCCGGCAAGGAAGGCATGGGCAGCGAGAAACCCAGCACGGATGACCGGATGGGCAGCCAGAAACCCGGCGGATCCAGCTCAGAAAAATAGCGCACGTTCCACGTGTTCTAATGTCGTCCGTGCTGTCACCCGGCGACATCATCGACAACAGATACGAAATTCTCGCCCTGCTGGCAGAGGGTGGCATGGGGGCGGTGTATCACGCCCGGCGGACGCTGCTCGGCGACGACGTCGCCATCAAGATCGTTCTCCCGGATCTCACGAACCGCTCGGCCCGGGAGCGTTTCCTCCGGGAGAGCCGGGTCGCCGCCAGCCTTCGCCATCCAGCGGTCGTGGCGATATTCGATTTCGACATGCCGCCGGACGGCCAGCCCTACCTCGTGATGGAGCTGCTGAGCGGCCCAAGCCTTCGCGACGAGTTTGCCACGCGCGGCCGTCTCGATCCCGCCGACGCGCAGCGCATCATGCCGCCGCTCTGCGCCGCCCTGCACCTGGCGCATGCCAACGGCATCGTGCATCGCGATGTCAAACCGGCCAATATCGTCGCCCACGACTACCCGGGCGCTGAGCGCGTTTACAAGATCGTGGATTTCGGGGTGGCCAACCTCCGGCAATCAACAGACACCCGGCGCCTCACCGATGCACACCAGTTCGTCGGCACCGTGACCTACGCGGCCCCGGAACAGCTGACGGGCCGTGACGTCGATGCCCGTTCGGACGTCTACAGCCTCGCGGTCGTTCTCTTCGAGATGATCACCGGGCGTGTGCCGTTCCTCGCGTCGAGTACCGCCGACACCGTGACGGCGCAGCTGACCGAGACGGCGCCGCGCCTGCGAAGCCTGCGTCCGGAGGTGCCACGCTGGCTGGACGACGCGGTCGCCCGCGGCCTTGAGAAGACACCCGCCGACAGGTGGCAGACGATGTCGGAATTCGGGGCAGCGTTCGCGGCTCAAAAGCCCGAGGTGGAAACAGGAGCCGGCCACGCCGGCCCGCCGACGCCGGTCGCGCAGCTGTCGGGGACCTATCAGGTTGGCGAGCTGGTGGGGCCGGGACGGCTTGGCAGCGAAGTGTTCCGGGGCATCCACCGCGCGCTCGGACACCCGGTGGCCATCCGCATGCTCCAGTCGAGCGCGCCGAACTGGATTGCAGCGCGCGAGCGCTTTCTCCGGGAGGCCAGGTCGCTGCAGGTCGCCCATCCCTCCATCATCCAGGTACGCGACTACGGCGAAGAGCCGGATTTCGTCTATCTCGTGACGGACTTCATCCAGGGGTCCAGCCTGCGCCACCTGCTGCAGGCACACGGCGCGATCCCATGGGCGCGACTTCGTCCGCTGCTCGTCCAGCTGCTAGAGGCCGCCCGCGTGCTGCACCGGCGCAAGGCGCTGCTCTGCGGCCTGAATCCCGCCATCATGCGGATCCGCGAGCCCGAGCCTGGCGACGGGGATGCGGTCGAAGACGGGGAACGGTTGATGATTTCCACGGGAGGGATCTGGCGCGCGCAGGATCTGCTCGCGACACTGAACGAGCGCACGCTCCGTGGCGTGGCGCTCGACGACATCGAGCTGCGCTACATCGCCCCTGAACTGCTGACGGGCGGAGCGATCGACGCACGCTCCGACGTCTTCACCATCGGCACACTCGCCTACGAGATGGCAACCGGAACGCCGCCGTACGACGGGTCGTCCATGGCGGAGCTGCTGGGCGACATGCTCGCCGGAACACCGGCCGACCCCCGCTCCATCCAGCCAACACTCCCCGAACCGGTGGCCGCCGCCATCCTCCGCGCGCTCGCGCCGTCTCCGGCCGCCCGCTTCGTCACCGTCTCCGAAATGGCCAAGCACGTAACGTAGCACTCAGCACTTCGAACGCAAGTCACCTGACGCTCCGGACAATCGGATAAATCTTCGCCTCCGCACCAAGAGCGGCATCCAGGAAGTTCCAGTTCGCCAGACCATCGTCTGATCTCGGCTCGATCAGGTAGAACGCCAGCCTGGCGAGCGGCTGGTTCATCGGGATCACGAGCGATCCGGCTTCGAGCTTCCGGCGCGCCGGCACCCACTTGCCCGTCAGGGTGCGCTCGCGGTGATTCTGGAAGGCGCTCGCCGCCTGCGTGTTGCCGTCGATCTGGAACTCCTGGACGTTCATCGTCGTGGCCTGCGTGAGAAACGTGGCCCTGATGCCGTGAGCGTTGAGGCGTTCGGCGACCTCGGGTAGCCCGGGAGGGACGAAGTAGAACGTCGGCACCCGCTCGGTTTCGGTGCTCTCGAAAACGCCGTACTCCGGCATCTGTTCGGGACGCATCACGTCCTTGCGAAGGTCCATGATGTGACCGTCCTTCGGATGCTTCTCTTCACTCACCTCGCCGAGCAGGATCTCGACCGAGTCTGCGCTCTTCGCGAGTTTCGCCCTCACAGACAACTGCGATCCGATGAGGCGTGTCTTGTCCGAGCGCTCGACGATGCCGCGAATCTGGCGGGCGTGGGACGCGACGAAGTGAAGGCTCTCCTCGACGAAACGGCTGGTCGCGACGATCCTGTCCTTGAAGGTGGCGTAGGCGTACGCTTCGCTGAGCAGCGCGAAACGGTTGCGCAGACCGATGTAGTTATTGTTGAACCGCGGACGGTGGTCGAACGAACGCCACGCACGCTCCTCGCTGCCGCGTCCTCCCTCCAGGTTGCCGTAGTAGTAGTAATGCCAGCCGTGCTTGTCCCGAATGGACTTGGTGACGGCGGGGAACCACTCCTTGCGCAGCAGGTCGACGATGGCCGGGTCCGTCGCGGGATTCAGCGGCGGCGAATAGGTCAGGTGATAGGCGTGCCTGGTGCCGTTGGTCGTGTGGAGATCGATCGACACGTGCGGGTCGTACTCGGTCATCAACTTCACCACGGCCTTCGCCTCCGGTGAGTCGAGCTTCATGTGGTCGCGATTGAGGTCGAGCCCCTGCGCGTTCGGCCGCTGCCCCTGGCCACCGATCGGACCGTGCTGCCGGCCTCGACTGGTCAGGCTGACGCGCTCGTTGCCATCGGCGTTGTAGATCGGTGCGACGAGAAACACCATCGTCTTGAGCCAGTCGTCGTGCTTGCCGGCAGCCAGGTCCCGCAACAGCATCTGCGCGGACTCCTTGCCTTCCACTTCCCCCGCGTGGATGTTCCCCTGGATGTAGACGCGGATCTTGCCGGTCTTCCGGACAGCCTCCGGCGATGCTGACGGGGCGCCAACGACGACGAGCGGCAGGGCGCGGTTTTCGCTGGTGGTGCCGAACGCCCGCACGTGAATCCGTTTAGGCGCCCCGAGCGCCAGCGCATTGAGGAACGCGGTGACGTCCTCGTATGTGCTCGTCTGTTCGAAATTCGTCCGTTCAGGCTTCGTCTGGATCGATTCGACGGACGCGGGTGCTTGCGCCTCAACGCGTGAGGCGAGGGCGAATGTCAGCGCGGCGATGCGGGCGATTCTCACGGGTGACTCCTTGGGCGGCATATTACGAGAATTTCTCGCGCGTCGGCTGATGGAGTCGGCGTGATTGAGAGGTTGATGGCCGAAAGGGTGCGGGGGGGGGCAGCGGGCAGAGGGAGCCAGCCTCCAGCTCCCAGCCTCCAGCTGTGAGCCGGAAGCTGGGAGGCTGGAAGCCGGAAGCTGTCAAGCGTCAGAAGTAGTACTTCACCCCGAGCATCACTTTCCTCGCGTTATTGCCGATCGGCGTGCGGTTGCGGCCGAACGTCGTGAAAGTGCTGACGAGCGTCGGGAAGCCCCACACCGCGTGATTCGTCACGTTGGTGCTGTCGGCGCGGAACTCGAGAATCTGCGAGCCGGTGATCTTCGTCCGCTTCGCGAGCGACAGGTTCACGAAGTAGCTGCCGGGCCCGCGGAAGAAGTTCCGTCCGGTGTTGCCGAACTCACCCGGCCCCGGTGTCGTGAATTTCGCGCGCTCTTCGGGCGTGAAATACCACACGAGTCCACCTTCGTCATGAATCTCGCCGAACTTCGGCGAGCACCCCGTGCAGTTGGCGGGGGTCTGGACGACGTTCGACAAGGTGTTCGAACCGCCGTACACCGTCATCGGACGTCCGCTCTGCCCGACGAACTGCCCCGAGACTGTCCACCCGCCGATGAGCACGTCGGTCAGCTTGCTCACTGAACCGCCAAACCGGCGGCCCTGGCCGAACGGCAGCTCCCACACGCCCTGCGCCTGAACGACGTGCGTGCGGTCGAAGTCCGACAGCGCGAAGTTCAGGTCGCGGTTGAAGATGTCGAACGGGGTGCTCGACGCGGACTGGTTGAAGCCAGTGCTGACCACGGTGAAGGTCGGGTCATACGACCGCGTGTCCTTCGAACGCGCGAGCGTGTAGCCGAGCAGGTAGCTGAAGCCGTCGGAGAAGCGCCGCTCGAGTTTCATCTCGAGCGCGTGGTACCTCGAGTAGTCCTCCGAGTCGATGACGTTGACGCCGCCGAGAAACTGGGGATACGGATAGAAGAAGTAGGGGCCCAGACCCGACAGTTCGGCGATCGTCCGCCCCCCTTCGACGCGCGTGGCGAGCGCCGACGCGAGCCCCGCCACCGAGTTCAGGGTGAGCGTCGAGTCGAACAGCCGGCGCACCATCTCCGAACCGGTCTCATCGACCCGGCGCCGCGTGTCCGGCGTCAGCAGCTGGTTGATCAGGGCGCTCTGCCCGCCCGCCTGGACGATATTGAACGCATCGAGAAACCCGTTGTCGAAGATCTCCGCCTGGTTGACGTTGTAGGCGCCGAAGAGATGTTCCGCGCGGCGGCCCACGTAGGCGATCTCGAAGAGCGACCTCTTGAACAACTGGCGCTGGTAGGAGAGCGCCCACCCGTGCGTGATGGGCGTCTGGAAGTTCGGATCGACGACGCGGCTGCTGTTGTTGCTGACCGCGGGGGGCTGGAGGAAGTCAGCGGGCGACACCGTCGGCTGCAGCGCCGGAAGCCCATCACGGAGACGTCCGCCGGCCTGTCCGAATGCGGTATTGACGACGCCCGTGGTGATGCCCGGGATGCTCTGGAAAATATTCGACGACAGGACGAACGTATTGATCCGGTCGTACGCCAGGCGGTAATTGCCGCGCAGGACGCTGCGGCCATCCCCCCGCGGATCCCAGGCCACGCCGACAGACGGCGCGAAGTTGTTCCAGTCGTCCTCGTAGAGTTTCCCCTGTTCCCAGCGGAGCGTGTTGCTGGGCGCGTTGCCAACCGCGAGGCTCTGGTTCGGCCGCCGGATCAGGTTCTCGGGGTTACGCGGGGAGAGCTTGGCCTCATAGCGGAGCCCGAGGTCGACGGTGACGTTCGAGCGGGGCTTCCAGGTGTCCTGCGCGTAGAAGTCGAGCTCCGGATACTCGGCGTCGAAGTTGAACGTCGTGCCGCCAGGGCCGTAGCCGGTGCCCTGCTGGACGAACCCCTGGCTGAGGCTTCCGACGCGGCCGAGGAGGAAGTTGATGTGCGACTGCAGCGCGGGCAGATCGAAGGCCGGGTTGATGCTCGACGGGATGCCGAAAGTCGCCGCGTCCACCGTGTTGACGCCGGCGCTGAAATTGACGATGGGCGCGGCGTTCAACCCGGCCACTGATCCCCGGACGTCCTTGTGCGTCTGGAACCGGAGATTGGTACCGAAGCGGAGGCCGTGAGCGCCCCGCTGCCAGCTCAGGTTGTCCACGATCTGGATCGTGTCGACGGTCCGCAGGTTGCCCACCGTGTAGTTGGCGAAGACCGTGACAGGCGTCGTGAACGTAGGACGGCTCGGGTCGGCGCTGGGGTTCGCGAAGTCGAAGGTGAAGTGGTTCTGGCCCACGACGAGCTCGTTGACGATGCCGCCTGCGGGGCTCCACCGGTAGTTGGCCGCGTAGTTGTACGGGCTGCGCTGGGTGTTGACGAGGCAGGGAGCACCGGGAAACGGTGGTTGGCCGTCGTTGACCTGGTCGCAGTTGGTGTTCTGGTACCCCTTCGAGTAGCGGATGAAGGCGCTGTTGCCCGCGTTGAAGGAGTGGTCGATCTTCGTCACGAAATCCGCCTGGCGCTCCTGCTCGAACGCCGAGAAGGTGAAGCCGG
>DATLXP010000245.1:0-2829 GCA_035575695.1 Vicinamibacterales bacterium
GCGTGGGCATCGTGACGGTCCCGGCGATGTTGAATCCGTACGCCGGAATCATGACGTCCGCGTCGGTCGCGTTTCGGGTGACCTGTTGGCGGACGGCGACTGACGCGAGATCCGAGCGCACGACGCTGAGGCCTGCCGCGACGATATCGATCCTGGCCAGACGTCCGCGCGCGTCGACGGCCACTTTTGCCACGAGCGGGCCGTCGGGGTTCTGAATCAGCAGCTCGTACACCCGCGTGCTGATGGTGCTGACGCCCGCCTGCAGTTGTTCAGTCGTGATCCCTGTCACCTGCGCCTTGATCTCCGTTTGCGGTGCGACATACACGGGAATCTCTGTGCCGGCCGTCGCGGACACGAGGCGCGCCGCCAGGGCCTCGTACGCACCGAAGAAGCCGTTCGGGAGCACGACCGTGCGCGCGGTGATCTGATCGGTCTTCGAGTTGGTGAGGGTGCCCTGGGAGATCTCGTTCACCGCCGTCGTCATGCCGAAAGACGTTCTGAGGCCGAGCGCACGGCTGCCGACCGACGCGTCGATCGCCAGTTCGATCGGCTGCCAGTCGGGGGTGTATTTCATTTCGAAGCGGTCGATCGTGACGTCGACCGGGGCCCCGTGCCGCCCTGTGGACGTGATGATCCAGTTGCCGCCGGACTTCGCCACCGTGACGCGTTCGCGCCCGATCTGCCGGCCACCCGCAAAGAGGACAAACTCGGCGGTACCGTCGCCCGGCGGCGGGGTCGTCGGCTGGGCGCCAGCGGGCGTGACGGCCGAGAGGACGACAATCAGCGCAGCAGTACAATTGAGGAAGAACGGCATCCTCTGAGAATAACTCCGAACCGAGGTTGCCGTCGTCGGCGTTATGTCTTCATTCGATCAGTACAGGGCCCTGCGCGACAGTGCCGCGTGGGTGGAACGGGAGGACCTCGGGCGGCTTCGCCTGAGCGGTCACGACCGCAGGTCGTACCTGCACGGGCTCCTCACCAACGACATCGAGTCGCTGGCGCCTGGCACGGGCGTCTACGCAGCGCTGTTGACGGCGCAGGGACGGATGATCTCCGACATGCACGTCTATGAAGTGGGCGATGACGTGATCGTCACGCTGCCGCGACCGCTGACGGCGGCCATCCGTGATCGTCTCGAACAATTCGTGTTCAGCGAAGACGTTCAGGTGGAAGACGTGACCGATTCCACGATTCAGATCGGCGTGTACGGCCCGTCGGCGGACGAGGCGGTCCACTCGCTTCGTCATGGCCAGGTCGATAGCGTCCTGCCGAGCCGCGCCTTTGGCATCGACGGCGTCGAAGTGATCACCGTGTCAGCTCGCCTCCAGGACGTCATCGCCTCGGTGGAGGCGACAGGGGCGGGCCGTGCCGCCCTCGACACGCTCGAGGTGGTGCGCGTGGAGGAGGGTGTTCCGCGGTTTCTCGTGGACATGACCGACGCGACGATCCCGCTCGAGGCCGGGATCGAATCCCGCGCCATCAGCATGACCAAGGGGTGCTATCCAGGCCAGGAGGTCATCGTGCGGGTGCTGCACCGGGGGGGTGGACGCGTCGCCAGGAAGCTGGTCGGCATCGAAATGGCGGTCGACGCCGCGACTCCCATCGCGGGGGCGCTGCTGCATTCAGCCGCGCGGGAGATCGGGTTTCTCACGACCGTCGTGCATTCGTGGCGTCTGGGCCGGCCGCTCGCTCTCGGGTACGTGCACCGCGACTTCGCGCTCCCCGGGATCCGTGTGGACATCGACCTGCCGGACGGGACTCGTGCTCCCGCGGAAATCCACGCGCTGCCGTTCTAAGGTGGCTGTCCCCTTTACTGGGTTGCCACTTTTCCTAAAGGTGGCTGTCCCCTTCAGGAGGTTGCCACTTTTTCCCGCGGCAGAGCACCCACCCGGCTCCTGAGCGCGCCAGCAGGATGACGACCGCCGGCAAGGTCGGAGGCGTCGCGGCTGCCGGCGTGAGCGGCGCGGGCAAATAATCGGTAAGATCCTCTCATCCGACGAGTCATTAAAAGGACGGTCACGCCTGCTCGCTGCTGCATTCATCCTCCTCCTCCTGAACAGCGCGTACCTCGCCGCACGCGCCGATCCCACGCTGTTCTACTTCGTCAACGTCGCCGCGCATGCCATCGGCGGCGTCGCCCTCGTGCTCTGGTGCCTGTGGCTCGTCCGCCGCTCGGGCCTCCCGCGCGGCGTCATGTTCCGGGTCCTCGCCGCCGTCGCCACAATCGCCGCGGCTCTAGGAGTCGTGCTGCTCTTCACGGGCGCCACACGGCAGTTCCAATGGCTGCTGAACGCGCACGTCGTTGCCGGTGTCGTGACCGCACTGGGGTTCGGGGCGGCCATCTTCTCGTCGCCGGCCACCCGGCAGCGGAGCCTGCTCGGTCCCGCATTGATGGTCGTCGCGCTCGCCTTCATCGTCGCGAGTGTCGCGGCCTGGAAGGCACCGGCAGCCCGCTCGGCGGCCTATCGCATCGAGAACCCGCTTGAGCCCCCGCTGAGCATGGAGGGTGAGGGGGCCGGTCCGCATAGCCCCTTCTTCCCCTCATCCTCACAGACCAACGTCGGCGGCATCATCCCGGCGAAGTTCTTTCTGACGAGCGAAACCTGCGGACGCTGCCACACGGAGATCTATCAGGAGTGGAAGTCCTCCATGCACCACTTCTCCTCCTTCAACAACCAGTGGTACCGGAAGTCGATCGAGTACATGCAGGACGTCGTCGGCACGCAGCCGTCGAAGTGGTGCGCGGGCTGCCATGATCACGCGATGTTCTTCAACGGACGCTTCGATACACCCGTCAAGGAACAGATCAACACCCCAGAGGCGCAAGCA
>DATLXP010000246.1:0-4028 GCA_035575695.1 Vicinamibacterales bacterium
TCTCGGTCTCGATGGCGAGATAGGGTCGCTCGAGAAGGGCAAGCTCGCGGATCTCGTGATTCTGGACAAGAGCCCGGTCGAGAACATCCGCCATTCCGAAACGATCGGGATGGTGATGCTGAACGGCCGGCTCTACGACGGGAAGACGCTGAACGAGATCGGCAATGACACGCGCACGCGGAAGCCGTTCTGGTGGGAAGCGCGCTAATTCATGGCCTCCAGTTAACATTTATCCTCGTCGCTGCGTCATGGGGTTTGGGACCGCGCCGCAGGGCCGCGAACGTCAGCTTCAAACCGAAGGGGGACCTCTGACCGTAGCTCAGGCGGATCGGACCGTCGAGGACCACATCCCGATCGTCATCGCCGCGCAGCACGGGGATCGAGAGGCATTCGATGCGCTGTACGCGCGATTTGCACGATTCGTCCACGCGATTCTGCTTGCCCGCGTCCCCCCGGACGTCGCGCCCGACCTCGCCCAGGAAGTCTTCTTGAAGGCCTGGACGATGATTGGCACGCTGCGCGAGCCGGCGGCGTTTGGCGGCTGGATTGCCGCGCTCGCGCGGCGCCGTGCGGTCGACCATTTTCGCGGGCAGCGGTGCGAGGTCGAGTTGAAAGATACGCACGCCAATCGCGATGCCCCGGATATCACCGTGCAGGCGAACGAGGCCGTCGCCGTGATTCGTGCCCTACCGGAAGCCTACCGAGAGACGCTCCTGTTGCGCCTCATCGAAGGCTGCTCGGGGGCAGAGATCGCAGAACTATGCGGCCTGACCCCGGACTCGGTTCGTGTCAATCTCCACCGCGGATTCAAGCTCCTTCGGGCGCGACTGGAGGACCGGTGACGGCCGAAGACAATCGCGAGCGTGATGCCTATCTTTGGGATCCTGCCGCCAAACCCTCTGCCGAGGTCTTGGCAGTCGAGCGCAGACTCGCGCCGGCGCGATTTGACGCCGCGCGCCGGCCCCTGATGCTGCCCACACCAACGCGGGCGCAGCGCCGCGCGTACAGCAGACCGCTGCTCGCGCTCGCGGCAACGTTGGCGCTTCTCGTGACAGGCGCGTCGGCGTTCTGGTCCTGGCGGTGGTCGTGGCCGGCAGGTGCGGCGTGGCCGCTCACGATTGAGCGGGACTTCTCGCCGGGGAAGTCCGTGACGTCGCAACTCTGGCTGAACCAGCGGCTGCAGCTCGACCCGACCGCGTCAGCGCGGGTGACGATCGCGCGCATCGGCACCATGCGGGTCGGACCTGGAAGCGTGCTCACCGTCGCCGAGACCACGTCCCGGCGGCACCGCGTCGTACTGGACCGTGGCACCGCCAACATCCGCGTCTGGGCGCCGCCAGGGCGGTTTGCGCTCAGGACCCCCGCGGGCGACGTTATCGATCTCGGTTGCATCTTCGATCTGTCCGTCGACGCCGACGGCACGTCGCGCGTGCGCGTGGACACTGGATGGGTGCAGATGGTGAACGACTGGGGGGAATCGCTCGTCCCCGCCGGCGCCTCCAGCGTCATGACGCCCGCGACGCGCCCAGGCGTGCCTATCTACGACGACGCGACGCCGGCGTTCGCGACGGGCGTGCGCGCGATCGAGCGCGGCGCCGGCGATGCCGTCCGCAGCGAGACGATCGATGTCGTGGTCCGTACGGCGCGCACGCGAGATGTACTGACGTTGCTGATGCTGGCGACTGCGTCTCCTGTCTCCGCGAGGCGGCCGATCATTGAGCGGGCCGCTCAGCTGTTCCCACCGCCGCCGACGGTCAGCGTGAACGCGATCACCGAGGGTGACAACGATCAGCTGTGGCATTGGTATGCCAGGCTCGATCTCCCTCCCTCCAAGAGCTGGTGGCTCAACTGGCGCGACGCCCTGCCACGATTCCGCTGACAGGGCACGGTTAACAAGTCATCGCCTGGATCGTCCATTCATTGACGCGCGCAACGGATCTATCGCGCGGTGAAAGAAGGCTCCGATGAAGGTGATGACCTCGTTACTTCTGGCGCTCCTGCTGCTTCGTCCTTCAATCCCGGCTGCGTCGCCCGGCTGGCCCGTCGACAGAGCTCACAGCCGCGTGACGTTCACGGTGACCAGGTGGGGGTTCGTCGAAGTTGAGGGCCGCTTCCACGATTTCGCCGGCACGATTGCGTTCGACGAGCAGCACCCGGATCGGTCGCGCGTCGACTGGCGCGTTCGCATCGACTCGATCGAGACCGGCGCGCCGAACCGCGACAAAGCCGTGCAGGGGCCCGAGTACTTCGACGCCGCGCGGTTTCCTGAGATCCACTTCAGCTCACAGCGTGTCACGCCGCTTGGCAACGGACGGTTCGACGTGCAGGGGCAGATGACGATCCGTGGCAAGACACGCCCGCTGACAATCAAAGCGACTTATGGAGGTGCCCGCTCGGTTCCAAAGGAAGGCACGTACGCGATATTTCAGACCGAGTTCACGATCGATCGCTACGACTACGGTGTCGTGGGCGGATCCGTCCTTGGGCCTGCGATCTCGCGCGAGGTCCGCGTGAAGCTCATAGCCGCCGCGAGATCCTGAAGGAGGCATGCCAATGAATCGCCGATCATTCATCGTGGCCACGGCGGCTGCTGTCGCGGCAGCGCGATGCGGCTTCGACCCGCAGGGCGCCGACGCGCAGGATCTGGAATTCATCGCCGCCCTGGAGCGCGCGCAACGGGATCGTCCGAAGCATCTGGCGTCCACGGCTCGGATCGCGCCGCAATCAGAGCCCGGGGATCCGCTGGTGGTCCACGGCCGTGCCGTCGCGGAGGATGACCGGACACCGGTCGGAGCGGCGGTCGTATTCGCGTATCACACCGACCGCGACGGACACTACGACCGACCCGGGTCGCGGCCGCCTCGTGGCGGCTGAAGGGATGGGCGCGCACCGCCGCGGACGGGTCGTTCGAGCTCCGCACCATCCGCCCGGGCGCGTACCCGCGACGGAACACCCCGGAGCACATTCATCTCAACATCTTCCTGCCTGACGGCCGCCGCTACTGGGCGGACGGCCTGGTATTTGACGACGACCCGCTGCTGCCGGCGGGCGATCGCCCGACAGCCGGCCATGTGCGGAGTGAAGGCGGGGCGCAGCACGTCGACTTTACGTTCCGGCTGATCCCGAAGAACAGGTTCTGAACGACGAGCGGAAGCCGTTCTGGTGGGAAAGAACGCCGTAGCCCGGAGCGGCGCCTAACGGATGTAGTTCAGGTTTTCGGAAAGCGGTCTTTGAACCGGGACTTCGAACGCCCATGCGGGATTTGGATGGATGACGGTCGTGCCGCCGGAGGCGAAGAAGCTCGCGATCTGATCCTGCATGGCACGTGAGATCGCGCGAAACGTGGCGTTGGAGTGCATGGGCGACACGACAAACTGATGAGGGTTCTTGGGCATCGCGGAGTCCACGGCAAAGGCGAGATCATGGCGGTAATGCACGGCCCAACCGGTCAAGTTTCCGGAACGGAGCAGCGCGGTCGTACCCGGATTGTTCGCCTGTTGATCACCCTGCGCAAACAGATAAAGCACCGGCTTCGCAGCGAGGCCTGGCAAAGGCCTGGTTCGAAGATAGGGGGCCCATACCATCGGATTCTGACCTGACTGCTGACCCCATTCGTGCATCTCGAAGGCTTTCTGGATGTTCACAGCGCCCTGAATCCTGTTGGTCACCGCCGGGAGGTTGCGCAGCGGTTTGTTCTCATCGAAATGCGGAGCGTTGATTGGGACCCCATCGATCGCTGCGAGACCGGGAGCGTTGATCAGCGATGGGGTGCGTGATTGCAGAGAGGTTCCCAGGATGGGTCGACGGACGGGGGACCATCGTGCATGCTCGGGGGACATTCCCCCGGGAACACTCTCAACCGCGGCGTAGACACTCGGCTCGAGAGCCAGAAACATCGTGCCGTGCATGGCTCCAGCCGAGTTCCCGAAGTGGAAAATCCGGCTCGGGTCGAGATCGCCCCACCGCGATCTGTCGCCGTCCACGTCCACTCCGACCTCGATGACACGGACCAGCTGCATCAGGTCTAT
>DATLXP010000247.1:0-5731 GCA_035575695.1 Vicinamibacterales bacterium
TTCAGGTTTCGGACTTCAGGAGATAGACATGGGATTGATGGATTTCATCAAGGGCGAGCTGCTCGAGGTCATCGAGTGGACCGACGATTCGCGCGACACGCTGTCGTTCCGGTATCCCGACGAAGACAAGGCGATCAAGAACGGCGCGCAGCTCATCGTGCGCGAGTCGCAGACGGTACAGTTCGTCTATCTCGGCGAGTTCGGCGACACGTTCGGCCCCGGAAAGCACACGCTGACGACCGACAACATTCCGGTGCTCACCAAGCTCAAATCCTGGAAGTACGGCTTCAACTCGCCGTTCAAGGCCGACGTCTACTACCTGAACACCCGGCTCTTCACCGGCAACAAGTGGGGCACGGCCAACCCGATCATGATGCGAGACGACGACCTGGGGATCGTCAGGGCGCGTGCGTTCGGCACGTATGACTTCAGGATCGTCGACCCGAAACTGTTCCTGAAGGAAGTCGCCGGATCCGACCAGAACTTCCGGGTCGACGAGTTCGCCGAGACGATGCGGTCCAGGATCGTGAGCATCTTTGCCGATGCCCTGGCCTCCGCGAAGGTGCCCGTGTTCGACGTCGCGAGCCGCTACACGGAGCTTGGTGAAGCGCTGTTGCCACTCCTTAATCCGGCGATCGTTGCGAAGTACGGACTCCAGCTGGCGACATTCGTCATCGAGAACGTGTCGGTTCCGCCGGAAGTCGAACAGGCGATCGACAAGCGGTCGAGCATGGCGGCGGTGGGGAATCTGAACGACTACGTCAAGTTTCAGATGGCGCAGGGGATGGAAAAGGGCGGAAGCTCAGGCGGGATGGCGACCGAGCTCGCGGTTGGCCTGTCGATCGCGCAGCAGATCATGCAGCAGCAGGGGATGCCCGCCGGCGCCGCCAAGACGGCGGCGGCAGGCGCGGTCGTGCTGCCGGACCTGCTGGCCCCCGCGGACGTGGCCCAGGCGCTCGGCGTGCCCGAAGCAGACGTGATGGCGATCATCGAATCGGGCGAGCTGGCGGCGAAGAAGATCGGTACGTCGTACCGCATCAAGCGCGCGTCGCTGGACGATTACCTGGCGAAGTAGCCGTGGACCCACGGACCAACGGACCTGACCTCAAGGTTGCGCTGGAGAAGTACCCCTGCGCGGCGTGCGGGGCACAGGCCGCGTGGAATCCCACGCGGCAGCTCCTCGTCTGCTCGTTCTGCGGGACGGCTGCGCCGTTCTCCGTAGACGCCGCGACCGGCGCTCTGATGGAGCACGACCTGGTGAAGGCGCTCCGGGAGATCCCTGACGCGGATCGCGGGTGGCTCGAGGCGAAGCGCACGGTCCAGTGCCAGAGCTGCAAAGCGGTGTCGGTCTTCGACACGTCGCGCGTCGGTCAGAACTGCGATTTCTGTGGATCGCCATCGCTGTTGGACTACACGGAGATCAAGGCACCTATCCGTCCGCAGGGGCTCCTGCCCTTCAAGGTGGACCAGGGGAAAGTCCGCGAACAAATCCGGCGCTGGTTCGCGACGAAATGGCTCGCGCCGGGCAATCTCAGGAGCCGCGCGCTCGTCGACCGCCTCCACGGCGTGTACATCCCGTACTGGACCTTCGACGCGCACGTGGTGTGTCCCTGGACCGCGGAAGCCGGGCATTACTACTACACGAGCGAAACCTACAGAGACAACAAGGGGCGCTCGCAAACGCGCCAGATCCGCCACGTGCGCTGGGAACCGGCGTCAGGAGAAGTGCGGCACGTCTTCGATGACGAACCCGTGGCGGGGTCGCACGGGGTGAGGCACGACCTCCTGAGCGAAGTGGAGCCCTTTGCGACGGCGGAGCTCGTGGGGTACGACACCGCGTTCCTGGCAGGCTTCGTCGTCGAGCACTACCAGGTGATCCTGTTCGACGCAGCTGAGCAATCGCAGCAGTCGATGTTCGTGAAGGTGCGGGAGCTCTGCGCCAGCGCCGTCCCGGGGGACACCTACCAGAATCTCCAGATCAACCCCTCCTATTCGGAGCGGACGTTCAAACACGTGCTGGTCCCGATCTGGCTGCTGTCCTACACGTATGGCGCGAAGGTCTACCAGGTCGTCGTCAACGGCCACTCCGGACAGATGGCCGGGGACTATCCGAAGAGCCCCTGGAAGATTCTGCTGCTGGTCCTGGTTGTACTGATCCTGGCCATCTTTTTTGTCATGGCCGAGCAATAGCATCCGCGATGCGTGCAGCGCGCGGGCTGAACAATTGCAGGCTCCAATGCCTGGAAGGAGATTGACCCATATGTTCGACACGAAAACAAAGATGCCCTCCCCCCAGAACGCGCTTCCGGGACGCGCTGACAAGATGGTGGTTCCACCGGCGCACCACGTGAACCGGGCGAGGCTCGAACCGCCGTTTCCGGACGGCCTCGAAACCGCCATGTTCGGCATGGGTTGTTTCTGGGGAGCGGAAAAGAAGTTCTGGGCGCTGAAAGGCGTGTACACGACCGCTGTCGGCTACGCGGCCGGACTTACGCCCAATCCGACCTACCGCGAGGTGTGCTCCGGGCAGACGGGGCACAACGAAGTCGTTCTCGTCGTCTTCGATCCCGGCCAGATCTCGTACGCCGAGTTGCTCAGCGCCTTCTGGGAGAGTCACAACCCGACGCAGGGGATGCGGCAGGGCAACGACGCCGGCACGCAATACCGATCGGGCATCTATTACTACGACGACGCGCAGCGCGAGGCGGCTGAACGTTCGCGCGATGGATTTCAGGAGAAGCTGGCGGCCGCCCGCTTCGGCGCGATCACGACCGAGATCATCCCGGCGCCTGAGTTCTATTACGCCGAGGATTATCATCAGCAGTACCTTTCGAAGAATCCCGATGGATATTGCGGTCTCGGCGGAACGGGCGTGACCTGTTCGGTCGGCGTGGAAGTGCACTGATCAGAGGACCAGGCGTGGGACTCCGTGGATATCTGCAGGCGGCGCGTGTCAGCCGTCCCGTCAACGTGGTCCGGTATCACGTCTATCGCGACGTGCTGCTCGCGTACCCGAAGCGTCACGCCTGCAACATCTGCGGGTGGGGCGGCCGGCACTTCCTGACCTATTACCACCGCCACGTCCTGTGTCCGTCGTGCGGCTCACAGATCCGCCACCGGCTCCTCGCGCAGGCGCTCGGGCCGAAGGGCCCCGCCGCGTCGCTCGCGCTCGATGGCGCGCGCGTGCTGCACATCTCGCCCGAATACTGTCTGTCGCTGATCTTCAAGCCGCGCGCATCACAGTACGTGCGTGCCGATTATGCGACGCCGGACTGTGACATCCGGGTCGACATCACGGACATGTCCGCCATCAGCCGCGGTTCGTTCGACATCGTGATCGCCTGTGACGTGCTCGAACACGTCCGCGACGATCTGGCGGCGATGCGCGAGGTGCACCGCGTGCTGCGGCCCGGCGGCACCGCCATCCTGAGCGTGCCGCAGTTTGACGGCGATGAGCCGACTCTGGAAGCCCCGTCCGTGGACTCACCGGAAGCACGTCAACGGCTCTACGGACAGACCGATCACGAGCGGAACTACGGAAGCGATTTCGGTGATCGGCTCCGCGACGCAGGTTTCATCGTCCGGATCTTCGACGCGGGATCGTTTCCACACGAGGCGGTTCGAGCGTACGTGCTCGAGCCGCCCGTCCCGCTCCCGGCGGCCTACGGCTGGAACCGGCGCCGCGTGTACTTTGCCTCGACAGCCGAGGCGGCCTGATGTGGTGAACGCGTCCTCCCGCATTCTCATCGGCACGCATACCTTTGCGGCCCGCCACGACGCGGCGCGCCGGCAGGCCACCGCTGCGGCCTCACTTGCCGCGCTGACACGCGCCGACATCGTCAACGTTCAGTTCACGACAGCCCCACACGCGTTGCCGGACATCGAGACCCTGGCCGTGCTCCAGCTGACGTCGAACGCCGTATCCGGGCGCACGGGTCCTGTGAAGCCGGTCATGTCCGAGATTCTCGACGCGCTGGCCTTCGAAGCCCGGCGTCGGAGCCTCCCGTATTTCTGCTTCACCAACGGGGACATCATCTTCTCCCAGCGTGCCGTTGACTGGATGCTGGACGCGAGGCTCGACGCCTACGTCTTTTCACGTGAAGACGTTGATGCAACCACCGGCGCCGCCATCGGGATGCAGCTGGCGGGCACGGACGTCGTCGCGTTCTCGGCCGCGTGGTGGCCCGGGCAACGTCACCGGTTTCGCGCGTACATCGCGGGCGAAGGGGGATGGGACAACGTCTACACGGCCGTGACCCTGACGCACTCGAATGCGGTCATCGAGAACCGCGAGGGGCTGGTGCGTCACGAAGCGCACCCGCCGGGACCGATGCCGTCTCCGCATTTCGGCGCATACACCAACTATCTGGCGGCGCGGGACGCCTGGTATTTCGACCGCTGGTGCAAGTACTGGGACGGCCTTGTCAGGATGCGCGGGGAGGGCGCGACGGTCGAGCGGGAACGCGCCTTCGCGCGCGAGATCTTCGCGTGGCCCCCGCCGCCGCGCCAGCGCGCCATTCAGATCGCCCGGAACCTCAAGGCGGTCGTCCGGTACGGGGTGTGGAAAGCGCGACACGGGGAATCGGCATAGAATGGCGCGACCTCATGAATATCACCTGGTGGCACTGGCTCGTGCTGGGGCTGGTCCTGATCGCGCTCGAAATGGCGGCGTCAGGCGGCTTCTATGTGATCTTTTTCGGGATCGCGGCGATCGCGATCGGCGCCCTGCACCTGTTCGACATCGCGGGTCCTGTCTGGCTGCAGGTCCTGCTCTTCGCCCTCATCTCGGTTGGGGCGCTCCTGTTGTTTCGCCGGCCAATGCTGCGATGGATGCAGGTCGGCGGGCCCGGCCGGGATGTCGATTCGATGATCGGAGATCCGGCCAAGCCGCTCGAAGACATCGCGCCAGGATCCGTGGGACGCGCGGAGCTGCGCGGGGCGGCCTGGTCGGCGCGTAACCACTCGTCGGTCACCCTTGTCGCCGGCCAGCGCTGCACGGTCGTCGCCGTCGACCGCCTGATGATCTCGATCGAACCGGAAGGAGTGCGCCAGTGAGCGGTAGTCTCATCGTTCTCGTCATCTTTGCGATTCTCGTGCTCATCATCATCGCGAAGACCGCCATCGTCGTGCCGCAGCAAAGCGCGTTTGTCGTCGAGCGCCTCGGGCGGTTCCACGCAACGCTGAGCGCCGGTTTTCATGTGCTGCTGCCGTTTGTGGACACGATCCGGTACCGGCATTCGCTGAAAGAGATCGCCGTCGACATCCCGGCGCAGGTCTGCATCACGCGCGACAACGTCCAGGTGGGGGTCGACGGCGTGTTGTACCTGAGGGTCCTCAATCCCGAGCGCGCGTCGTACGGCATCACCGACTACATGTTCGCGATCAGCCAGCTGGCGCAGACGACGCTGCGAAGCGAGGTGGGGAAGATCGACCTCGACAAGACGTTCGAGGAGCGCACGAACATCAACACCGCGGTCGTCAGCGAGCTCGACAAAGCGTCGGAAGCCTGGGGCGTCAAAGTGCTGCGCTACGAGATCAAGAACATCACGCCGCCGCACGACATTCTCGCGGCGATGGAAAAGCAGATGCGCGCCGAGCGCGAGAAGCGCGCCGTGATCCTGACGTCCGAAGGCACGCGCGACGCGGCGATCAACACCGCCGACGGCGTCAAGCAGGAAGTGATCAAGGCGTCGGAAGCCCGCAAACAGCAGCAGATCAACGAGGCGGAAGG
>DATLXP010000248.1:0-6920 GCA_035575695.1 Vicinamibacterales bacterium
TCCGCGTCAACGATTCGCTCTTCATGCACGCCGGCATCAACCCCGACGTCACGACGGCCTCGATCGATGAGTTGAACGCCGAGGTGCGCCAGCTCATCGCGCGTTGGGACGAAGGGGTCCGGTCCCTCGAGGAGAAACAACTCGTGAAACCGCTCGCCCCCTTCGGTGACGTGGTGGCGGCTGCTCAAGCGACCAAATCCCCCATAGTCGACATCGTCAACTCACACCTCTTTCACCCGGAAGGCCTCATGTGGTTCCGCGGCTATGCCACGTGGCCCGAAACCGAGGGGGGTACACGCACGGCCGCCTTGCTCAAGCGCTACAGGGTCAAACGGGTTGTGACGGGTCACACCGTGCAGCGCAAAGGCACGATCACACAACGCTTCAACGGGGGGATCGTGCTGATCGACACCGGCATGCTGGCTGGCACGTTCTATCCCGGCGGACGCCCATCGGCGCTGACGATCACCGGCCCGGACGTGAGACCGGTCTACGTCGAGTAATGTGGACCGATCGCGCATGGAACGGCGAAAGCTCGAGATCCGGGGGATCGTCCAGGGCGTAGGTTTTCGTCCGTTCGTCTACGGTCTCGCCGACCGTCTCGCCCTGGGCGGCTTTGTACGGAATACAGCGGGCGGTGTCGTCATCGAGGTCGAGGGTGACCGGGACGCGGTCGCCCGGTTCCAGCGCGACCTTCTTGCCACCCCCCCACCCCTCGCGTCGATAGACACGTGCACGACCGCAGCGCTGCCGGTGCGCGGAGACACCGACTTCCGCATCGACGAGAGTGACGTGGATGCCCTCACGGGGACGGGCAACGTCCGTATTCCTCCGGACGTCGCGACCTGTGACGCCTGCCTCTCGGACCTGAGCGATCCATGCAACCGACGCTACCGGTATCCCTTCGTGACCTGCGCCACCTGCGGTCCACGCCTCACCGTCATCACGGGTTCACCCTACGATCGCGAGCGCACGACGATGGCGCGCTTCGAGATGTGTGCCTCGTGCCGGATCGAATACGAAGATCCCCTCGACCGGCGTTTTCATGCGGAGACCATCGCCTGCTCGGCGTGCGGTCCGCGTCTCGAACTGATTGACGGGGGCTTCAGCATTCCGGACGGCGATCCGGTGAATCATGCCGTGTGCCGGATCCTCGACGGGCGCATCGGCGCCATCAAGGGGGTCGGCGGATACCACCTCGTCTGTGACGCGCAGAACCCGCAGTCGATCGCGGAGCTGCGCCGTCGCAAGCACCGCGATGAAAAACCGTTCGCGGTGATGTTTGCCGACGTGGACGCTGTGGCGGCCGTCTGTGCATTGGACGACACCGAGCGCGCCGTGCTGACGGGACCGGCCCGGCCGATCGTTCTTCTCTCCCGCCGCGGCGTGCCCGCGAGCGATGCGATCGTCCCACATGAAGCCGTTGCGCCCGGCTGTCCGTCGATAGGTGCGCTACTGCCGTCCAACCCCGTGCAGCATCTGCTGCTTCGGGCCGCGGGGCGTCCGCTTCTAATGACGAGTGGGAATCGCAGCCAGGAACCGGTGGCCTACGATGACGCCAATGCCCTGGACCGGTTGCGCGACATCGCCGACTTCTTCCTGATCAACGACCGCCCCATCCACGTCCGTTGTGACGACAGCGTCAGCCGTATCGTGTCGGGCGCTGAGATCCCGGTCCGGCGGTCGCGCGGCGACGCCCCGCGCCCGCTTCGGCTCCCCGTCTTCTGCCCGCGCACGGTGCTGGCGGTTGGCGGACATCTCAAGAACACGTTCGCCTTCGGGCGTCATCACGACGGCTTCCTCAGCCACCATGTCGGTGACCTCGACGACCACGGCGCCTTTGAAGCGCTGCGCCGCGAGATCCCCCTCTACGAAGATCTCTTGAGGATGTCCCCTGACGTCATCGCCCACGACAGACATCCTGATTACGGCTCGACTCGCTATGCGCGCGAACGCGCCCACATGACGGGGGCCGCTCTCGTCGACGTGCAGCATCACCACGCACATGTCGCCAGCTGCATGGCCGAGCACGGGCTCGCGGAACCGGTGATCGGGGTGGCGTTCGACGGCAGCGGGTACGGCGATGACGGCACCGTGTGGGGTGGAGAGTTTCTCGTGGGTGATGCCCGCGAGGTCAGGCGGATGGCGCACCTGCGGCCGGTCGCGCTTCCCGGGGGCGAGCAAGCCGTCCGGGAGCCCTGGCGGATGGCGCTCTCGCACCTCGCCGACGCCGGGGAATCGTTCGACGATCTGGTTCCAGGGGATCGTCACGTCGCGGCACACATCCTGCTGCGCATGATGGACCGAAGAATCAACGCGCCGATGACATCCAGCGCGGGCCGGCTCTTCGACGCGGTCGCCGCACTCGCGGAAGTTCGCCACATCGTCAGCTTCGAGGGGCAGGCCGCCATGGAGCTCGAATGGCTGTCCGCCGCGGCGCCAGACGACGGCGAATATCCGCACGAGATCGCCGCGCTGGACGATCGAATGGTCCTGGACACCAGGCCGTTGATTCGCGCGGCCGCCGCCGACGCCAGGGCCGGGCGACCCGCGGGGGCCATCGGGCGCCGCTTTCACCGGGGACTCGCGGCCGCGATCACGGCCGTCTGCGCGCGCCTCTGCGAAACATCTGGAATTGATCGCGTTATTCTCACGGGGGGCGTATTCTTGAACGGGTTGCTGACCACCGAATGCACCGCGAGGCTCGAGCGCGCCGGGCTCCGCGTGTTTCGCCACCGCCTTGTGCCGCCGAACGACGGCGGCCTCAGCCTCGGCCAGCTCACCGTTGCGGCAGCCCGACTGGAGTCAGAGTCATGTGTTTAGGCATTCCCGGCCGTGTCATGGAGACCTGGCGGGACCACGAGATTCTCATGGGCAAGGTTGATTTCGACGGCGTCGTCAAAAAGGTGTGTCTCGAGCACGTGCCGGACGTCACGCCGGGAGAATTCGTGCTCGTACATGTCGGGTTCGCCCTGTCGGCCATCAACGAAACGGAGGCGAAGAAGGTGTTCGCCTTTCTCAACGGGATGGAACAGCTCGAAGAACTCTACGTGCCGTCGTACGACGAACCCGGCGGCCCCAGCGGGCCCGAGGGTGATGGCGGGTCGGGCAGAGGCGGGCAATGAGATTCCTGGACGAGTATCGCGACCCCGCGACCGCCAAACAACTCCTGCGCGCGATCGAATCGATCGCGACGAAGCCGTGGACGATCATGGAAGTCTGCGGCGGCCAGACGCACACCATCGTCAAGTACGGCATCGACGAGATGCTGCCACGCGGCATCGAGCTCGTGCATGGACCCGGATGCCCGGTCTGCGTGACGTCGCTCGAGACGATCGACCGCGCGCACGCGGTCGCGTCGCACCCGAACGTGATCTTCTGTTCGTTCGGCGACATGCTGCGCGTCCCTGGATCACGTGGCGACCTGCTGCAGTTGAAGTCACAGGGCAGCGATATCCGCGTCGTCTACTCCCCCCTCGACGCCGTCTCGATCGCGGCCGCCAACCCCGACAAGCAGGTGGTGTTTTTCGCGATCGGTTTCGAGACGACCGCACCACCCAACGCGATGGCGGTGTGGACCGCGCACCGGCGCGGCCTCATAAACTTCTCGATGCTCGTGTCGCACGTGCTCGTGCCTCCGTCCATCACCGCGATCCTGCAGGCACCTGATAACCGGGTCCAGGGCTTCCTGGGGCCGGGACACGTCTGCACGGTCATGGGTTATGAAGAGTACGAGCCGATCGCGCGGAGATACCGTGTCCCCATTGTGATCACGGGCTTCGAGCCGCTCGACATGCTCGAAGGCATCTTTCGCGTGATCAGCCAACTCGAGGACGGGCGCGCGGAAGTCGAGAACCCCTATGCGCGCGTCGTGCGTCGCGAAGGCAACCGCGCATCGCGGAAGCTGATCGACGACGTGTTCGAGGTGTGCGATCGCAAGTGGAGGGGCGTCGGCTCCATTCCGAAGAGCGGGCTCAAGCTGAGGTACGAGTACCGCGCGCATGACGCGGCGCGGCTGTTCGAGGTGGAGGCCATCGACACCCAGGAACCTGCCGTCTGCATCAGCGGCGAAGTGCTCCGGGGATTGAAGAAGCCGCACCAGTGCCCGGCCTTCGGGACCGCCTGCACGCCTGAGAATCCGCTCGGCGCCACGATGGTCTCGGCCGAAGGGGCGTGCGCGGCGTATTACGCGTATGGGCGTTACCTCGATGCCCGCGCCCCGGCGGCTTCCCGGTCCACGCTGTCGGTGCAGGAGGTCTAAGCATGGGCACCGCCATCGATCCCGGGATGCTGCGGGAGAAAATCCTGCGCAAGTCCCGTGAAAGTATCGAGACGAAGGAGCAGTTCTACGTCGCCAATGCCGACCGGATCGCGGAATGCTGTGGCCGGATGGCGGCCGCGTTCGATGCCGGGAAGAAGCTGTTCGTGATGGGGAACGGCGGGAGCGCGTGTGACGCGCAGCACATCGCCGTCGAGTTCATGCACCCGATCATCGAAAAACGTCCCGCGCTCCCCGCGATCGCGTTGAATACCGATACCGCGATGCTGACGGCGGTCGGCAACGACCAGGACTTTTCGCTCGCCTTTACGCAGCAGCTGTCGATGCTCGGCGCGCCGGGGGACATCGCGCTGGGCATTTCGACGAGCGGCAAGTCGGCCAATGTCAATCGCGCGCTGCAGGCCGCGCGCGAGGCAGGGCTGTTCACGGTCGGGTTCTCCGGGCGGGATGGCGGCAGGATGCCCGAGGTGTGCGACTACTGCTTCACCGTGCCCAGCTTCAGCATCCACCGCATCCAGGAAACCCACGAAACCCTGCTGCACGTCATGTGGGATCTCATCCATGTGATCCGTGGAGAAGATGATGTCATCTGACGTTGGAGGGGACGCCCCGGCGAATACCGCGGCGCTGCTCGGCTCCTGCCCCCTGCCGTTCACGCAGTACGACCGCGTGCTGCTCGGCCACGGCAGCGGCGGACGACTCTCCGCGGACCTGGTCCACCGGCTGTTCCTCCCCGCCTTCAATAATGAGGTGCTGGCGCGGCTCGACGATCAGGCGGTGTGTTCACTGGCCCCGCACGCCGATGCGCGCCTCGCCTTTACCACTGACAGCTTCGTCGTGCGTCCCATCTTCTTCCCCGGAGGGGACATCGGATCGCTCGCCGTGCACGGCACGGTGAACGATCTGGCGATGGGGGGCGCGGTGCCACTTTTTCTGAGCGCCGCCTTCATCCTCGAAGAAGGCCTGCCCATGGACGACTTGAAACGGATCACGGCGTCGATGCAGCAGGCGTGCGTCGAGGCGGGCGTGACGCTGGTCACCGGTGATACGAAGGTCGTGGATCGCGGCAAGGGGGACCAGGTCTTCATCACGACCTCCGGCGTCGGGATCGTCCCACCCGGACGCTCCCTCACCGCCTCGTCGTGCAGGCCTGGCGACCGGATCATCGCGTCCGGCACGATCGGGGATCACGGCATCGCGATCATGTCGGTCCGCGAAGGGCTCGACTTCGAAACGACGCTCGAGAGCGACTCGGCGTCGCTGAACGGGCTGACCGCAGCGATGCTCGAGGCCTGCCCGGAGATCCGCTGCATGCGGGATCCCACCCGCGGGGGAGTGTCGAGTGCGCTTCACGAGATCGCGGCGGCTGCCGGTGTGGGGGTCACGCTGGTCGAGTCGGCCATCCCCATCCGTCCGGCCGTCCGGGCGGCCTGCGAAATTTTGGGACTTGATCCCCTGTACGTCGCAAATGAGGGTAAGCTTCTTGCCATTGTTCCGCGGGGCGCGGCGGATGGCCTGATCGCGACCATGCGCGCGCACCCGCTGGGTGTCAACGCCTCAGTCATCGGCGAGATCGTGGCCGAACACCCGGGCATGGTGATCATGCGATCGCTCGTCGGCGGCACGCGGGTCGTGACCATGCTCGCCGGCGAGCAACTTCCACGCATCTGTTAGGAGAAGCCATGGCGATGCCTGCGGCGGCGGAGACCGTGCACGGCGGCCAGCCCGATATCCCCGCCTCTCTTCCCGAGCCCAAGCGCGAGCGCCTGCCACTCGGTCCCCTCCAGAACGTCCACGTCTTCTGGCTGGCCGGCATGAGTTGCGACGGTTGCTCGATCGCGGTGACCGGCGCCACCAATCCAGGGATCGAAGGATTGCTCCTCGGCATCGTGCCCGCGATGCCGAAAGTGATCCTCCACCATCCGGTGCTCGCGGTCTCGTCGGGCAAGGAGTTCGTCCAGCCCTTCAAGGATGCCGCAGCGGGGCTGCTCGAGGATCCTTACGTGCTCGTCTTCGAGGGCTCGGTCGCCGACGAGCGTATCGCCGCCCGCACGGGGGGGTACTTCTCGGCGATGGGCATGGAAGCCGTGAGCGGAGAAGCGGACGCCGATGGCGACGCGGGGCACGGCGGCGTGTCGCACCCCGTCCCGACAGCCACCTGGCTGCATCGGCTGGCGCCTGGGGCGGCAGCGACGATCGCGGTCGGTACGTGCGCCACGTGGGGCGGCATCCCGGCCGCAGCCGGGAATCCCACCGGTTCGATGAGCGTCATGGACTCGCTCGGCAAGGATTACCGCAGCGCCTTCGGACTGCCGGTCATCAATATCCCCGGCTGCGCGCCGGTTGGTGACAACTTCACAGACACGGTCTTTGCCGTCCTGCTCTTTCTCCAGGGCCTCGGCCCGCTGCCCGCCTTCGACGAGCTCGGGCGACCCGCCTGGCTCTTCAACAAGACCGTCCACCAGGGGTGCACGCGGGCGGGGTACTACGAGGAAGGGGTCTTCGCCCACGAGTACGGCGATCCGGAGTGTCTCGTCGAGATCGGGTGCTGGGGGCCGGTGGTCAACTGCAACATCGTCGAGCGCGGCGCGCTCAATCACATGGGGGGCTGCATGAAGGCCGGTGGCGTGTGCATCGGCTG
>DATLXP010000249.1:0-19262 GCA_035575695.1 Vicinamibacterales bacterium
CAGACGGCGGAGATCGATGCGCAGGGACGGGTCGTCATCCACTCGCGCCTGCGCGACACGGCGGGGATGACCGGCGAGGTCGACGTGTTCGGACAGTACGAATACCTCGACGTCTGGAACCACGAGCGCTTCGCCGCCAAGCTCCAGCGCGACCCGTACACGGACGACGACGCGCGGGCGCTTTCAGAGTTCGGGATCTAACGCCGATGACTGACGTACGGCACGAGCCGGTCCTGGTTTCCGAAGTGGTGTCGCTGTTGACGCCGGAACGCGGTGGACTGTTCATCGACTGCACGGCCGGGCTCGGGGGGCACAGCGCGGCTCTTCTCGATCGCGGCGCCTCGCGCCTTGTCGGTATCGACCGCGATGACCAGGCGCTGTGCCTGGCGCGCGAGCGGCTTCTGGCCTACGGCGATCGCGTGCAGCTCGTCCATGCGGACTACCGTGAGATCGGCCGCGTGCTCGACGACCGGGGCATCACGGCGGTCGACGGCATCCTCGCGGACCTGGGCGTGTCGTCCGTGCAGCTTGACGCCGCCGACCGCGGCTTCAGCTTCCGCCGCGACGAGCCGCTCGACATGCGGATGGACCAGAGCCAGGGCCCGACGGCGGCAGATCTCATTGCCGGCGTCGACGAAACGGCGCTGGCGAACGTGATCTTCGAGTTCGGGGAAGAGCGCCACTCGCGCCGCGTGGCGCGCTCGATCGTCCACGCGCGCTCGATCGGCCGGATCGAGACGACCGGAAGCCTGGCTGACATCGTCCGCCGGGCGGTCCCGACGCGCGGATACCAGCGGATCGACCCGGCGACGCGCACCTTCCAGGCGCTGCGGATCTGGGTGAATCGGGAGCTCGAGGGGCTCGACGCGTTTCTCGGGGAGGCCACGCGTCGTCTCCGCGCGGGCGGTCGGCTGGCTGTCATCAGCTTTCACTCGCTGGAAGATCGCATCGTGAAGCACACGTTCCGCGCCCTGACGGCCGCCAGCGATGCCCTGCAGGTCCTGACCCGCAAACCCGTGGTGGCGGGAGACGACGAACTGGCGCGGAATCCCCGCGCGCGCAGCGCGAAGCTTCGCGCCATCGAGAGGCTGGCATGAACGCTATCGACTTCGAATACGCAATCAAGAAGGACGTTCGGAACAACCCGATCGTCCGCGAGGTGGATGAGGCGCGTCAGCGCCAGCTCTGGCGCTCGTTTGCCATCGGCAGCGTCCTCGTCCTCGTGGTGCTGTTCTCCGCGTGGCAACACTTTGAGCTCGTGCAGCATGGGTACAAGGTCCAGCGCCTCGAAAAAGAGCGCGCCAACGAGTTGGAGATAAGCCGGCACCTCAAGCTTGAAATCGAGACGCTGCGCTCCCCCGAGCGGATCGAGAACATGGCGAAGAAGCTCAACCTGGTCGCGCCCCCGCGCGAGCAGGCGATCGTCATCGAACGGGTGGCGCCCTCGGCCCTGCCCGACAAGTCCATCGTCGCGTCACGCTGACGGCAGCGGCAGGAGCACCGCGTGGCTGAAGAGCGCAACAGCAGGTTCAGGCTTCCCTGGAGCCCCGCGCAGCGGGTGGCGAGGCGCGAGGCTGCGCCAACCCCGCTCGAATGGCGGGCGACGATGCGGTCGCGCGTGCTCGTGTGCGCGGCGGTCTTCGCGGTGTGGACCGTGGGCATCGAGGCGCGCCTCGTGTACCTGCAGGTGATTTCGCACGGGCGGATGATGACCCTCGCGAACCGGCAGCAGCTCAAGACCGTCACCCCGCCCGCCAAGCGTGGCGAGATCCTCGACCGCAACGGACGTGTGCTGGCCTACAGCGTGGACGCCGAGACCGTCGGCGCGGATCCCACCGAAGTGGTGAATCCGGAGACGACGGCGCAGCAGATCTGCTCGGCGCTCGACGAATGTGACGGGGTCAAGCTCAAGTACCTGGCCGGCCGCCTCCGGCGGGACAAGCACTTCGTGAACCTTGAACGCCAGGTGTCGCCGGACGCCGCGCGCCGCATCCGGACCCTCGCGCTGCCGGGGATCGCGCTCTACAAGGAAAGTCGCCGCTACTATCCGAAGCGGGAGCTGGCCGCGCACGTCCTCGGCTACGTCGGCATGGACAACATCGGCCTGGCCGGGCTCGAGTCCGCCTACGATGCCCGCATTCGCGGCCGCGAAGGTCGGATGCTTCTGCAGACCGACGCGAGACAGCACGCGCTCGCCGTACGCGAAGAACGTCCGGCCACGGCAGGCGATTCGCTCGAACTGACGATCGATCAGTACCTGCAGCACATCGCGGAACGGGAACTGCGAGCCGGCGTCGACGAACACAATGCGGCCGGCGGCACCGCGGTCATCATGCAGCCGCAGACCGGCGAGATCCTCGCGCTCGCCAACTACCCGACGTTCAACCCGAATGCCTTCAAGGCCGCGCACGAGACCACGCGGAAGAACAGGGCGATTCAGGATATTTATGAGCCGGGATCGACGTTCAAGCTGGTGACGGCGTCGGCCGCCCTCGAAGAAGGCCTCCTGCAGCCGACGGACATGATCGACTGCGCCCCCGGCTTCATCACGTTTCCCGGCCGCGTGATCCGCGACGTCCACGCCTACGGCGCGCTCTCGTTCGAGGACGTCATCGTCAAGTCGAGCAACGTGGGGGCCATCAAGGCCGGACTCAAGATCGGCCCCGAGCGGCTGGGCCTGTACATCAACCGCTTCGGTTTCGGGCACCGCCTGTCCCCAGATTTCGTGGGCGAGAGCCCTGGCATCGTCTGGAACCCGGCGCGGCTCGACTCGAGCGCGCTCGCGTCGATCTCGATGGGATATCAGATTGGCGTCACGCCCCTGCAGATGGCCGCGGCCGTCAGCTCCGTCGCCAACGGCGGCAACCTGATCGAGCCACGCGTCGTGCGCGCGTTCATTCGGAACGGCCGCCGCGAACCGGTCGCCGCGAAATCACTTCGGCGTACCGTGTCTCCCGCGACCGCCGCCACGATGACGCAGATCATGGAGGCGGTCGTCGATCGCGGGACGGCAACGGCCGCCAAGATCAACGGCTACACGATCGCCGGCAAGACCGGGACGTCCGCCAAGCTGGTCAACGGCCGCTATTCGAAGTCCGAATACAACACGTCGTTTGTCGGATTCATCCCCTCGCGCAAACCGGCGCTCACCATCATCGTCGTTATCGACTCGCCACACGGGCGTGTCACGGCGTACGGCGGAACGGTCGCCGCGCCGGTGTTCCAGCGCATCGCGGACGCCGCGCTGCGTCACATGGGCATCGGCCCCACGATCAACCCTGCGCCGCCCGTCATGATCGCGCGACGGGAGAACGGTGACGAGCCGGCGCAGCCTGTCCCCGTTGGCGCTTCACAGGTCGGTGACCGTGTCCGCGCCACCGTGCCGGAAGGGTCCATGCCCGACCTCCGTGGCCTGGGCGCCCGGGAGGCCGTGAAGTCGCTCATGCGGATCGGCTTGAACGCCCGCGTGTCCGGTGACGGGTTCGTCATCGAGCAGTCTCCGGAGCCAGGCGCCCCGCTGATGCGTGGCGACGACGCGCTCCTGAAGCTGGCCCGGCGGATGCCGGCGCTGGCCGCTGGAGGCACGCAGCAATGACGCTGCCGGACCTCGTCCGCTCGGTGGCCGCGCACGCGCCGTTCGGCGCGCTTCTGCCACAGGCGGAGGCGCTGGCCGACGTGCGCGTCGGCAGCGTCGGCTATGACTCGCGAGCGGTGACCCCCGGAGCGGTGTTCGTCGCGTTGAAGGGTCAACAGGCCGACGGAACGGCGTATGCGCGGGACGCGATTCGCCGTGGCGCCGTCGCGGTGTTTGCGGAAACGTCCACACCCGCCGATGTCGACGTCCCCTGGCTGCAGGTGTCGGACGCACGCCTGGTCCTGGCGGCGCTAGCCGCCGAGTTCTACGGCCGCCCGAGCGAGCAGCTCACGCTTGTCGGCATCACGGGCACCAACGGTAAAACGACGACGTCGTTCCTTTTGGCTTCGATTTTCGAGGCCGCCGGCGTCCCGTGCGGCCGTATCGGCACCGTCGGACACCGGATCGGGCATCGAGAGTTCGACACGGCGCGGACAACGCCCGAGGCGCCCGAACTGCAGCGGATGCTCCGTGACATGGTGGCGCAGGGCTGCGGTGCGTGCGTCATGGAGGTGTCCTCCCACGCGCTCGTCCTGCGGCGGGCCGATCATCTGCGTTTTGCGGCCGGGGTCTTCACCAACCTGACGCGCGACCACCTCGATTTCCATGGCGACATGGAGGAGTATTTTGCGGCCAAGCGTCGCCTCTTCGAGATCCTTCCGCCCCAGGCGGTGGCCATTACGAATGCGGACGACCCGCGCGGCGCGCAGTTCGCCGCCGCGGCCGGGCGCCCTGTCACCTACGCGATCGACGCGCCGGCGGACGTGCGACCGGGACCCCTGCAGCTCTCCCTCGACGGCCTGCGGTTCGAGGTGCGGACGCCGCGTGGCACCCTGCACCTGCGCTCGCCGCTCGTCGGACGGCCCAACGCATACAACATCCTCGCGGCGGTCGCGACGGCGATGGCGCTCGACCTGCCGTTCAGCGCCATCGAGGCCGGCATCCGCGACCTCGCGCACGTGCCCGGTCGCTTTCAGGTGGTGTCGTCACCCGACGACGAGGTGCGCGTGGTCGTCGACTACGCGCACACCGATGACGCGCTGAAGAACCTCCTCGAGACGGCGCGCCCGCTCGCCACCGGTCGCATCATCACGGTCTTCGGGTGCGGCGGCGACCGCGACACGACGAAGCGCCCGCTGATGGGGGCCGTCGCAGCGCGCCTCAGCGATGTCGTGGTGGTGACGTCCGACAATCCGCGCTCAGAGAATCCGGACCAGATCATCGATGAGATCAAACGCGGCATCGTGTTGCCCGCCGATCGCGTGGGGCCACAGGGGGGAGGGCCGAAGGCGCCAGTCTGCCTCGCGATCCCCGACAGGAAACAGGCGATCGAGCGCGCGGTGAAGGACGCCAGGCCCGGTGACCTCGTGCTCGTCGCGGGCAAGGGGCACGAAAAGTACCAGGTCATCGGGGACCGCACGCTGTCGTTCGACGACGTGGACGTGGCGCGTTCGGCGCTCGCGCAGCGGCGCGGCTTGAGGGTGTCGTAACGCGTGCCGCTCTTGCCCCTCACTGCCGCGGACGTTGCGGGCGCGACGCGCGGCCGTCTCGTCTCCGGGGACGCGGCCACCCCGATCGGGCGCATCTCGATCGACTCGCGGGCGCTGGCCGCCGGCGAGTTCTTCGTCGCCATTCGAGGCGACCGGCACGATGGTCACGCCTTCGCCGCCGAAGCGCTCGAGCGTGGGGCGGCCGGCGTGCTGATCTCGGATGCGGCGTCGGTCCCCTCGAGCACGTCCGCGGTGGTCGTGCACGTGCCGGATACGACGGCGGGCCTGCAGGACATCGCGCGGTTCGTGCGGCGGGCGTCCGGTGCCAGGGTGGTCGCCATCACCGGAAGCGCCGGGAAGACGACGACGAAGGAGATCTGCGCCGACCTGCTGTCGGCGCGCTACCGGGTCTTCAGGAACGCGGGGAACTTGAACAACCACATCGGGCTGCCGTTGTCGCTGCTGGAGCTGCGGACGGCGCCTGACGTCGCGGTCGTTGAACTCGGCATGAATCACGCTGGCGAAATCAGGACGCTTGTCGGCATCGCGGAGCCAGACGTACGCGTGTGGACCAATGTGGGGGACGCGCATATCGGCTTTTTCACGTCCGCCGACGCGATCGCGGACGCGAAGGCCGAGATCCTCGAGTCCGCACGGCCCGACGACGTGCTGGTGGCGAACGCGAACGACCCGCGCGTCATGAGTCGCGCATCCCGTTTCACGGGGCGACTCGTCACCTTCGGCATCAACACCGATGCCGATGTGGAGGCGCGCGACGTGGACCTGCGGGGCCTCGAGGGAACCCGCGCCACCGTCCGGACACCGGCTGGCGAGTTCATGCTGCAGTCGCCGCTGCTGGGCCTGGGCAATCTCCTGAACGTGCTCGCCGCGGCGGCCGTCGCCGTCACGTTTGAGATCCCGCTCGACGCCATCGTCGAACGGGCAGCCTCGCTTCGCCCGGCGCACCACCGTGGTGAACTGTTGCGCCTGCCCGGTGGTGTGACGCTCGTGGACGATTCCTACAACTCGAGCCCGGCGGCGTTGAAACGGTCGCTCGAGACGCTCGCGTCCGCCAACGGCAGCGCGCGCAAGGCCGCCGTGCTGGGCGAGATGCTCGAGCTCGGCGAGCACGCCACCCGCCTCCACACGGAGTGCGGGCGCTCGGCGGCCGCTGCGGGACTCGATCTCCTCATTGCCGTCGGCAACGACCACGCGCGGGAACTCGCGGCCGGCGCCGTGGCCGCAGGCATGTCGCCCGCGTCGGTGATTCACGTCGCGCAAAAGGAACAGGCTGCCGAATCGGCGCTTCAACGCGTCCGGCCGGGGGACTTGGTTCTCGTCAAGGGGTCGCGCGGGATCGGCCTGGACCTCGTCGTGGACCGCCTCAAGGCGGAGTTTGCCTGATGCTGTATTACCTCCACCATCTCAGCGAATACCTGCCGGTGCTGAACGTGACGAAATACATCACGTTTCGCACAGCCGCGGCGAGCATCACGGCGCTTGGTATCGGCCTCTTCCTCGGGCCCTACATGATCCGGAAGCTGCGCGAGTTCCAGATCGGCCAGGTGATCCGGCAGGAGGGGCCCGCGACCCATCGTACAAAGGCGGGCACCCCCACCATGGGCGGGGTTCTCATTCTGACGTCAGCCATCGTGCCGACGCTGCTCTGGGCGAACCTGTCCAACTGGTTCATCTGGGTCGCGGTGCTGTCGACCCTCGCGTTCGGCGCCGTCGGATTCGCCGACGACTACCTGAAGATCGTTCGCCGTTCGCACCACGGGCTGCGCCCCCGGTTCAAGATCGCGTGGCAGCTCCTGATTGCCGCCGCCGTCGGGATCGCGCTGCTGCTGCTGGCCGACAGCGATCCGCCGCTCTACAACACGCGTCTGGTGATCCCGTTCCTCAAGCGGGCGATCACCGATCTGCACTGGTTCTACGCCGCGTTCGCGGTGCTGGTGCTCGTCGGCTCGACCAACTCCGTCAATCTCACCGACGGGCTCGACGGCCTGGCGATCAGTGTGTTCGCGGTCGCCGCCGCGGCATTCACCGCGCTGGCGTACGTCAGCGGTCACCGCGAGTTCGCCGAGTACCTGCAGCTCACGCGATTCTCCCCCTTGACCGGCGAGCTGACCGTGTTCTGCGCGTCGCTCGTCGGCGCGAGCCTTGGCTTCCTCTGGTACAACTCCTACCCCGCAGAGATCTTCATGGGCGACGTCGGATCGCTCGCGCTCGGCGGCGCCCTCGGCACCGTCGCGCTCCTTACCAAGCACGAAGTCCTGCTCATCGTCGTCGGCGGCGTGTTCGTGATCGAAGCGCTGTCGGTGATCATCCAGGTAGGATCGTTCAAGCTGACGGGCAAACGCATCCTCAAGATGGCGCCCATACACCACCACTTCGAGCTGATCGGATGGAGTGAACCGAAGGTCATCATGCGGTTCATCATCGTCGCGATCATCTTCGCGCTGTTCAGCCTCACGACGTTGAAGCTCAGATGACGCGCGAACCCTCGTTCTCCGTGCGCGGCAGACGGGTGACCGTCGTCGGGGCCGCCCGCAGCGGCGTTGCCGCCGCGGAGCTTCTCGTGCGCCGGGGCGCGTCGGTGACGCTCACGGACACGCGCTCGACGATCGACGAGGAGCACGCGCTGCGCTCGGCCGGCGTGCGACTGGCACTCGGCGGGCACGAGCCCGCGGTCTTCGCGCGCGCGGACCTGATCGTCCTGAGTCCCGGCGTGCCGTCGGACCTGCCGGAGATACAGGCCGCGCGTGCCGCCGGCATCCAGGTGATGGGTGAGCTCGAGATGGCCTCGCGCTGGCTCCGCGGCCGCATCGTCGCGATCACCGGAACCAAAGGGAAGTCGACGACCACGACATTGACCGGACGGATGCTCGAGGCCGGGGGACACCACGTGCTCGTCGGCGGAAACATCGGGTATGCGCTGAGCGCGCAGGTGGACGAGTCCACCGCGAACACGATCCATGTCATCGAGGCGAGCAGCTTCCAGCTCGAGTCGATCGAGATGTTCCGGCCCTGGATCGCCGTCCTGTTGAACTTTTCGCCGGACCATCTCGACCGCCACTCGACCGTTGAGGAGTACGCCGCGGCGAAGTCGCGCATCTTCGTCAACCAGACGGCGGCCGACTGGGCCGTCCTCAATGCCGATGACGAGTCCGTCGGCCGCATGGCGGCGGAGGCGGCATCGCGGCGGCTGCCATTCTCCATGACCGACTCGCTTGCGTCCGGGGTGCTGGTGCAGGGGGACGCGATCGTGCGGCGGACCGCCGAGGGGGACCGCGCGCTCGTGCCGCTCGCGTCGATCCGGTTGCTCGGCCGGCACCTCATCGCCGACGTGCTCGCGGCGTCGGCCGTGGCGTCACTGGCGGGTGTGGACGCCGAGGCGATGACACGTGCGGTCGAAGGGTTCACAGGGCTCGAGCACGCGCTCGAACCGGTGACGGAATTTGGAGGCGTGACCTTCGTCAACGACTCGAAGGCGACCAACATCGAGGCGGCGCGTCGCGCCATCGAGAGCTTCGAGTCGCTGGTCGTGATCCTTGGAGGTCGCTTCAAGGGAGGAGACTTTGCGGATCTTCGGGACCTGCTTGCGGCGCGGCACGCAAGCGTCGTGGCGATCGGCGAAGCCCGCCAGCGGGTGCGGGATGCGCTCGGCGGTGCGGTGCCGGTGCACGACGCCGTGGATATGAACGGCGCAGTCCGGACGGCCTTTGCGTCCGCCGCGCCGGGCGCGACGGTCGTCCTGGCGCCAGCCTGCGCGAGCTTCGACATGTTCCGCGACTACGCCGAGCGCGGCCGGGTGTTCAAGCAGGAAGTGTTACGGCTCGAGGAGGAATGGAATAGCGCGCGCGAGCAGTGAGCAGTCATCAGTCCGGCTGGTGCGGTGAAGAACCGTCCGCTGGGAACACAGGCTGCCCCGGCCTGTGAGGGTGGTGTCTTTGCCCCCGTCCGGCTGATGACTGCTGACTGCTCAAGTCGCGCCTCGCACGTGCGACGGTGCGACATGCGACGTGCTCAACGTGCGACGTCCTTACGTGCTGCGTGCGGACGTGCGACGGGCTTAGTGCTACGTGCTTAGTGCTACGTGCTTAGTGCTACGGGCTTAGTGCGACGTGCCAGTGCGACGTGGTGGCTGCAGGCGTGCAGTTCTGCGCAGAGCACATGGCACGTAAGCACGCGGCACGTCTGCACATCGCACGTGAGCACGTAGCACGTCGAACATCGCACGTGGTCAATATGTCGGCCCTAACCCGGTCGAGCTTTAGAGGCGGCGGAGTATGGCCCGAAAACTCAAATCAGACAAGTTGCTCTTCACCGCCACCCTGCTCCTCGTGTGTACGAGCGTGGTGATGGTCTACAGCGCCTCGGCTGTCGTGGCCATGGAGCGCTTCCGCGACCCATACCTCTTCCTGTTCAAGCAGCTCACCTTTGCGCTGTTCGGACTGTTCTTCGTGCAACTGATCATGCGTATCGATTACCGCCATTATCGGCAGCCTGCCGTCATCTGGACAGGCCTGATCATCGTGGCGGTGGCGTTGACGGCCGTTCTCTTCGGCCGGCCGATCAAGGGCGCCACGCGATGGCTGGATCTCGGCCCGCTCGGGCTACAGCCATCCGAGCTCGCGAAGATCATGGTCATCATCTTTGTCGCGGCGTTGCTCGAGAAGCGCATGGAACGGATCGACGAGCCGTCTCTGGCGCTCGTCCCTATCGGCGTCGTGCTTGCCGTCATCGTCGGGCTGATTCTCGTGGAGCCGGACCTGGGGACGTCGGTCTCGATCATGATGATCGCCGCGGTGATGATCTTCGCGGCGGGCATCAGTTACCGCTACGTGCTGGGTCTGTTCCTGGCGGCGCTGCCGGCCCTGTACCTCTTGATCTGGACATCCGCGTATCGGCGCAAGCGCGTGCTCGCCTTCATGGACCCCTGGGCCGACCCGCTCGGCGACGGCTTCCAGATGATCCAGTCGATGATCGCTGTCGGCACGGGCGGCATCTTCGGGCGCGGCCTGATGGGCGGTGTGCAGAAGCTGTTCTACCTGCCCGAGCCGCACAACGACTTCATCTACGCCGTGATCTCCGAAGAGCTGGGCCTTCTGGGCGCGATGGTCGTGCTCGCGTGCTTCTGCGTGATCACGTGGCGCGGGCTGCGGACATCCCTTCGGGCGCCCGACCGGTTCGGCGCGTTCCTGGCGCTCGGCCTGACGACGATGGTGGCGTTCCAGGCCTTCTTCAACATCAGCGTCGTGCTCGGGCTCCTGCCGACCAAGGGCATCCCGCTGCCGTTCGTCAGTTATGGCGGGTCGTCGCTGCTCATCAACCTGGTGGGCATGGGCATCCTGCTCAACGTGTCACAGCATGCGTCGGGATCACAGCAGGTCGTGACGATGACGCTTCCGACGGCGGATGCATGACCTCGCTGCGGATCGTGATCGCCGGTGGAGGGACCGGCGGGCATCTCTACCCCGGCATCGCGGTAGCGAGAGCGCTGCTGCAACGCCGCCGGGATGCCGTCGTGACATTTGCGGGAACAGCAAAAGGGATCGAAGCACGGGTGGTGCCGCGCGAAGGGTTCGAACTGGACGTGCTGCGCAGCGCGGGCCTCAAAGGCAGGTCGGGTGCGGCGCTCCTGCGCGGGATCGCGCTGCTGCCGCTGAGCGCCGTCGACGCCTGGCGGCTCCTGTCACGCCGTGCACCGCACCTGGTGATCGGCGTCGGGGGCTACAGCTCCGGCCCCGTGGTGGCGCTGGCGGCCGCACGCGGCATTCCGACGTTGCTGCTCGAGCAGAACGCGGTACCGGGTTTCACGAATAAAACACTCGCGTACGTCGTGAGCGCGGCGGGGGTCACGTTCGAGTCAACGATCGGCTACTTCGGAAGGAGGGGGTTTGTCGCAGGCAATCCGGTCCGTCCTGAGTTCTTCACCGGGGTCGACAGCATCGCGGCGTCCACGCCGCCGAGGGTTCTGATCTTTGGCGGCTCCCAGGGCTCGCACGCGATCAACCTGGCCATGGTGGAGGCGGCGCCGCGGCTGGCAACGCACGATGGCGGGATGGCAATCACGCATCAGACAGGAGAACACGATCTGGAACTCGTCAGGGACGCCTACCGGCGCGCGGGGCTCGATGCCCGGGTGGAACCGTTCCTCTTCGCCATGGACCGGGAAGTAAAGGGCGCGCATCTCGTGGTGTGCCGGGCTGGCGCGACGACCCTTGCCGAGCTCGCTGCGGCAGGGCGCCCGTCGGTGCTGATCCCGCTGCCCGCCGCGACGGACGATCACCAGAGGAAGAACGCCGAAGTGCTGAGGGACGCGGGTGCGGCGGAGATGCTCGAGCAGAAACACCTGACGGGAGACGCGCTCGCCGATCGGATCCTCGCGCTGGTCGCCGACCGCGGCACGCTCGAGGCCATGTCGGCGGCGGCGAGCCGGCTCGCACGGCCGGACGCCGCCAGGGTGATCGTGGACAAGGCGCTCGAACTGGCGAACAGGTGACGCGGTGCTAGGTCGCACACGGAAGATCCATTTCGTCGGCATTGGCGGCATCGGCATGAGCGGGATAGCCGAGCTGCTGGCCAACCTCGGTTACGAGGTCAGCGGATCGGATGCGAAGCGGAGCGAGACGACCGCTCGTCTCGAAGCTCTTGGCGTACGGGTCTCGGAGGGCCACAGCGCTGCGAACCTCGGCGCCGTTGATGTCGTCGTGACGTCTTCGGCAATCGGTCCGGACAACCCGGAGGTCACCGAGGCGCGGAGCCGGCACGTGCCGGTGATTCCGCGCGCGGAGATGCTCGCTGAGCTGATGCGCCTGAAGTACGGGATCGCGATCGCGGGCTCGCATGGAAAGACCACGACGACGTCGATGGTCGCGCTCGTGCTGGAGCGAGCGGGACTCGATCCGACGGCGGTGATCGGCGGACGGCTGAGGGCGTTCGGAAGCAACGCACGTCTCGGCCTGGGCGATTACATGGTGGTGGAGGCGGACGAGAGCGACAGGTCGTTCCTGAAGCTGTCCCCGACCTTTGCGGTGGTCACGAACATCGACCGGGAGCACATGGAGAGTTACGGCACATGGGACAACCTGCAGCAGGCGTTTGTCGACTTCGCGAACAAGGTGCCGTTCTACGGCGCGCTGATCGCGTGTGTCGACGACCGCGCGGTGCGGGCGCTCATCCCGAGGCTCACCCGGCGTGTGATCACCTACGGGCTTGCGGACGCCGACGTGACGGGTGCCGCCATGCAGCTTGAGGCCTTCGGCTCGGTGACTGCCGTCAGGATCCGGCGTCCCGATGGGGGCTACGACGAGGCGGGAGCGCTGCGCCTCACCGTGCCTGGCCGGCACAACGTGTTGAACGCCCTCGGCGCCGTCGCGGTCGGCCTCGAAGTCGGCATTCCGTTTCCCCGGATCGCCGCGGCACTCGAAGCCTTTCGCGGAGCGGAGCGGCGGTTTCAGACGCTCGGTGAAGTGGACGGCGTGATGGTGGTGGACGACTACGGGCATCACCCGACCGAGATCGCTGCGGTGCTCGCGGCCGCCAAAGCGGGCATCAACCGCCGTGTCGTGGCGGTGTTTCAACCGCATCGGTACAGCCGCACGCAGCAACTGATGACGGAGTTCGGCGCCGCATTCGGTGACGCGGACGAGATCGTGCTGACCGACATCTATGCCGCCGGCGAGCGGCCCGTTGATGGCATCACCGCGGAGACCCTGGCCGACGCCATACGTGCGGGTAGCCGCGCCCCGCTGCACGTCGTGAAGGCGCTCGAGGAGCTGCCGGCCGCGGTCGCCCGGCTCGCCCGCAGCGGCGACCTGGTGATCACGCTCGGTGCGGGATCCATCGGCGCCGTAGGGGAGAAGATTCTCGCGGAGATCCGCGCGCACGGGCCGGGGCCGTCCGGTGTCCGTGGCCAGGGGGACAGGGCATGAGCGTGAAGGTTCCCGCGGAGAAGAACTTCCGGCGCGCGAAGGTCAAGCCGGTCAAGAACCGGACCGAACGCAGGTGGATCTCGTGGCGGGTGCTGCGCGTGGCGATCCCCGCGGTGCTCGCCGTCTACGCCACGTACCGAACCTTCGATCTCGTGCTGAACGCGTCGACTCTGCAGGTCCGCCGGATCGCCGTGCGCGGCAACGTGCGCCTCTCGAGCGGGGAGGTGCAGGCGCTGGTGGACGACCTGCGCGGCACGAGCATCCTGACCGCGGACCTTGCGCGGTACCGGTCGCGGCTGATGGAGTCGCCGTGGGTGGCTGACGTGGCACTGCGCCGGGTGCTGCCGTCGACGATCGAAGTGTTCGTCTCGGAGCGCCGACCGATCGGGCTCTGCCGCCTCGGCAACCAGCTCTATCTTCTCGATCGGACCGCGGCGATCATCGACGAGTACGGCCCGCAGTACGCCGAGTTCGACTTGCCCATCATCGATGGCGTGGTGCGCGCCCCCTCGTCAGGGGAACCATTGATCGACGATCGCCGCACCGAGCTCGCCGCGCGCGTGATCGACGCGCTCGCTCCACATAAAGCCCTCGCGACGCGGGTCTCGCAGATCGACGTCACGAACGCTCACGATGCCGTTCTGCTGCTCGAAGGGGACGCGGCGCTGCTGCATCTTGGCGGCGAGAAATTCGCCGAGCGACTGCAGTCGTACGTCGAGCTCGCCCCGACATTGCGCGAGCGCGTGCCGGACATGGATTACGTGGACCTTCGCTTCGACGATCGTCTGTATGTCCGGCCGGTCGGTGCGGCCACTGCCCAGGCGGCCCCGGCGGCGGCCGCTGCTGCGGCACCGTCGGGGACCCCCGGCGCAGCTGCCGCGGCACCCGTACGGCCAAAAAAACAGGCAGCACAGGATCGTGGGGCGCGACGGAGCGCACCGAAGGCGCGGCCGGCGAAACCCGGGCAGCGCAGGTAGTCAAAAGGGGGACCGGTGGGACGCAGGGAACGGTATCTGGTAGGGCTGGACGTCGGCACGTCAAAGGTCACCGCCATCGTCGGCGAGGCGACAGACCACGGCGGCCTGGACATCATCGGCATAGGTCTCGCGGATTCCAGGGGCATTCGACGCGGCGTGGTGGTCAACCTCGAAGCCGCGGTCGAGTCGATCAAGAAGGCGATCGACGAGGCGGAGCTGACGGCCGGTGTCGAAATCGATACCGTCCATCTCGCGCTGTCAGGTGCGCACGTCAAGGCGTTCAACAGCCGCGGCGTCGTGGCCGTGGCCGGCAAGAACCGCGAGATCACGCGGGAGGACGTTCGGCGCGCGATCGACGCGGCGAAGGGCGTTGCGCTGCCGAGCGGCCGCGAGATCCTCCATGTGCTGCCGCAGGACTTCGTCGTGGACGAGCAGGATGGCATCGGCGCGCCGGTCGGCATGACCGGCTCCAGGCTCGAAGTCAACGTCCACGTGGTCACGGGCAGCGCGTCATCGACGCAGAACGTGGTCGCGTGCGTGAACCGCGCGGGCGTGGCGGTCACCGAAACCGTGCTCGAGCAGCTTGCGGCGAGTGAAGGCGTCCTCACAGCGGACGAGAAAGAGCTCGGCGTTGCGCTGGTGGACATCGGCGGTGGCACGACGGATTTTGCGATCTTCGAGCGCGGCAGCCTCTGGCACACGGGCGTGGTCGCGGTCGGCGGCGACCACTTCACCAACGACATTGCGGTCGGCCTTCGGACGCCGATCCCGGACGCAGAAAAGATCAAGCGCCGCTGCGGCTGCGCGCTGTCGTCGATGGTCGATGAGGACGAGACGATGGAGGTCGCGAGCGTCGGCGGGCGGAAGTCCCGCCTGATGTCCCGGCGGATCCTCTCGGAGATCCTGCAGCCTCGCGCGGAAGAGGTCTTCCACCTTCTCTGGGACGAGATCCGCAAGGCGGGATTCGATAAGTCGCTGAACTCGGGGATCGTCCTCACGGGAGGCGGCGCGCTGCTCGACGGCATGTCCGAGACCGCCGAACAGATCTTCGACCTGCCAATCCGCCGAGGGACCCCCGCGGGCGTGGGCGGCCTCGCGGACCACGTGAACAGCCCGGCGTTTGCGACGGCTGTGGGCCTCGTGATGTACGCGCATCGAAACCAGGTCGGTGAACCGGCGCGCCCGGTGGGCGCCGGTGCGTTCGGTCGCGTGGCGGGACGGCTGCGCACGCTGTTCAAGGAATTTCTGTAAACGGTACTGAGTGCTGAGTGGAAAGTTCGACAGTTCTCCAGGAGGAGACATGGCTGACGTGAGAAACATGACCGATCCGGCAACCCTGCGGCTGAAGCTGGACGAAGAGGGGCGCAGCGGTGCACGTATCAAGGTCGTCGGCGTGGGCGGCGGCGGCAGCAATGCCGTCAATCGGATGGTCGCGGCTGGTCTCGACGGCGTCGAATTCATCGTCGCCAACACCGATCTGCAATCGCTGCGGCTGAACCCCGCACCAAACAAGCTGCAGATCGGCGCGAAGCTGACCAAGGGGCTGGGCGCGGGCGCGGACCCGAACGTCGGACGCCAGGCCGCGCTCGAAGACACCGAGAAGCTGATCGAAGCCCTCGACGGCGCCGACATGGTGTTTGTCACGACCGGACTCGGCGGAGGCACCGGCACGGGCGCAGCGCCTGTGATCGCGAGCCTTGCCAGCGAGCTCGGCGCACTGACGATCGCCGTCGTGACGAAGCCGTTCAAGTTCGAAGGCCGGAAGCGCGCGCTCCAGGCCGAGCGCGGGCTCGAAGAGCTCCGTGAATGCGTCGATACCGTCATCACGATCCCGAACGAGCGGCTCCTCGCGACTATCGCCCGGACGACATCGCTGACCGACGCCTTTGCGTCAGCCGACGACGTGCTGCGACAGGCCATCCAGGGGATCTCGGACCTGATCCTCGTGCCGGGGCTGATCAACCTCGACTTCGCCGATGTGAAGACGATCATGTCGGGCATGGGTCTCGCGATCATGGGCACGGGCCACGCCGAAGGAGACGGACGCGCGATGATAGCCGCCAATCTGGCCATCTCGAGTCCACTGCTCGAAGACGCATCCGTGAAAGGGGCACGCGGGGTCATCATCAACGTGACCGGCGGCCATGACCTCTCGCTCATCGAGGTCAGCGAGGCGTCCGCGATCATCCAGGAAGCGGCCCACGAAGACGCGAACATCATCTTCGGCGCCGTCGTCGATCCGAAGATGGAGGGCCACGTGAAGATCACCGTCATCGCCACCGGGTTCGATCGCCGGACCGTGGACCGGAGCGTCAGCGCCTCCGCGGCGACGACACCAGTCGACCTCACGTCGTATTCCGCCTGGAAACAGGACAGCGGGGAGAAGGTCGCGGTGGCGGGGGGCGGCGGGTCGAGGATGTCGTTCAACCGGCGTCCGGCGCTCGACATGCCACGCGTGCAGGCCGTCAACGAGACCCTCACAGATTCACCTGTGCCGGGGGCTGAGTTCGAGCCGGTGTCCCCACTGGACATTCCGGCGTTCTTGCGCCGCAATCACGAGTAACCCTCCAGCCACGGGGGGCACCTCGTATCTGGTAAACTAGGTAGATCCACGGTACGCGGGATCGGCGCCGCCTGAGCTTGATCTCTGGAACCGCTCCGGATATTCCGGCACGTTCTCCTGGTATCCCATCGCCGCCTCGTCGCTTCGGGGGGCGCATTTCAATGAAGAAATCGCAAAATCGCGAGCGCGCGAGCGACGTCCTCTCGCGCGAAGTCGGCTACGTGCGCAAATCGCACGGCGGCCGCCTCCGCGTCGCGCTCGTGTTCCCGAACACGTATTTCGTCGGCATGTCGAGCCTGGGGTTCCAGACGGTCTACCGTCTGTTCAACGACCTGGACGATGTCGTGTGCGAACGGGTGTTCCTGCCGGGGAAGCAGGAACTGCAGGCGCAGCTGGCGTCCGGCACACAGCTCCTGACGCTCGAGTCGCAGACGCCGGTGGCGGACTTCGACATCATCGCGTTTTCGGTGTCCTTCGAGTGGGACTACACGAACGTCGTGTCGATGCTGCGTCTCGCGAAAATTCCCCCGCGCGCCGATGCCCGGAACCGTCGCCACCCGCTCGTGGTAATCGGCGGGGCGGTGACGTTCGTGAATCCTGAACCGCTGGCGCCGTTTGCCGATGTCGTGGCCGCCGGGGAAGGGGAGATCCTGATCCCCGCGCTGATGGGGGCCCTCCGCGAAGCCTCCGACCGCCAGGACCTGCTGCTGCGCCTCGCGCAGGAGCGGGGCTTCTATATCCCCTCGTTCTATGACGTGCGGTACGCGGAGAACGGCAGCGTGCTCGCGTTCGAGCCCAAGGCCGGCACCCATGCGCCCGCCGTGGTGAAGAAGGCGGCCGTCAAGAGCACGGACCGGCTGGATCCGCCGGCGACGTCCATCTTCACGCCCGACACGGAGTTCGGCTCGCGATTTCTCATCGAGGTCGTGCGAGGGTGCGCGAACCTGTGCCGTTTCTGCTGGGCCGGTTACAACTACCTCCCGGTGCGCTCGTTCTCCGCCGATCGCATCCTCGAGCTCGCACGGGAGGCGAAGCAGTACTCGTCGAAAGCGGGCCTGGTGTCGATCGCGCTCTGCGATCATCCGGAGATCGAACGGATCCTCACGGGCCTGCTCGACATGGGCTATGCCATCAGCCCCGCGTCGCTGCGTCTCGACGACCTCACCCCGACGATCGTCGGTCTGCTGCGAAAGAGCGGTGAGCGCTCGATTACGATCGCTCCGGAGGCAGGATCCGACCGGCTGCGACGCGTGATCAACAAGACCGTGACCAACGAGGAGATCCTCAGTGCCACCGAGGTGATCTTCGAGGGCGGGATCGAGAACCTGAAGCTCTATTACATGATCGGGCTCCCCACCGAGACCGACGCCGACCTCGAAGGGATCCGCGACCTCACCACAGAAATGCGCGAGATCATGCTGAAGCACGCGCGCGCACGCGGGCGGATCGGCCGGATCGTCGGCAGCGTCAACCCGCTGATCCCGAAGCCTGGTACCGCGTACCAGTGGCTGCCGATGGAAGATCCAGCGCTCACCGAGCGCAAGGCAAAGCGCCTGCGGCAGATGCTCTCGGGCCTCGACAACGTGTACTTCAACATCAAGTCGGAGCGGCATTCGTATTACCAGGCCCTCTTGTCGCTCGGCGACCGGCGCGTGGCCTCAACCATCGAAGCCGCGGAGCGCAACGGCGGCAACTGGCGCGCCGCCGTCGCCGAGACCGGACTCGATGCGGCGTTCTATATTTTCCGCGACCGCTCGGCCGATGCCGCGCTGCCGTGGGACATCATCGACGGCGGCATGAAGGCCTCGTTCTTCAAGTCGGAGTTCGAGAAGGGACTTCGCGAAGAATGGACGCTGCCGCCGAAGCGCCAGAAGGAAAACGCGAAGTACCTCCCGGTTCTCTCGTAAGCCGGTCTTAGACCGTCGCTTCCGTGTGCTCGGCCTCGTGGGCCGCGTACGCCTCGAGCACCAGGTCGCGGATCCGCTCCTGCGAGGTCGCATCGACGGCCGGACGCAGCAGCGCGAAGCTGCGGCGCTCGCCGTTGACGGAATACTGCCTGGCGGGGAACGTGACGTTACGCCCCGTCCCGCTCTTGCGCTCCCACACGCCGAAGCCGATCAGCTTCAATCCCTCGAGCGGGCCGCTCGTGAAATGCAGCTCAGCATCCGCCAGTTTTCCGGGCGGGTTTCCTTTGTCGTTCGGCACAATCTTGATGGTCATGACTCGTCTCCTCCTGGTGCATGGACGCTGGCTGCGGAGGAGCGTCGCAAGGGCGGGTCCGCGCGTCGAGTGAGGCGGCCTGTTCGTGGATAATGCTGCAAACGCGGCAGATGCGGCCCGGGCGGGTGGGCGGGCCGAAAACCGGGAACACGATGCCCGCGTGGGAGTGTCAACCAAGGTTGACGAACCCGCCGCCTAGCTCCGGCCGCCCCCGAGCATGATCACCTGCGCCATGGCGAGCGTGTCGGTGTGCGTGATGGTCAGCAGCGACTTTTCGATCTGCAGACGCGCGGCGTGACGCGCCGCTCCGCCGTGCAACCGCAGTTGCGGCGGCCCGCTGTCGCGGAACACTTCGACGTCCTTCCAGAGCACCCCGCGCGAATGCCCCGTCCCGAGCGCCTTCATCGCCGCTTCCTTCGCCGCGAACCGGCCCGCCAG
>DATLXP010000250.1:0-1663 GCA_035575695.1 Vicinamibacterales bacterium
TTCTCATCGGTCGTCAGGATCCAGGAGGACCGAGGCCATCGGCTGGTGGACACGGGCCCGTACGCGCTGATCCGGCATCCCGGCTACGCAGGCATGATCCCTTCGATTCCACTCGGCGCGCTGGCGCTGGGTTCATGGCTCGCCTTCGTCGTCGCGCTGGCGTACTCGCTGCTCATCTTGCGGCGTGTGCGTTTCGAGGACGGTTTTCTGCAGAGAAACCTCGCAGGCTACGAGGCCTACACCCATCGCGTACGCTACCGCCTCGTTCCAGGCGTCTGGTAGTCCGGCCCTCTCAAGACCTCACCGCAGAGCACGCGGAGCGCGCAGAGGCAGGCCATGGGAATGCGCTCAGGATCTGACGAAGCGCCGCCCTTCGACGCGCCATCCACCCGCAAGCACGATGCTGACGGCCTCTGGATACAGCCGGTGCTCGAGCTCGAGGATCTTCGCGGCAAGTGACGCCTCGGTATCGTCGCCGGCAACCGCAACCCCGGCCTGCAGGATGATCGGACCCGCGTCGAGCTCACCCGTGACCAGGTGAACGGTGGCGCCACTCAACTTCACGCCGTGGGCGATCGCCTGCCCTTGCGCGTCAATGCCAGGAAACGCCGGCAGCAGCGACGGATGAATATTGAGGATCGCGCGTGGAAACGCGTCGAGCAGCCCCGGACCGATGAGCCGCATGAAACCCGCGAGGCATACCAGTTCAACACCCCGAGAGAGCAACTCGCGCGCGAGCGCGGCGTCGAATGCGTCGCGGTCGGGATAGTCCCGGTGGCTCAGCACCAGCGTCGCGATCCCGGCGCGCGCGGCACGGTCCAGCCCCTCGACGCCGGGTCGGTTCGAGATGACGACAGCAATGCGGGCCGCGAGTGTCCCCTCGGCAGCGGCGTCGATCAACGCCTGCAGATTGCTGCCGCGCCCTGAGATCAGGACGCCAATCTGTGGGATGCCGTGACTCGGGCCTCGGGACTCGCTAGTCGACGTAGGTCACTCCCCCGCCGCCAGTTCGGATCGTTCCGACGCGCTGCGCGCCTGGCTCGCCCGCAGAACGGAGCGCGTCGAGCATGCCTGCTTCATCGCCCGGCGCACAGGCGACGATCAGCCCGATCCCCATGTTGAAGGTGCGGTACATGTCTTCGATCGGCACCGCTCCCCGAGCCTGCAACCACTTGAACATCGGCGGAACAGTCCACGATGCTCGCTCCACGACGGCGTGCAGGCCGTCTGGCACGATGCGCGGCAGGTTGTCGGTGATACCTCCGCCGGTGATGTGGGCCATGCCCTTGATCAACCCGGCCGGCAGCAACGGGCGAATCAGCGGCAGGTACGACCGATGCGGCACGAGGAGGGCCTCGCCGATGGTGGTTCCCAGCTCCGGAATGACGGTGTCGTGACGCAGACCCCCATCGTCGAACGCGATGCGACGCGCGAGGGAATATCCATTGGTGTGCAGACCCGATGACGGCACACCGATCAGGACGTCACCGGGCGTGATCGTCTTGCCATCGATCAACCGTTGCCTCTCGACCGCTCCGACGATGAAGCCGGCGACGTCGTATTCACCATCCGCGTAAAAGCCCGGCATCTCGGCCGTTTCGCCACCGAGGAGCGCGCACCCGTTCTCGCGGCAGGCGTCGGCAAGCCCCTCCACGATCTGCAG
>DATLXP010000251.1:0-10406 GCA_035575695.1 Vicinamibacterales bacterium
CGTACCAGACGCCATCCTCAACAAGCCGGGGCGCCTGACGCCGGAAGAGTTCGAGGAGATGAAGAAGCACCCGGGGCACGGTGCCCGCATTCTCGAGAACATCCAGGCGACCGCGGTCAAAGCCGTCCTGCCTGGCGTGAAACATCACCACGAGAAATGGGACGGGTCCGGCTATCCCGACGGACAGACCGGCGATGAGATTCCGCTGCTCGCCCGTCTGCTCGGCGTCGCGGATTTCTTCGACGCGCTGACGTCCGCGCGTTCCTACCGCGCCGCGATGTCGGCTGACACCGCCGTAGACCTGATCCGCGAGGGATCCGGCTCGCATTTCGAGCCGTCGCTGGCGGAACTCGTCGCGCGACTTCACCAACGGGGGGACCTCCTGCCTGAAGGCTGGGAGTGATCTCACGAGAGCCTGGCGGAACCGCTCGATCGATCGCACGTCGCTAGAGCGCGACCCGGTGGTGACCGCTGTGGAGATAGTTCATCGTCTGGACCGTGAGCATGACGAGGAAGTCGGACTTGGTCTTCTCTTCATCATGTGCGAGCCGGAGATTCATCTCGTTCGTGCGGCGGATCATGTTCTCGATGACCTGATCGATCGTGTACTGGTATTCCCCCGTCCACGCGGCGACCCGGCGGCGGACGTCCCTGCGGACACGCGCGATGAAGCGGGCCGCCTTCATGTGACTGGCGTGCTCGGGTCGATCCGAGAACAGACGGCGCAGGTCACGGTCGTAGAAGTGCGGATGCTCGACACCGTAGTGACGGCGCTTGCGCTCGTAGTGGGCGCGCAGCGTCTTCCGGAGGGTGTGCAGGGGCTCGAGCTTGCGGCGTGACGTGACGATCATGGGCTTGCCCGCGATGTCGGCCATCAACACGTCCATCAGTTCGAGTTTCTTGAGGGCCGGCCAGTCCGCGTACCGTGTGCGCCAGTCCGATTCCGGATGCAGCCAGGTGGCAAACGTCTCGGCAAAATCCTCGTCGGGATGGCTCTGCGCGTACCAGCTGTCCAGATGCAGGACGAAGCTCTTGCTGTAAGGCTTGGGCTGGTAGTGCACGGGGTACTGCATGTAGGAGGGGCCGAACAGCTGCTGGCGCCGCCGCCGTTGCCGCAGCCTGTAGGCGTTATCGACGGCATGACCGGCCTCGTGGCGCAGGATCTTCATGCACCATTCAGGGGTGCCCCCTTCGACTTCGAGCATCTGCGCGCGCTCGAGTTTTTCGAGGCGGGGATGGGCGAGATAGAAGGGGATGGCGACGCCGGGCACGCCGTCCGGGGAGAACCACTCCGCCGAGAGCCAGAAGTGCGGGTGGAACCCGACCAGGCCCCGGGACTCGAGCTCGAGCCTGAGTTCGGCGAGCCGCTCTTCGAGCGCGCTTCCCTCGATGGTGACGCCGAGTTGATTGATGCGCAGATCGAGCAGCCGCTCGTCCGGCCACTGGGCCCATTCGTCCGGCGGGATGACTGCCCCCTTGGGGAGGGCGTCCGCGGGGAGGGCCCCCTCTGCGTCTGACATCCTCCCAGTCTACAGCGCAGCAGGATGGCCTCCCGGAAGGGGATATCGCATCCGTTCAGTTGGGACTTCCGTCGTCCTGTGGTATACCCCTTGGGCCCCTGCAACATCTCGTAACGGCGCGTCGAGCCGTTTCTTCGAGCGACGAGGAGAATGTATGAATTCGGTATTTCGAGGTCTGTCCGCGGTAACCGTGATGACGGTTCTGACGACGTCGGCAACAGCGGCAGTACAGACGAAGGCCTCGGGGGCGCCCGCCGCGACGGCGGCGCAGGAAAAGAAGGACTCGCAGAAGCCGGACGTGCCGAAGGCCGAGCCTCAGAAGCCTGACGAACCACCGAAGTACGAAGAGACGGTCGTGATCACCGGCTCGCGGACCGAGGAAAAGCTGGTCAACGCCCCGGCGACCATGAGCGTGATCACGGCGGCGCAGATCGAAGCCGCCCCGTCTCAGAATTTCGCCGAGCTGCTCCGGGCCATCCCAGGGGTCAACATCACCCAGGTCTCCGCGCGCGACATCAACGTCACGAGCCGGGGCGCGACCGGCACGCTGGCCACCGGCACCCTGGCCCTCCTCGACGGCCGCAGCCTTTACCAGGATTTCTTCGGCTTCGTGATGTGGGACTTCCTGCCCGTCAACCTCAATGAGATCAAACAGGTTGAGGTGATTCGGGGGCCCGCGTCAGCCGTCTGGGGCGCCAACGCCGTCAACGGCGTCGTGAACGTCATCATGAAGACTCCCCGCGAGATGCAGGGCACGAGCGCCGTGTTGGGGCTCGGCACGTTCAATCGCTCGACCGACGCGCTCGACGCCGACAGCGGCTCGCTCTGGTACATCAGCGGCACCCACGCGCGCGCCATCAACGACCGGTGGGCGTACAAGCTGTCGGCCGGCGGGTATTCACAGGACGCCCTGGCTCGTCCGACCGGCATCATCCCGGGTTCGCCGAAGACCGCGAGGTCGCCCCTCGGCACCACGTACCCGCCCTACAGGAACAGCGGCACGACCCAGCCGAAGTTCGACGGGCGCCTGGACTACGACTACCCCGACGGCCGGAAGTTGTCGTTTTCGGCAGGCATCGCGGGCACCGACGGCATCATGCACTCGGGGATCGGCCCGTTCGACATCAAGGGCGGCACGACGATGGCGTATGGCAAGGCGAACTTCACGCGCCAGGGCTTCCGTGCGGCCTTCTTCACGAACATTCTCGACGGTGACGCGGCCAACCTGCTGACGCGCACGCCCACCAACGCCCCGATCGGATTTGTCTTCAAGACGAACACGTACGACTTCGAGGCATCCAACGTCCACGTCCTCGCCGGGCGCCACGCCGTCAATTACGGCGGCAACCTGCGGTTCAACAACTTCGACCTGTCACTCGCGCAGGCGGCGGACAACCGGACCGAGTTCGGCATCTACGGTCAGGACGACATCTTCCTGAACAAGACGTTCCGGTTGTCGCTCGGGGCGCGTGTGGACCGCTTCGACTACCTGGACGACTTCGTCTTCTCGCCGCGTGTGGCGCTGCTGATCAAGCCGGAGGAGAATCACACAGTCCGCCTGTCGTTCAATCGCGCCTATCGTGCGCCGTCGGTCATCAACAACTTCCTCGACGTGACGATCGCCGAACCGCTGAATCTCGGTGCGTTCAGTCCGTTTTTCGCGGGCCAGATCTTTCCCCTGCCGATCAGGTCGGTCGGCAATGTCGATCTCACGGAACAGTCGCTCGACGCCTACGAAATCGGGTACACGGGGATTGTGGCCGGACGCACGGTCCTGTCGGCTTCGTACTATGTGAACAAGACGGAAAACGACATCTTCTTCACCGAAGTGACGTCGGCCCGATTCACCTCGGCGAACCCTCCGCCGGGCTTCCCCGCGCCGCTCGTTCCGGCCCTCGACTTCGCACGGTCGCTCGGCAACGTGTTCCCCGCCCGGTTCACGTACCAGAACTTCGGCAAGACGACCCAGAAGGGCTTCGAACTTGGCGTCGACTCGGCGCTGAACGAGACCTTCAACATGTTCGCCAATTACTCGTTCCAGGCAAAGCCGGAGCCGAAAGGGTTCGACATCAGCGAGCTGAACCTGCCGGCCAGGAATCGCTTCAACGCCGGGATCGGCTTCAACCGCAGCCGTTACCTCGGGAACGTGTCAGTGAGCTACAGCGACGACGCGTTCTGGCAGGACGTCCTGGACGCCCGCTTTTCCGGTACCACCAAGGCGTACACGCTCCTCAACGCCACCTTCGGCGTCAAGTGGAACGACCGGCTCTCGACAACGATCAAGGGTGTCAACCTCGCCAACGACGACGTGCAGCAGCACGTGTTCGGCGACATCATCAAGCGTCAGCTGGTCGCTGAACTTCGGGTCAATGTGGCGCGGTAGAGGGAGACAGGGACAGAGCCAGGAGGTAGAAGCGAGGAGTTGGAGCGTTTGGGGCTATGATCGATCCAGCTCCTAGCTCTTAATGATCCGCCTCCTCGCCCTGGACATCGACGGCACTCTTCTCGACAGTCACGGCGTTCTTCCGGAAGCCAATCGACGTGCGATTGACGACGCGATCCAGAGCGGCGTCGAAGTCGCGCTCGCCACCGGACGGCGATATGACTTCGCGCGCTCGATCATCGAGCAATTGCCCTCACCGCTCACCCTCATCCTGAGCAACGGCGCCGTCGTCAAGAATGGGAACGGCCAAACCCTGACCCGGCGGCTGTTGCCCCGCGAGATTGCCCACGCCGTCCTCCAGCGCACGCCCGGGCATCGCGAAAGCGGGGCCGTCGTGTTCGACCGCCCGCGAGAGGGGCAAGTGGTGTTCGAGGCCATCGACTGGGACCATCCGCGCCATGCACGGTTCTTTTCGACCAACCGGCCGTTTCTCGCCGAGTCGAAGCCGCTCGAGGCGTGCCTGACGGAAGATCCCGTGCAGGTGATGTTCAGCGGCGGCTGCGTGGCGATGCGCGCCCTGTTCAGTGAACTGGGCACGGCGTCAGCCGACCTGTTCTCGGTGGCCCTCACGGAATACGAACATCGCGACTTCTCGATGGTTGACGTGATCCGTGCCGGGGTGTCGAAGGGATCCGCGCTCCGCGAGTGGTCGGAGACACGGGGTTACACGCGCGCCGAAGTGATGGCCGTGGGCGACAACCTCAACGACGTGGAGATGCTGGAGTTCGCCGGCAGGCCGGTCGTCATGGGGAACGCCATCCCCGAGCTGCGTACCCGTGGCTGGGCGCAGACTGCGACCAATGACGACGCGGGCGTCGCGCGGGCGGTTGAGACATTCATTCTGCGGGGGGCGTCCTAGTACGGTATGGCTCGAATCATGGGCGGCGGGAAGATCGGCTCGGAGCGTTCGCGCGGGAGCCGCAGCGCGGCGCTCGCGGAGGCTGGGAATTCGGGGATGGGCGCCAAGAGCGACACCGCGAAAAAGAAGCGTCTGACGAGGGCCGCATGGCAGGAAACGCGCGCGTTGCTGGCCGCGCGCAAGGGGCGGCTGGCCCTCGGCATGGTCCTCATGCTCATCAGCCGCGCGAGCGGCCTCGTGCTGCCGGCATCATCCAAGTACCTCATCGACGACGTGATCGGCCAAGGGCGTGTGGATCTGCTCAAGCCGATCGCGCTGATTGCCGGCGTGGCGACGATCCTCGACGCGCTGTCGTCGTTCGCCCTCTCGCAGGTGCTCGGCGTCGCCGCCCAACGGGCGATCACCGACATGCGCCGGCGCGTCGAGGCGCACGTGGCGCGGCTGCCCGTTCGGTATTTCGACTCCACGAAGTCCGGCATCCTCGTGTCGCGCGTGATGAACGATGCCGAAGGCATCCGGAACCTCGTCGGGAGCGGCCTGGTGCAGTTGTTCGGCAGCCTCGTGACCGCCGGGGCGGCCATCACCTACCTCTTCTACCTGAACTGGTGGCTGACGCTCGTGACGCTCACCGTTCTGACGGTGTTCGGCGTCGTGCTCTGGTTCGCCTTCAGCTCGGTACGCCCGGCATTCCGCGAGCGCGGAAAAATCTACTCGGAAGTGTCCGGGCGCCTGACCGAGACCATCGGCGGGATCCGCATCGTCAAGACGTACACCGCGGAAAAGCGCGAAGAGCTGGTCTTCACGACGGGCGCCCACCGCCTGTTCCGGAACATCGCCAAGACCATCACGACCATCTCCGGGATCAGCGCATTCGGCTCCGTGGTGATCGGCGCGATCGGCGTCGTGATGATCCTTGTTGGCGGACAGGCCATGATCGATGGCCGGATGACGATCGGCGAGTTTCTGACGTACGTGCTCTTCACCGGATTGATGGCCGCGCCCATCATGCAGATCTCCTCCATCGGAACGCAGATCAGCGAGGCGTTCGCGGGGCTCGACCGGATTCACGAGATCCTCGAGATGAAAACCGAAGACGACGAGGATGTGCTCAAGGAGCCGCTCGGCACGGTGGACGGGGAGATCGCGTTCGAGAACGTGACCTTTGCATACAACGCCGGCGTGCCCGTCCTCAAGGACGTCACCTTTCGCGCGCCCGCCGGCACGACGACGGCGCTGGTCGGCTCGAGCGGATCGGGCAAGAGCACCCTGATCAGCCTCGTCATGACGTTCAACCGTCCGAAAGTCGGAAAGATATTCGTGGATGGACGGGATCTCTCCAGTGTCCGGCTGCGCGATTACCGGACGCAACTCGGCGTCGTCCTGCAGGACAACTTCCTCTTCGACGGCACCGTCGCGGAGAACATCCGGTACGGACGCCCGGACGCGACGCACGACCAGATCCGCGAGGTCAGCCGCATCGCGCACGCCGACGAGTTCATCGAGGCGTTCGAGAAGCAGTACGACACCATCGTGGGTGAGCGGGGCGTGAAGCTGTCGGGAGGGCAGCGGCAGCGGGTGGCGATCGCGCGCGCGATTCTCGCGGATCCCCGCATCCTCGTGCTCGACGAAGCCACGTCCTCGCTCGACAGTGAGAGCGAAGCCTTGATCCAGGACGGCTTGAAGTCGCTGCGGAAAGGCCGGACGACCTTCGTGATCGCCCACCGGCTGTCGACGATCCGGAGCGCGGACCAGATCCTCGTTCTCGAGCACGGGGAGATCGTCGAACGGGGATCGCATCGCGAGCTGATGGCGCTCGGCGGCCGCTATCGCACGCTCCACGACAAGCAATACGACCTTGAAGCCGACCGGTTCATCAATCCGGGGGAAGAAGTCTAACGTGCCGCAATTCATCTACACCATGAAGGGTCTGGGCAAGGTTCATCAGCCCGACCACGTCGTCCTCAAAGATATCTGGCTGTCGTTTCTCCCTGGCGCAAAGATCGGCGTGCTCGGCCTGAACGGGTCCGGCAAGAGCACGCTGCTGCGGATCATGTCCGGCCAGGAGCAGAACTTCGTCGGCGAAGCGTATCCGGCCGACGGCATCAGCATCGGGTTTCTCGAGCAGGAGCCGAAGCTCGATCCATCGAAGACCGTGCTGGGGAACGTCGAGGAGGGGGTGTCCGAAATCCGGGCGCTCCTGAACAAGTACGACGAGATCAACGCGAAGTTCGGCGAGGAGCTCTCTCCCGAGGCGATGGACAAGGTCCTCGAGGAGCAGGGCAAGGTCCAGGACAGGATCGAGGCCGCGCAGGGGTGGGACCTCGACTCGCGTGTCGAGCTGGCCATGGACGCGCTGCGTCTGCCGCCGGCCGACGCCGACGTCACGACGCTGTCGGGCGGCGAGCGCCGCCGCGTGGCGCTGTGCCGGTTGCTCCTCCGCTCGCCCGACCTCCTGCTGCTCGACGAACCGACCAACCATCTCGATGCCGAGTCGGTCGCGTGGCTGGAGCGGTTCCTCAAGGACTACGCCGGCACGGTCGTCGCCGTCACGCACGATCGGTACTTCCTCGACAACGTCGCCGGATGGATCCTCGAGCTCGACCGCGGGCACGGCATCCCGTGGGAGGGGAATTACTCGTCGTGGCTCGAGCAGAAACAGAACCGTCTCGCGCAGGAAGAGAAGTCCGAGTCGAAGCGCCAGCGGACGCTGCAGCGCGAGCTGGACTGGATCCGCATGTCGCCGCGCGCACGCCAGGCGAAGGGGAAGGCCCGCCTCAACGCCTACGAGGACCTGTTGAAGGAAGACACGGCGCAAAAAGTCGAGCAGGTTGAAATCTATATCCCGCCAGGCCCCCGTCTCGGCGACATCGTCATCGAAGCACGCGACCTTCGCAAGTCCTACGGAGACCTGCTCCTCATGGACGACGTGGACTTCACCCTCCCGCGCTCGGGGATTGTCGGGGTGATCGGCCCGAACGGCGCGGGCAAGACGACGCTGTTCCGGATGATCACGGGACAGGAACAGGCGGACTCCGGACACTTACGCCTCGGTGAGACGGTCAAGGTGGGATACGTGGACCAGTCCCGCGACGCGCTCAACGCCGACAAGTCGGTGTGGGAAGAGATCACCGGAGGCGTTGACGACGTCGAACTCGGAAAGCGCACGGTGGCCTCACGGGCCTATTGCTCGTGGTTCAACTTCAAGGGGCGCGACCAGCAGCGTAAAGTCGGCCAGTTGTCCGGCGGGGAGCGCAATCGCGTGCACCTCGCGACGCTGCTCAAGGGAGGCGCGAACCTGTTGCTCCTCGACGAGCCGACCAACGACCTGGACGTCGACACGCTGCGAGCGCTCGAAGAGGCCCTGCTCAACTTCGCGGGGTGCGCCGTGGTGATCAGCCACGACCGCTGGTTCCTCGACCGCATCGCCACCCACATCCTCGCGTTCGAGGGAGACAGCAAGATCGTGTGGTACGAAGGGAACTATCAGGACTACGAGGCCGATCGCAAGCGGCGGCTCGGCGCCGAAGCCGACCAGCCGCACCGGATCAAGTACCGGAAGCTCACCCGGTGACCGCCATGGGGACAGTCACCGCTCCGTGGAACAGGGCGCCACAGGTGGCTGTCCCCCTGGCCGTGCTGGCACTTCTCGTGTCGACGGTCGGCTGCGGCTCCGACACACCGCGCGCGCAGTTCATTTCCATCGCCACGGGCGGCACCGGCGGCGTGTACTACCCGTACGGCGGGGGGCTGGCGAAGGTCCTGAACGAGAGCCTTCCGGGTATCCGCGCAACGGCGGAAGTCACGTCGGCGTCGGTCGACAATCTGAAGCTCATTCGCGACGGCAAGGCGGACATCGCCTTCGCGCTCGCGGACACGGTCGCCGACGCGGTGAATGGCCGAGGGGCATTCTCCGGCGGAGCCGTCCCCGTCGCGAGCCTCGCCGTGCTGTATGCGAATTACACGCACGTGGTGACGCTCGCGTCGAGCGGGATCTCGACAATTGCGGACCTGCGTGGCAGGACGGTGTCGACCGGATCGCCGGGAAGCGGGACCGAGGTGATCGCGTTCCGTGTGCTCCGCGCTGCCGGATTGAACCCCGACGGCGACGTCACGCGGCAGGGGCTCGGGGCCTCGGAGTCTGTCGATGCGCTGAAGGATGGCAAAGTCGCGGCGTTCTTCTGGAGCGGTGGCCTGCCCACCGCCGCCGTGCAGGACCTCTCCCATTCGCCAGGCGTCACCATGCGCATGGTGCCGACAGGGGACCTCGTGCCCGCGCTCAGGAAAGAACACGGCGACCTCTATTTTCCGCTGACCGTTCCGGCGTCGGCGTATCCGGGTCTCGGCGCGGACGTGCCGGTTGTCGGCGTCGCCAACGTCCTTGTCGTCAATCGATCGATGCCTGAACAGCTTGCGTACGACATCACCCGCGTCCTCTTCGCGAAGCAGCCTGAGCTCGCCTTGATCCATCCCGAAGCGCGGAACCTGTCGCGGCAGACGGCCACCAACGGATCGCCGGCGGAGTTTCATCCGGGCGCGGCACGCTTCTATAAAGACGGGAGGTAGCGCCTGCCTCCACGCGTGTCACCGCAGAGGCCGCAGCGAGCGCAATCGTGTCAGATGGACTCCACGCCATGAACCCCTGGGTGTCGTTCCTGGTGGTCGCCTGCGTGCTGGCGGACCTCCAGCAGGTCGAACGCGTGATCGTCAACGTCAACGGCGGCATCTTCACGCTGACGGAGCTCGAGCGGCGGCAGGCCGCCGTCATCGGTCAGACCACAGGCACGACGCCCGCGCTCGCGGCGCTGCGATCCGACCCGGCGCTTCGTGAGAGGCTGAACGCGGTGACGCCGCGGATCCTCGCCGACGCGGTCGACGAACTTCTGCTCCTCCAGCATGCCCAGGAGCTGCAGATCGCCGCGAGCGATGCGCAGATTGCATTCGTGCTGGACGCATTCAAGAAGGAGAACGGCGTCACGACCGACACCGAGTTTCGCGCCCTGCTCGCCGACGCCCAGTTGAGCGAGGCTGAGCTCCGCCGGTCGCTCGCGCGCCAGATTGTCCTTCGGGGCGTGCAGGAAGCCGAAGTGTTCGGACGCGTACAGGTTACCGAGGCGAGCGCGCTGGCGTACTACGCACGGGAACAGGCGTCGCTTGCGACACCCGCGACCGTGCTGTTTCGCGAATTGGCCGTGACACTGCCCGGCGCAGCAGACACGCCGGGCTACACGGACGGTCTGATCCGCTTCGTGCGCGCACGGGATCGCCTCCAGGCTGGAGAGAGTTTCGACGCGGTCGCGCGGGAATTATCGGATGGTCCCTCCAGGGAGGCGGGTGGGCTGGTCGGGCCCGTCGACCTTTCGGAGGTGCCCCAGGAGGTGCGGGCGTCTCTCCGGGAACTGGCGCCGGGCGCCACCAGCGCGCCGATCCGGACGGCTTCCGGCTTACGGCGCCCGTTGACATCGCGCGGCTGGAGGAGTTCTCGGACGGCACGTCCGACGGCCTCCGCGCGCTCATCAGGTTGTTCCTGACCGATACGGGAGACACCATCGCGGAGCTTGGCACGGCCGTCGACGAATCCGATCAG
>DATLXP010000252.1:0-5036 GCA_035575695.1 Vicinamibacterales bacterium
CCGCCGCGCAGCGTCCCGCTGACGTAGTACTCACCTGGAGGCAGGCCGTAGATCCTGTACTGCCCGAGGTCGTTGGTCTGCGCCGGACGGCCGCCCGCCGGCTGCAGGCGGCGCTTGCCGTTGACCCAGCTGGAGCGCATGGCCGACACCGTCGCGTCGGCCAGAGGATCACCGAACTCGTCGAGAATCCGCCCTGAAATGACCGACCCGCGAGGCATCGTGATGTCGGCCTTGTCGATCGGTTGTGTCTCGATCAACTCGATCGACTTGCCTTGTTCGTAGGGCCGCGTCTGCCCGTACTGCACGCCGACGAAACCGGACTTGGTCGCGCTGATCGTGTACTTTCCCCCGGGGAGGTCGCGAAACTCGTAGCGCCCCTCGTTGTCAGTCACCGAGAGTTTGGGCATCGTCTCGGTGCCGGAGATGCGGACCTGCGCCCGGCGGACGGGAGCCCCCGTGTCGGCGGTCAGGACGCGTCCCTTGATCCGGCCCGTTCCCGTCTTCATCTGGCGGCCCATGCCGGGCAGCTGCATCGCACGTTCCGGTCCTGAAATCGTCTCGACCTGCGTACCTCCAGGCCCGATCTGAATGGTCTGTACCTGCGCGGATACGTCGGCCGTGACGTGTACGAGCGACAGGAGCGCGACGCCGACAGTAATGGATGTTTTCATGAGCCTTGCCTTTGAGACGGATTCTACGCACGTACGCGTGTGAAGGATGTAAAAGCGCGCAGCGGGCCCGAGCCAATGTACCGATCAACTAGACGCATGACTCGCCGAAATAGTTGTCAGGGGACCCGCGGGAGGAGCGGCAACGGCCGCCCGGCTGCATAGCGCTCGCACACCGACACCACCGCCTCGGTCATCGTCTCGATGTACGCGCGATGGTCGTTCACGGCGTTGGCGCGCGCCATCGGCAAACCGCTCTCCCGGGCGACCTGCGCCGCCTCCACGTCGAGATCGTAGAGCACCTCGACGTGGTCGCACAGAAACCCGATGGGGGACACCACGACCGCCGGCACACGCTGATTGCGGGCCTCCCGCAGGTAGTCGCAGATGTCGGGGCCCAGCCACGGATCCTCAGGCCGGCCACTGCGGCTCTGGAAGGCAATGCGAGAGGTCCGCTCGGGGGCGGTGGCCGCGGAGCCCGCCGTCAATCGGAGCATCACACCCTCCGCACTCTCGTGCACCTGACGCTCGTACGGGTACTGATCCGCCATCCCCTTCGGAATGCTGTGCGCGGTGAACACGATCTGCGCGTCATCCCTGACCTCGGCCGGCAGCGTGTCGAGCGCGGCCCGGATGTGGGCCGCGTTGGCGTCGAGGAAACCAGCATGAGTGTGCCAGTCGCCGACAAACGTGATCTCGACATCGGCGAGGCCTTCCTGTCGAATCGCCGCGCGCGCGGCGGCGACGTTCTCCCGGTACTGCGTACAGCTCGAATAGCTGCGGTGCGCGGCGGCAATGAAACCCACGGCGCGGCGGACTCCGTGGCGGGACATCTGCGCCAGCGTGTCTCGTAGATACGGATCCCAGTTCCGCATCCCGACGTAGACCGGCAACGCAGCGCCGCGGTCCGCCAGGCGCTTCGCGAGGGCGATCGCCTGGCGATGGGTCAGGGCTGGCAGGGGCGACACGCCGCCGAAGAGCTCGTAGTGGTGCGCGACTTCTTCGACGCGCTCCGGCGCGACGCGGCGGCCGCGAAGCACGTTGGCAAGAAACGGCCGGATGTCGTCCGGCCCCTGCGGTCCACCAAAGGCGATGACGAGGACGGCGTCGAAAGGGTGTGGCACGTGATGGAACCTGTCCGGAATTATAGCGATATAGTGGGCGCGCCCATGCCCGCCGCCCCCCGCCTCGTCTCACTCGACGTCTTCCGCGGGCTCACGATGGCCACCATGGTCGTCGTCAATAATCCCGGCGACTGGGGCAACGTCTACTGGCCGCTGCTCCACGCCGCGTGGCACGGGTGGACGCCCACCGACCTCGTGTTTCCGTTTTTTCTGTTCATTGTCGGCGTCTCCATCACGCTCTCGCAGAAGTCCGCGAGCTGGGGATCCATCCTGCGACGGGCCGCGCTGATCTTCGCGCTCGGGCTGTTTCTCGCGGGATACCCGCGCTTCGACCTCGGTCGATGGCGCATTCCCGGCGTGCTGCAGCGCATCGCGCTCTGCTACCTCGTGGCCGCAGCGGCGTACAGACTCACGGCCGGTAATCGCTCCCATGGCACACCCCTTCGGGGCTCGCGTCCGTCGACACAAGCCTGGGTGATCGGCGCGTTCGCGGTCATTCTTGCGCTCGGCTACTGGGCGGTCATGATGTTCGTGCCGCCGCCGGGGGGCGTGGCGGGGGACCTCACGCCGGAAGGGAACCTCGGCGCCTGGATCGATCGCGCGCTCATGTCGGGTCATCTGTGGAAACCGAGGTGGGATCCCGAAGGGCTCTTGAGCACCATCCCCGCGATCGCGACCACATTGCTGGGGGTGCTGGCGGGGATGTGCCTGTCGTCTGAACGCACGCCGGAGCGCAAGACCGTCCTTCTCGCGCTCGGTGGGGCGGCGGCGATGGTGACGGGCCTGGCGTGGGGTTTCGTGTTCCCGATCAACAAGGCGCTCTGGACGAGCTCGTACGCCGTGTTCACCGCCGGCTTCGCGGCGCTGCTTCTCGCGCTGTGCTACTGGGCCATCGATATCCGCGGCTGGAAGGGGTGGACCAGGCCGCTCGTCGTGCTCGGATCCAATGCCATCACGCTCTTCATGGCGTCCGGGCTCCTCGTGAAGACGCTCGCCCTCATTCGTGTCGCCGGTCCCGGCGGAACGGACATGTCGGTAAGCCGCTGGGCCTACCTCCACGCGTTTGCGCCGAGCGCCTCTCCGAAAAACGCGTCGCTCCTGTACGCGCTCGCCAACCTCGTCCTTCTGTACGCACTGCTCGCATGGATGTACCGTCGCCGTCTCTTTCTCCGGGTGTGAAGCCTCCGCGCTTCGGGTTGACGCGTCCCATCTGGCTGCTTGGGTGGGTGAGCTTCTTCACCGACACGGCGTCGGAGATGGTCTATCCGCTGCTGCCGTTGTTCCTCACGAACGTCCTCAAGGCCGGCCCGATGTCGCTCGGTGTCATCGAGGGGGTCGCCGAGGCGGCCAACAGCGTGCTGAAGATCATCTCCGGGCGGCTGGCCGATGCGACCGGCCGTCCCAAGCGCCTCGTCCTGATCGGATACGGCATCTCCTCGGCCGTCCGTCCCTTCATCGGCCTCGCGTCGTCGTGGTTCCAGGTGCTCGGGATCCGCTTCGCCGACCGGCTCGGCAAAGGGATCCGCGGCGCTCCGCGTGATGCGATGCTCGCCGACTTCGCGCCCGAAGGGCAGCGGGGCCGCGTCTTCGGGTTCCACCGCGCGATGGACCACTCGGGGGCCGTGCTCGGCCCGCTCCTCGCCGCGGTGTATCTGTATTTTTATCCTGGCGAGTACCGCACCCTCTTCGCGCTCACCGTGATCCCGGGCATCGTCGTGGTGGCCATCATCCTCGCCCTGCCGGAGTCTTCTCGCGCGGCGACCACAGCAGCCCCGGCAGTCCATACACCCGGGGTACCCCAGGCACCCGTAGTGCCACCGCACCCCGACACACTTGCGCCGCCGGCACCCCTGACACCGTTGCACCGTCCTCTTTTCGTGATCTTCCTGTTCGCCCTGGGCAACGCCTCCGATGCGTTTCTCCTGCTGCGCCTGAGCGACATCGGCATTGCGGCGTTCTGGATTCCGCTGCTGTGGTCCGCGCTCCATGGTGTGAAGGTCGTCTCATCGCTTGCGGGAGGGGAGTTGTCCGACCGTTTCGGGCGCCGCGCGCTGATCGGGATCGGCTGGCTGTTCTACGCGCTCGTCTACGCGGCATTCGCCGTGACCGATGCCCCTGCGATCCTCATCACCGTTTTTCTCAGTTACGGCATCTACTTCGGGCTCACTGAGGGCGTCGAGAAAGCCTGGATCGCGGACCTTGCACCGAAGGCGCGGCGCGGCACGGCGTTCGGGTACTACAACGCGACGCTGGGCGTCGGGGCGCTGTGTGCAAGTCTGATCTTCGGCGTCATTTGGACGCGCGTGTCGCCGCAGGCGGCGTTCTACACCGGCGCGGCGCTCGCGACCCTCGCGACGCTGCTGCTATACTTTTTGTTTCCTGATGAAACGAATCCTCGTCACCAACGATGACGGTGTCCATTCCGAAGGCATCCACGCTCTGGCCGCCGCGCTCGCGCCGCTCGCAGATGTCACGATTGTCGCTCCCCACATCGAGGCGAGCGCCATAGGTCACGCGCTGACGCTGCGTCGTCCGCTCAGAATGGACAAGCTGCGCGACCGTGTCTACGAGGTCGATGGCACGCCGACCGACTGCGTGAACATTGCCTTCACGCAGCTCTACGACACGCCTCCCGACCTCGTCGTCTCGGGGATCAACAAGGGCTGGAACCTCGGGGACGATGTGACGTATTCGGGGACCGTGTCGGGGGCGCTGGAGGGAGCGTTGCTCGGTGCGCTGTCCATCGCGGTATCGCTCGAAAGAAGCCGGGGCGCGTACGACTTCGGGCCCGCCGCGCGCGCCGCCGCGGCGATCGCGGAGGCGGTCCTCGAGCGTGGCCTGCCCGGCCGGACGTTCCTCAATCTCAACGTACCGACAGGGGAGCCACGCGGCATGCGCGTGACCGTGCAGGCAAAGCGCAATCACCTCACCGTCGTTGACGCACGCACCGATCCACGCGGAGGCTCGTACTACTGGATCGAAGAGGGGCAGAACGACTGGGAGCCGCACGACCGGTCGGATTTCCAGGCGGTCAAGGACGGGTACGTGTCGATCACGCCGCTCCAGCCGGACCTCACGGCGTACGACGCCATGGCGCACGTCGAGGGGCTGAAAGATATTTCAGAGGCTGCTCGACGATAGGGTAGAATAGCCGTTCACGCTTGTCGGGGCGTGGCTCAGCCTGGTAGAGCACTCGGTTCGGGACCGAGGGGTCGGAGGTTCGAATCCTCTCGCCCCGACCAAA
>DATLXP010000253.1:0-26005 GCA_035575695.1 Vicinamibacterales bacterium
GTCGCGCCTTCTTCGATGGCCGCCTCGAAATCGTGGCTCATGCCCATCGACAGATGCCGCAACGACGTCGCAGGTATGCCCCGTGCGACCCAGTCGTCCCGCAGCTCGCGCAGCTGTCGGAACCACGGCCGCGTGCGCTCCTGGTCCTCGTTCCACGGGGGCACGATCATCAGCCCGGCGAGCCTGACCGCTGTTGCCGCGAGGGCGGCGTCGACCACGCGCCTGGCGGTCTCGGCCGGGGCGCCGAACTTGGCCATCTCTCCCGCGAGGTCCACCTGCACGAGGATATCGGGGGTCGTGCCGCTGTCTGCGGCGGCCCCGTCGACGCGCTCCAGGAGCTCCACCGAATCGATCGAATGGATGCAGCCGAACGGACCCGCCACCTTCTTTGCCTTGTTGGACTGCAGGTGGCCGATCAGGTGCCACCGTAGTGTGATGTCGGTCGTTTCGCCGATCTTCTGCAGGGCCTCCTGGACCTTGTTCTCCCCGAAGTCCATCTGGCCGGCCGCGGCCGCGGCACGGACGTGGTCCGCCGGAAAGGTCTTGGAGACGGCAATGAGGGTCACGCCGCCCGGCTCACGCCCCGCGCGGCGGGCAGCCGCGTCGATGCGCGCCCGGACGGCGCGGAGGTTGTCGGCGATGTCGGCCGCCAGCGTCACACGCGTTCGCTACTTGCGGTACGACTTCAGCGCGTCGAAGTTGGTCTGCGCTTCCTTGGCGTTGGGCCCTGACGCCGCGAGTTTCAGATACGTCTCGAACTCGGTAGCCGCCTCGCCGAGCTTGCCGAGGTTGATCAGCACTCGACCCAGCATGAAGTGCGCCTCTGCGTGGTTCGGATTGATCTTGATCGCTTCGGTCAGCAGCTCGTTGGATTTCGCAAAGTCGTTCGAGTTCCACGAGATGACCGAGGCATTGTAGAGCGCGTCGGCATTGCCGCCGCCTGCGGCGCCGGTCGCCATGCGCTTGGTCGCCTCGCCGCTCGCCTGCTGTGCTTCCTTGAACTTCTTCTGCGCGTTGTACGCGGTCGCGAGGCCGTTATACGCCTCGACGGACTCGGGGTTCATCTCGAGCGACTTCTTGAAGGCCTCCTCCGCCTTGGTCCACTCCTGCTTGCGGAGGTAGATCGTGCCGATGTTGTTGTAACAGTCGAAGCACTTCGGCACTTCCGTGAGGACGGTGTTGAACTTGGCCAGCGCCTCGTCGTACTTACCCTCGTTGGTGAGGGTCGCCCCTTCCGCGAAGGTCGTCTTCACCGTCTCCATGCGCGCGGCCGCCTTTTTCGCTTCGTCGGCCGACATCTCGCCGCCGGCGCCGCCGGCCTTGAGGACGAAATTCACTTCCTTGGTGTCGAACCCGGTCTTCACCCCGAATGTCTGCGCCATCTTGTCCTTCGACGCCGTGATGTCGTAGTTCCCTGGCGGCAGGCCGATCTGGATGAACTCGCCGCGTTTGTTCGTCTTTAAGTCGAACTTCCGCTTCGTCTCGGTGGACACGATCGAAATCGCCGCCCCCTCGACCGCTTTGTTCTGTCCGTCAACGACCGTTCCCTTGACCTGACCGCTCTGCGCCGCAACAGGCGCCGACCAGGCCAGGAGAGCAAGCACAAACGCGCAGATGGCACCGTTGGCGCCGATGCGTGTCAATTTCATACGTGGTTCTCCCTCTACTACAGCGAAATACGGTTGATGCCGGTCAGATAGTTTACAACGAACGCCCGGCTCGGCTCAGCCGCGCTCTTCGTGAGGTTGGGGTGGATCCGTGGGTGAGGGGGGCGCCGCAAAGAAGCGGTCGATATCGTCGAGGCGGTGCGTGACGGGCGCGGGCGGGAGCGATGCCAGGACGCGACGCCCGTAACCCATCGTGCGCAACCGGGGGTCGAGGATGGCGAGGACGCCGCGGTCCTGCCGATGCCGGATCAACCGCCCCAGCCCCTGCTGCAGAGCCAGGATCGCGAGCGGGATCTGATAGTCGGCGAACGCCGACCCCCCTTCCGCATTGATCGCTTCGATCCGCGCGGCCGTGATGGGGTCCCCGGGCGATGCAAACGGGATCTTGTCGATCACCACGCAGCTCAGCGCTTCGCCGGCCACGTCCACGCCCTGCCAGAAACTGGAAGTCGCCAGGAGCACGGCGTTCGGCGTCGCCCGGAACGACCGCAGGAGCGACGACCGCGGCGCCTCACCCTGTACGAAGATCGGGTAGTCGATCTCCGAGGACGCGATCGCCTGCACCTCGCGCAGGTTCGCGTAGCTCGTGAACAGCACGAAGGCTCGCCCGCGGCTGCGCCGGACGATCTCCACCACCTCGCGCGCGGCGGCCTGGCCGAATTCACGCGACCGGGGGTCCGGCATCCGTGGCGGCAGGTACAGGATGGCCTGCCTGCGGTAGTCGAACTCGGACGCGAGGCACAATTCCTCGGCCCGGCCGATCCCCAGCCGTCCCTTGACGTAGTCGAATGAGCCGTCCACCGCGAGCGTGGCGGACGTGAGGACGATGGCCTTCATCCGATCGAGCAGCAACTCGCTGATGATGTCCGACACGTCGATGGGCGCGGCGCGCAGGAACGTGCCTCGCCCACGGACCTCGAGGTAATACACATAGCCGGGATCATCAGCGCGCAGCAGGAACCCGATGTTGTCGCGGAGTTCGGCGGCCCGCCGCCCGAGCGCGACGACATCTTCCGAGACATCGCGCGCCAGTGCGATGTCGGACTCGAGCGCCTGCAGCGCGCCATCGAGGCCGAGACCCTCGTCGGCGAGGCTGTTCAGCTGCGCGGACCGGATCCGCATTCGCGATTCGCCGCCGCCGGCGCGCGCCGGCACCAGCTGGAGCGCGCTGAAAAACTCGCGCGCGCGGTCGGCGACCCTGTCGACGTCCCGGCGCAATTCGTCCGCATGGTCCGCGTCGGCGATCATCCGGCTCGAAATGGCGCGCGAGACGTCTCGCGTCAGGTCATCGATCCGGTAGTTGCTGACGGAGATCCCGAAGTACTGCGTCGCCACGTCCTCGAGCTGGTGCGCCTCGTCCACGATCGCATGGTCACAGCGCGGGATGACCTCCCCGAACGAGCTCTGCCGGACGGCCGCGTCCGCGCAGAGCAGGTGGTGATTGACGATGACGACGTCCGATTCGGCGGCGCGCTGACGCATCTGCGTTACGTGGCACTCGCCGTACTGTGGGCAATCGGCGCCGATGCAGTTCTCGGCGGTGGCGGCGATGTCGCTCCAGAACCCCAGGTCCTCGGGGAGGTCCTCGAGCTCGGCCCGGTCCCCGGTCTCCGTGCCCGCGCGCCATTCGTCGATCAGGCGGATGTAGTGCGTCTCATCCTGCGTCCGGAACGCGGGGCTGTCACGGAACGCGTCGAAGCGATGCAGGCACAGGTAATTGCCGCGGCCCTTCATGTAGGTCGCGGTGAAGTTGATGCCGAGCGATTCCCGGAGGACCGGCAGGTCCTTGAAGAAGATCTGCTCCTGCAGGTTCTTGGTGCCTGTCGAGATCAGCACCCGCTCACGGCTCAGGATGGCGGGGACGAGGTAGGCGAGGGTCTTACCCGTGCCGGTTCCGGCTTCGGCCAGCAGGATGCCGCCGTCCGCGAACACATCGGCGACGGCGGCCGCCATCTGCAACTGCCCTCCACGCGCTTCGAACTCCGGCAGCGCGCTCGAGATCGGGCCGCCCGGCGCAAAGGCGTCCGAGACCTCGCGCGGCAAGCCCCGCCTGGCCGGTCGGGCGCCGGCGCCTACGGGTACAGCGGGAACGTCTGGCACAGCGCTTCGACTTCCGTGCGTACCGCCCCAAGCGCCGTCTCGTCTTCGGGCGACGCGAGCGCTCGCGCGATCAGCTCCGCCACCGTGTCCATCTCCGCCTCCCGCATGCCGCGGCTCGTGATCGCCGGCGTCCCGATCCGGATGCCGCTCGCGACCATCGGTGGATTCTGATCGAACGGGATCGCGTTTTTGTTGACGGTGATGCCCGCCTTGCCAAGCGCGGCCTCGGCGACTTTCCCGGTCAGCCCCCTGGAGAAGACGTCCACCAGCATCAGGTGGTTGTCGGTGCCGCCGCTCACGAGCCGGAACCCGGCCGAGGAGAGGCTCGCCGCCAGCCGCCGGGCGTTGGCGACGATCTGTCGCTGATACGCCGCGAAGTCCGGCTCGAGCGCTTCCGTGAGACACACCGCCTTGGCGGCGATGACGTGCATGAGCGGCCCGCCCTGGATGCCCGGGAACACGGTGCGATCGAGGTCCTTCGCATATTGGGCGCGACACAGCACGAGCCCGCCGCGTGGCCCGCGCAGGGTCTTGTGCGTGGTGGTCGTCACGAAGTCGGAGTGCGGGACCGGGCTCGGATGGACCTTCGCCGCGACGAGCCCGGCGATATGCGCCATGTCGGTGACGACCGGCGTCCCGATGTCGCGCCCGACGTTGCCGATCCGCTCGAAGTCGATCTCGCGTGGATACGCGCTGGCGCCCACCATGATCATCTTCGGCTTGTGCTCGTGGGCGAGGCGCTCCAGCTCGTCGTAGTCGATTCGCTCGTCGTCCTGGCGAACGCCGTAGGGAACGATCGTGTAGAGCTTGCCCGAGAAATTCAGCGGATGTCCGTGGGTGAGATGGCCGCCGTGCGCGAGGTTCATGCCGAGCACCGTGTCGCCCGGCTTCAGCAGCGTGAAATACACGGCCATGTTCGCCTGGGCGCCGGAGTGTGGCTGCACGTTGGCGTGTTCCGCCCCGAAGAGCGCTTTCGCCCGCGAGATGGCCAGCGCCTCGGCCACGTCGACGAACTCGCAGCCGCCGTAATAACGCTTGCCCGGGTAGCCTTCCGCGTACTTGTTCGTCAGAACGGAGCCCTGCGCCTCCATCACGGCCTGTGAGACGAAATTCTCGGACGCGATCAGCTCCAGCCCTGAATTCTGCCGGTGTCGCTCGTCGCGCAGCACACCGGCGATGTCGGGGTCCGTGTCAGCCAGGCTGCGCCAGCGCGAGGGTGTGTGGCTCATCTCTGCTTCTCGATCTCCATGATCTGCTCCACGCGGCGTTGATGGCGGCCGCCTTCGAACGGCGTGCGCAGCCACACGTCGACGATCTCGTCCGCCAGGCCTGGCGCGACGATCCGACCGCCGATGGACAGGATGTTCGCGTCGTTGTGCTCGCGTGACATCCGGGCCGTGTAGAGGTCGTTACAGAGGGCCGCGCGAACGCCCGGGACCTTGTTGGCCGCGATCTGCTCTCCCTGGCCGCTGCCACCGAGCACGACCCCGCGCTCCGCGCGCCCCCCGGCCACTTCCCGGGCGACTTCGGCGCAGATGCCGGGATAATCGACCGGCGCCTCGGTGTGCGTGCCACGATCGTCGACAACGTGCCCCAGCGTGCGCAGCAGCACGACGAGGTGCTGCTTGAGCGCGAAGCCCGCATGGTCGGAGCCGATCGCAATTCGCATGGTTATGGAATTATAGCTGCGAGAATGAACAGATGTCCGAAGTCAGACTGACGAAGCGCGGCGAAGATCGAGTGGTGTCCGGGCACTCGTGGGTGTACCGGTCCGACATCGCGGAGGCCCGGGCGTCGGCCGGCGCCACCGTGCGGGTGCTGGGCCCGCGCGGGCGCCCCCTCGGCGATGCGCTCTACAGCGATCGCTCGGAGATCACGGTCCGCATGCTGACGCGGGGAGAGGCGCGGGCGGACCGCGCGCTCTGGCGTTCGCGCCTGCAGCAGGCCGTCGCGTTCCGTCAGTCGCTCGACATCGATGCGACAGCCTATCGAGTCGTGCACGGAGAGGGAGACCTGATGCCTTCTCTCGTGATCGACCGATACGGCGATTACCTCGTCCTGCAGGCGTTGTCGCAGGGGATGGACCGACTCTTACCGGAGATCACCGGGCTGCTCGAGGAACTCCTCTCGCCCGCGGGGATCCTCGCGCGCAACGACCCGCGCGTGCGGCTGCTCGAGGGGCTCGAGCAGGGGGTATCGGTCCTGTCCGGCGACATCCCGCCACAGATCGAGGTGCGCGAGGGGCGCGTGAACTACCTCGTCGATCCCTACCATGGCCAGAAGACGGGACTCTTTCTCGACCAGCGCGAGAATCGCCTGGCGGCGGCGAAGTACGCGCGCGGGCGGCTCCTCGATGCGTTCAGCTACACCGGCGGCTTCGCGCTCGCACTGGCGCCCCACTGTGAGTCGGTGACAGCGGTTGACATCTCGGAAGCCGCCGTGGCCCAGATCCGCCTGAACGCCGAGCGCAACGCGCTGGGCAACGTCGACGCCAAGGTGATGAACGTCTTCGACGAGCTGCGCGAGCTGGAGCGCCGCGGTGAGACGTTCGACACGATCGTGCTCGATCCCCCTGCGTTTGCCAAGAACAAGGGGGCGGTGCCGAAGGCGCTCTCCGGATACAAGGAAATCAACCTGCGCGCGCTGAAACTGCTGACGCCTGGCGGGTATCTCGTCACCTGCAGTTGCTCCTACAACATCAGCGAGGGAGACTTCGCCGACGTCATCGCGTCGGCGGCCGCCGATGCCAGGGTCGACGTGACCGTCGTCGAGAAGCGCATGCAGGGACGCGATCACCCGGTGCTCATGACCGTGCCGGAGACGTTCTACCTGAAGTGCTTCATTCTGCGGAAGCTCGCCTAGCGGCAGCCTCGTCCGTAGTGCAGCCCTTCAGGGCCGCGTTTGCGTCCGTAGCGCAGGCCTTCAGGCGCGTCCGTAGCGCAGCCCTTCAGGGCTGCGTTTGCCACCTGCCCAGGGCGGCCGCCGTGCTCATCGAGCCCCGGCGAGAGTCCCCGATGAGCACCTGTTATAGTGAATCTTTGAGGATCCCAGTCATGAATACACGCGCACCACTGCCTCCGCTCCAGGCTTCTGACTTCTCGGCCGCCTTTCCGAATTCCGCCAAGGTGTATGTCGAAGAGGCGGGTGTGCGCGTGCCGATTCGCGAAATCTCCATGTCCAACGGCGAGACGCTGCGCGTCTATGACACGAGCGGTCCGCAGGGGCACGATGTGCGCGCGGGGCTCCCGAAATTGCGCGAACCCTGGGTCGCGCCGCGTCGCGGCACCGGCACCGTCACGCAGCTGGCCCATGCCCGCAAGGGGATCGTCACTCCGGAGATGCAGTTCGTCGCGCTTCGCGAGGGCTTTGATCCCGAGTTCGTTCGATCGGAAGTGGCGCGCGGACGCGCGATCATCCCCGCGAACATTAACCACCCCGAGCTCGAACCGATGATCATCGGCCGCAACTTCGCGGTCAAAATCAACGCCAACATCGGGAACTCCGCCGTGTCGTCGTCGGTCGAGGAGGAAGTGGACAAGCTGCGGTGGGCGACGCTCTGGGGCGCCGACACCGTGATGGACCTGTCCACCGGAAAGAACATTCACGAAACCCGCGAATGGATCGTCCGGAATTCGGCCGTGCCGATCGGCACGGTCCCGATCTACCAGGCGCTCGAAAAGGTGGGAGGCCGCCCAGAGGATCTGACCTGGGACGTGTATCGGGACACGCTCGTCGAGCAGGCCGAGCAGGGCGTGGACTATTTCACCGTGCACGCTGGCGTGCTGCTCCGCTACATCCCCATGACCGCGCGCCGGCTGACCGGGATCGTCTCGCGGGGCGGGTCGATCATGGCGAAGTGGTGCCTGGCGCATCACCAGGAGAATTTCACCTACACGCACTTCCGCGAGATCTGCGAGATCATGCGCGCGTACGACGTCTCGTTCTCCCTCGGCGACGGCCTCCGGCCTGGTTCGATCGCGGACGCGAACGACGAGCCGCAGTTCGCCGAGCTCAAGACCCAGGGCGAGCTGAACCGCATCGCCTGGGAATACGACGTCCAGGTGATGAACGAAGGCCCGGGACACGTGCCCATGCACCTCATCAAGGAGAACATGGAGAAACAGCTGGAGTGGTGCGACGAGGCGCCTTTCTACACGCTGGGTCCACTGACGACCGACATCGCTCCCGGCTACGATCACATCACGTCCGCCATTGGCGCGGCGCAGATCGGCTGGTACGGCACGGCCATGCTCTGCTACGTCACACCGAAGGAGCATCTCGGCCTGCCGGACCGTAACGATGTGAAGGCGGGCGTCATCGCGTACAAGATCGCCGCGCACGCCGCGGACCTTGCGAAAGGGCATCCACGCGCGCAGGCGTGGGACGATGCGCTGTCAAAGGCGCGGTTCGAATTCCGGTGGGAGGACCAGTTCAACCTGTCGGTCGACCCGGTCACCGCGCGCGCCTATCACGACGCGACGCTCCCGGCCGACGGGGCGAAGGTCGCGCATTTCTGCTCGATGTGCGGGCCGAAGTTCTGCTCCATGGAGCTCACGCAGCAGGTGCGCCAGATGGCGGCCGAAGGCATGGACGAAAAATCGCGCGAGTTCCGGGAAAAGGGGAGCGCGATTTACCTCAAGAGCGAGTAAAGCTCGAAGCTGGAAGCTGGAAGCTGGAATACGGACGGGCTCTGCAGGGTTTAGAGTCGTGGACGGCTTTTTACCAAGGAGAGATCTGATGAAGAACGTAGTGATGTTCGTGGCGGCGCTCGCATTGGCGGTTCCGGCGGCAGCGGCGGCGGAGACCTGGAAGGGCACGATCAGCGACTCGATGTGCGGCCTGAAGCACTCGGCCGACAAGCACGAAGGCAAGGGGACCGATCATCGCGCCTGCGTCCAGAAGTGCGTCAAGGGCGGCGGCGAATACGTGTTCATCGCGGGCGACAAGGCCCACAAGATCACGAACCAGAAGTTCGCCGGTCTGAAGATGCACGCCGGTCACGAAGTAATGCTCACCGGCGCGATGAAAGACGACGCGATCACGGTCTCGAAGATCGCGATGCCCATGGCCGACAAGAAAAAGATGTAAGTAAAAAGATGTAAGTACAGGGCCGGCTCGCGCCGGTCCTTCTTTTTACCGCGGCACGCCAGGTGGATTCGGCACGACCTGGATGATCGTCGGGAAGCGGGCGGGCTCGCCGCCGCGCTTCGGATTCAGGTAACCCGCCGTTCCGCCCCACGTATAGTCCTTCACCGTCACGCTCGGCTGGAACGCCATCGTCTCCTCGCGGAACTTCCCCAGGTCGAACTGATGGAGCGGCGGCTGGTCGAAGACCTGATCCCCCCTCTGTCTCAATGTCGTCTTGTAGTACTGCACGATCTCGGCGAAGGTCGCCGTGGTGCCGTACAGGTAGTAGCGCTGTCCGCGACCGGCGTTGTAGGACGTGATGTATTGCGCGGACGGATAAATCGGCACGCCCAGGGACCCGTCCGCGGGTTGGCTCGCATCCTGCGGCAGTGGCGCGTCGATCGGGCTGGCAGACGGCGGCTGTGCCGCGGCGGGTTCGGATGGTCGCGATGGCCCCGGCCTGGGAAATGGCTGCGGCCCGACCTGCGGCTCGGCCGCCACGGCCGTCACGACCGTGCAGATCAACAGGAGCACCGACGGAAGCTTCAGTCCCATTCTTCTAGTATAAGACTCGGGATGCAGGATGCGGGGCTCGGAGGGGCTAACGTGAAGTTGTTGACGTTCTGCGCGGCGCAGCAGGGGGCGCTGCGGCGCGACATCGAAGCGCTGGTCAGGCTCGAATCGCCAAGCACCGATAAAGCCGCGGTGGACCGCTGCGGGGCGGCGCTGGGACGCCTGCTCGAAGAGGCCGGCGGATCAGTCACACGCCTTCCTCAGGCGGATCGCGGGGACCACATCCGCGCCGAGTTCGCCGGCGGCCCCCGCCGGATCCTGCTGCTGGGCCACTTCGACACGGTCTGGGATGTCGGACAGATCGAGCGGATGCCCTTCGTCGAGGAGGACGGCCGTCTGTATGGTCCCGGCATCTTCGACATGAAGTCCTCCATTGCGATCTCGATACTCGCGGTGCGAGCGTTGTCGCAACTCGGAGGTGGGATCCCGCGAGTCGTCATGCTCTGGACGACCGACGAAGAGGTCGGCAGCGAGACGTCCCGGGACGCCATCGAAGCGGCAGCGCGCGCGAGCGACGCCGTGCTCGTGCTCGAGCCCTCGCTCCCGGGCGGTGCGGCGAAGACCCGGCGCAAGGGTTGCGGCGAATTCACGATGCGCGTGCACGGCGTGTCCGCGCACGCCGGCATCGATCCACGCAAGGGAGCCAGCGCGATCCATGAGCTCGCGCACCAGATCGTCGCGCTGGAGGCGCTGCGTGACCCCGAGCGTGGCGTGAGCGTCAACGTCGGGATCATCGAGGGGGGCACGCGCGGCAATGTCGTCGCCGAGGATGCGCGGGCGGTGATCGACGTACGCGTTCCGACCATGGAAGAGGCGCGACGGATCGAAGGGGCGGTGCGGGCGTTGCGTGCGGGGAACCCGGCCGTACGCATCGAGATCGACGGGGGCATCAGTCGCCCGCCGCTCGAACGCACCGCCGGCGTCGCACGTCTCTACGACGTGGCGAATCAGGTCGCGGCGTCGCTCGGGCGCGATCTCGGTGAAGGGGGGACGGGGGGCGGCTCTGACGGGAATTTCACCGCGGCGCTGGGGGTTCCTACTCTTGACGGCCTCGGCCCGCAAGGGGATGGCGCCCATGCGCTGCACGAACACGTCATCGTGTCGGACCTGACCTGGCGAGCGGCCTTTCTGGCCACGCTGATCCACCGGCTCAACGCGGTAACATGAACACATGCCCAACGGACTGAAGACAGCTCTACTGCTCGGCTTGATGAGCGGCCTGCTCCTCGTCATCGGAGAAGTCGCCGGCGGCGCCAGCGGCATGATGATGATGTTCGTGCTGGCGGTCGCCATGAACATCGGGTCGTACTGGTTCTCCGACAAGATCGTGCTGCGGATGTACCGTGCGCAGCTGGTCGGTGCGGAGCATCCGCTGTATGCGATGACCGCGCGGCTCGCCCAGAAGGCGGGCTTGCCGATGCCGAAGGTCTACATCATCCCGGACCAGTCGCCGAATGCGTTCGCGACCGGCCGTAACCCGTCGCACGCGGCGGTTGCCGCGACGCAAGGGATCATGGAGGTGCTCAGCGAGAGCGAGCTCGAAGGGGTCATTGCCCATGAGCTCGCCCACGTCAAGCACCGCGACATCCTGACGAGCTCGGTCGCGGCCACGATTGCGGCGGCGATCATGATGTTCGCGCGGATGGCGATGTTCTTCGGAGGCGACCGTGACGATCGCGAGGGGAACTCCAATCCGATCGTGCTGATCGCCATGATGATCCTTGCGCCGATCGCGGCGATGTTGATCCAGTCAGCGATTTCCCGCTCGCGTGAGTTCGCGGCCGATGCCGAAGGTGCCCGGATCGTCGGAGCGCCGCAAGGTCTCGCAAGCGCGCTTCAGAAGATTGAAGCCGTCTCGAAACGTGTCCCTCTCGACGCGAATCCGGCGACGGCTCACATGTTCATCATGAAGCCGCTGACGGGGCGAGGCCTGATGGCGATGTTCAGCACGCATCCGCCCACCGAGGCTCGTGTCGCGGCCCTCCTCGGCACCGGCTTCGGTAAGTAGTCGCCCACCACCTTGGGTCGCGCGTCTCCTCATTCCACGTGAGGGACGCGCTGCAGCCGCCCGCCACCTTTACCGCTAATTTACTGAAGGGACACAGATTGCCCCACTGGCCAACACTGGCCTGTACCTTGCTTTCTTGAGGAATAGGCGTCGGTTCAGCCGGGCAGCGGCAGAGGTTTCGAGGAGGCGGCCGTGGAGGATTTGGAGATCCCGCAGAGCAAGCTGGCAGAGTCGGCCGACCGTGTCGTCGATCGGGCCATGGACGAAGCCCGCCGCCACGACCACCCCATGCTGACCAACGAGCACGTCTGCCTGGGTTTTGCCAAGGTCGAATGGGACGTGTTCGGTCAGGTCATGGGCGATCTGAAGCTGAACCCGAACGAGATCCTGAACGCACTCGAAGCCCACCTGCTCCAGCAGCCGAGCGTTCCTGGCAGCGATGTGCGGGTGGCACCCTCGACCAAATTGCTGTTCAAACTGGCGCTGCTGCACGCGAGCCGGTCGGGTCGGCAGACGATCGAGGCCACGGACCTGTTCTCGGCGGTCTTCGAAGAGACACAGGGGGTCCCCGTCTCGATCATTCGCCGGCACGGCATCGAACCCGAAGCGCTCGTTTCCCGCCTTGCGACGCGCATGCGCGATCATGAATTGCGTGAGGAACGCCTCAAGAAACGCTTCGAACTGCCGCCCTTCCTGAAGCATTTCGCATCCAACCTCAATCAGCTGGCCCGACAGGACAAGGTGGCGCCGGTCTACGGCCGTGATCACGAGATGGACCAGGTCTTCGAGATCCTCTGTCACCGCGAGCGCGCCAACTCGGTCCTGCTCCTCGGCGAGCCCGGCGTCGGGAAGACCGCCATCGCCGAAGGGCTGGCGCGGCGGATCGAGTTCGAACCAGAGACGGTCCCCGTTCGCCTGCGCGACTGCCAGATCGTCAACCTGCAGATGAACACGATGGTCGCCGGGACGATGCTGCGCGGGATGTTCGAGGATCGTATTCAGAATGTGATCCGCGAGATCAAGGAGCGGCCGAACCTCATCCTGTTCATCGACGAAGTGCATACGATGATCGGCGCCGGCTCAGCGCTCGGGGCCCCTTCTGATGCCGCCAACGTCTTCAAGTCTGTGCTGGCGCGGGGTGACGTGCGCATCATCGGCGCTACAACGACCAGCGAATACAAGGAATTCATCCAGGAGGATGAGGCCCTCTCCCGCAGGTTCCGCCCGGTGCATGTCTGCGAGCCGTCCATCGAAGAGACACGAACGATCCTGTACAACGTCCGCCCCCGCCTCGAGCGCAACTACTCGGTGCGTATCTCGGATGAAGCGATCGAGACGGCGCTCGAGATGTCTCCCCGTTACATGCGGCACCTTCAGTTGCCCGACAAGGTCATCGGCTGGCTCGACACCGCGGCCGTGAAGGCCGAGATCGGGCACCGGCAGGACGTGACGGCAGGCGACGTGGTCAACGTGATCTCGAAGATTGCGCGCATCCCGGAAGACATGGTCTTCCGCGATGTGTCGGACCGGTTTCGGGACGTCGAGGCGACGCTCGGGTCGCGCGTCGTGGGTCAGCGTGAAGCAATCGAGGCCGTGGCCAGGCGGCTCGTGCTGAACAAGGGCCCGCTCAAAGATGGTTTCGACCGTCCGGACGGCGTGCTGCTGTTTCTCGGGCCCACGGGTGTCGGCAAGACGGAGCTGGCGAAAGCGGTCGCGCAGCTCCTCTTCGGCGACGAGAAGAAGATGATCCGGGTCGACATGTCGGAGTATCAGGACGGCGCGGTCGCGGTCGACAAGATGATCGGCATGCCACGGGGCATCGTCGGATCGGAACGGGGAGGCGTGCTGACGAACCAGCTCAAAGACAATCCCTATTCGGTCGTCCTTCTCGACGAGGTCGAGAAAGCAAGTCCCAGCATGCTGAACCTGTTCCTGCAGGCGTTCGATGAGGGCTGGGTGACCGACGGTCGCGGGAAGCGGGTCTACCTGAGCGATGCGATCGTGATCATGACCTCCAATATCGGATCCGAGTGCTTCAGGAAGTTGAGCAGCCCGCTGGGGTTCCTTGCCAGGGAGGTTGGCGTCGAGCAGGTGCAGGGGGAGATCGCCCGCGAACTGGAACGCCGTTTCACACCGGAGTTCAGGAACCGCATCGACGAAGTCGTGATTTTCCGCCCGTTGAGCAAGGACGACGTGCGGCAGGTCGCGCTTCAGCAGATTGCCAGGATCGAGACGTCGATGGCCCGGAGCAAACGTACGTTGAGGGTGACGCCGGAAGCCCTCGAATACCTGGTCACGGAGGGCTACAGTCTTGCGTTCGGTGCGCGCTTCCTGAAACGTGTGATCGAAACGCGGGTCAAGCTGCCCATCAGCCAGCGTTGGACCGAGGGGACCGTCTTCACCGCGACGATGCGCGACGGCCGGATGGAGATCGACGTGACGAACGAGGCCGGACGATTCGGACTGGCAGCGACGGCGTAAGGCGCGTCAGAACAGATACGCCAGCGCGAATCCGACCTGGGCGACGAACATCATCCGGTACATGTGTGCCCACGACACATGGTTGGCGTCGATGGCGAGTTCTTCAGGCCGTCGGAGCATCAGATAGCAGACGTACGCACCGTACGCCGTCATGAACACCGAGAGTCCCTGCAGCAGGTAGAAATTCCCGGTGAGAATGCCCGCGAAGGATCCGTATGAGATGAGCAGGAATGGCAGGACGAAGGACGGCGAGATCATCCACGCGGTCCGCCGGACGCCATAGATGATCGGGAGGCTGCGGCATCCACCCTTCTCATCCCCTTCCATGTCGGCAAAGTCCTTAGTCGTCGACGCACCAAGCAGGAACAGCCCGAAGATGCCGCCGATGAACCATGGCTCGACCCCGAAGATGGTCTTGACGCATGACCACCCGGCCACCTTCAGCAAGACGCCGCGCGGCACCGCGATCGTGATGTTCGCCCAGATGCCGCGCTGCTTCGTTCGGAGGGGCGGGCACGAGTAGATGAACGTCGCGACGGTGGCGGCGAGCACAATCCAGAAGCATTCGTGACGTCCACCGGGCGCGATCAGCCACGCGAGTCCGAGCGCGACCGCATACGCAGCCAGCGTGAACACCCATGCCTCTGCAATAGTCATGCGGCCGCTCGTGAGCGGGCGCTGGGGCTTGTTGATCCGGTCGATCTCCAGGTCGTAGATCTGATTCAGGGCGTTGCTGGCGGCGTTCAGCATCGCGGCCATCAGTGCCCCGGTGCCCGCATAGAACAGGAGGTCGGTCGTCCACTCGTCGCGAGGATGCGCGCCTGCGGCGGTGATGGCGCCGGAGACGACTCCCAGCGCCGGCGCGACCAGTGTGAAGGGTCGAGAGAGCTCCAGCCACATGGCCGCTCGCGAGCCGCGAGGTCTGAGACCCGCCTCGGTCACAGCAGTGCCATGACCTTGATCGCCACATAGGCCGCCATCGCCGTGTTGATGAAGTTCAGGACGTCGTTGTTCACCACGCCCTCCCGCTCGAAGCCCGCCGCGATGATGCTCTCGAACAGTGATCCCACGGTCGCGCCGACCGCAATGGCAAGGATCGCGTGCGGCCCGACGAGTCCAAGCCCCCATGCCACCACCGCCAGCAGCGAGGCCGCCACGACGCCGGCCAGCGTACCTTCAAGCGACATCGCTCCCGGCGTCCCGGCCTTGACCTGCTCGCGATTGGTGACGAGCAGCGTCCGCTTCCCCCATGCCTTGCCGATCTCGCTCGCGACGGTGTCGCTGCTGCCGGCGATCAGCGCCGCGGCAAAGGCGAGCAGCCCTGGCTCGTGCGCGTAGGATACGGCGCTGACCACCGCAGCCGCAGCCGCGAATCCCGTGTTCGCGATGGCGTTTCCGGCCCCACGCCTGCCGCCACGGTCCTCTTCAATGCCGAGTGCCACTTTGCGACCTAAGCCCATACGCGTCGCAATCACAGCGACGACGAACGTTACAAGCAGCAGCGCCCACCCGGTCCATCCCGTCGTCGCCAGGATGACCGTCCCGATGACCGCGCCCGCCACCGCGCCGGAGCGCGACACCGTGCGGGCCAGGTAGCCCGCGACCGCAATCGCAATGTTGAGACCGAGCGCGATCGCCAGACCTACCACAGGGCCGATCGCGGCGCGGATCGCCAGATCTTCGCTGACGATCGACACTGTCCACATCACGGCAGCGGCCGTGGCTGCGATCGTGACGTTGTCGTCGAGCGAAATGGGCACCGTCTCGACCGCGGCGGCCACGACGGCCGCGAGGATTCCGGCGACGATGGGAAACCACGCGTAGGCCGGCGGCATCAGTTCGCCGGCGCACCACATGAGGAGACCGCTGGCGGCGGCACTGCCGAACAAAATGAACGCCAGCGACCCGCCGACCGACTTCTTCGCGTTCCACGGAATGGGGCGGATCGGAAAGCGCCGCCCGACGAGGTTTGCCGTGCCATCGCCGACCGCGAGCACCCCCCACGCGGCTGCGACGATGTCGAGCCGCTCGGGCAGGACCTGCAGGAGTCCGACGACTGCCGCGGGGTACAGGACGATGCCGGATTTGATTCGTCGGCGCCCGTGTTCGTCGGGGCGGAAGAGACTGGCGCCACCGAGTCGATGCAGCCCCCAGATGTTGAAACACACGGCAAAGGACGCCAGCATCGTCGCTTCGAACCAGGGAAGCCAGCGCAACAGCAGGGCGCCCGCGCCGAAGGAGAGGTGCACCAGCTTGCGGGCATCCTCGGAGATGGCAGGAGGCCTGCTCATGGGCGGGCGCCGATCCGTTCGTTGACGCACGCCCGCCACCAGTCGAGCAGATCGCCGAGCGTCTGCTCGATCGGCGTGGTGGCGCGCCAGCCGGTGTCCGCGGCGATCCTCGATGGATCGCCGGCAACCGTGTGGTTGTCGCTCGGGCGAAACCGTGCCTTGTCCACGTCAACGCGGACAGGCACGCGGGCCATCTTCAGCAACATGTCGAGCAGGTCCCCGACGCGATAGGCCTGGCCGGAACACACGTTATAGGCAATACCTGGTCGTCCCGACGCGGCGAGCGCCTCGTAGCCCCGCACGGTATCGCGCACGTCGGTGATATCCCGCCTGCTGTCGAGGTTCCCGACGTTCAGCACCGGCTCGCTCTGGCCGGCCTCGATCTCGGCGATCTGCCTCGCGAAACTCGACGTGACGAACGCGGAGGATTGTCTCGGACCGGCATGATTGAACGGACGCGCGATCAGCACCGGAGTCGACGCCCGCAGTCCGACCATCTCCTGCGCGAGCTTGCTGACGCCGTACGGGTCGGTGGGTCCGATCGGATCGTCCTCCTTGAGCGGGCGTGGCGAAGGGCGATACACGAGTGCCGAGCCCGCGATGACGACCGGGCACTGCAGGCCCGCACGGCGGATCCCTTCGAGCAGAAGGTGCGTGCCGAATGCGTTGACCCGCATCGCGAGATCGGCGTGCGACCACGCCTCTGCGACATGGGGCAGTCCCGCGCAGTGATAGATCACGGATGGCCGGGTCGAGGCGAGCGTGCGTTCGATCGCCGGAAGGTCCAGGAGATCCACAGCACTCCAACAGACGCGCGGATGGCCGACCGCGCGGCGGGCGCTGGACGGATTCGACCATGCCGCCAGCGAGTCATGGGTCTCGAGCAGGCGTTCGAGGAGATGGCTGCCGGCGAATCCCGCGCCGCCTGTGACGAGTGGTCGCCCCGGCACGGCTGGGATCACGATCGGCGTTCGCTGTACTGCGTGTTGTAGTACGAGCGGAACGCAGGGTCGCCGTCCTTGATGGGTCGCCACCACCACTCGTTCTCGCGGTACCACGCGACCGTGGCGGCGAGGCCGGAATGGAAGTCCATCTCCGGAGCCCATCCGAGCGCACGCAGCTTCGACGTGTCGAGCGAGTAGCGACGGTCGTGCCCCGGGCGGTCGGCCACGTGACGAATCAGGGACGTGGGCTTGCCCGCGAGTTCGAGGATCCTGTGCGTGAGGTCCACGTTCCTGACGTCGTTACCGCCACCGATGTTGTAGACCTCCCCGGGTGTCGCGACGTCGATCAGCAGATCGACACCCCGGCAATGGTCGTCCACGTGAAGCCAGTCACGTTCGTTCAGGCCGTCCCCGTAGAGCGGCACCTGGATGTCGTCCACCGCGTTGGTGACGAAGAGCGGAATCACCTTTTCGGGAAACTGATAGGGTCCGTAATTGTTCGACGCGCGCGTGATGATCACGGGAACGCCGTAGGTGGCCCAGTAACTGTAGGCGAGGCGATCGGCCCCCGCCTTGCTCGCCGAGTAGGGGTTTCGCGGACGCAGCTCGTCGGTCTCGCGACTCGACCCCTCCGCGATACTTCCGTACACCTCGTCGGTCGAGATCTGCACGAAGCGCCGCAGCCTCGACGATGCACGCGCCGCTTCGAGGAGCACGAACGTCCCGAACACGTCGGTCGTGATGAACTCGCCGGCGTTCAGAATCGAACGGTCGACATGGGTTTCGGCTGCGAAGTGCACCACGATGTCGGAGTCGCGCACGAGTGGCCCCGCGACCGCGGCGTCCGTGACGTCGCCGTGCACGAACCGGTGACGCGGGTCGTCCATGACGTCGTGCAGGTTCTCGCGCCGGCCCGCGTAGGTCAGTTTATCGAGCGTGGTGACGCGCCAGTCGGCGTGGCGGGCGAGCGCATACCGCACGAAGTTCGAGCCGATGAACCCCGCGCCGCCCGTGACGAGAACATCAACCATCTTTCCGCGTCCAGTCGTACGGCAGCGTGCCGTGCGGCTCGATCCGGTGTTCGTCGGGCGACTGCCGGTCGTAGGGCTCGGTTGGGACGTTCACCACGAGCGACGGCTCCACGCTGATGCACTTCCAGCCGTGGTACACCAGGTTCGGCACCTGGACCAGCAGCGGGTTGTGGGCGCCGAGAAAAAACTCGTTCACCGCGCCCCTGGTCGGAGAATCCTCGCGAGTGTCGACCAGCACCAGCTTCACCGTGCCGGCGACGCACGCGAAGTTGTCCACCTGCTGCTTGTGGTAATGCCATGCCTTCACCACTCCGGGATACGTGGCCGAGACGTACACCTGGCCAAACGTCGGCAGCAGGTCCGTTTCGTCACGCCGGAGAATCTCCATGAGCCAGCCGCGTTCATCGGGGATGGCGCGCAGCTGCTTGACCTGTACACCGTGGATGCGTTCGGCCTGGGTCCGCGTGACCGTCATCGGCGATCCTGCTGCCCGGATAATGCGCCGAAGAAGCTCGGGACGGCCCCGATGCCGGCGAGCGTGACCGAGATGTTGAAGCGCCGGTCCTGCGGGATACCCGCCGTGCTGCCTGACAGGTTGAACGACTGCCACTCGACCGCCACCCCGCAGCACTGCGCGTTGTAGTACGTGATGAAGCGCTGCTGGAGGAACTGGTCCCGCCGCATGTCGTAATTGAACGAGTACGTGCCACCGACGTTGTTCGTCCGGGTGTGGACCGTCGCCGTGGCGTTCAGGTAATGAGAGGCCTGCGCTTCACTGAAGCCCGGAAGCTCCTTGACGAATCGGCGCTGGCTCCAGCCGCCGGTCGCCTGCACCAGGGGGGTGTTCACCGTGCCGTTGGCCCCAAGCGACGTCACGGCGCTGACCTTGGAGTTCCACTCCGCCCTGAAGTCCGTCTGCACGTTGAGAGAGGGCGCGACCCTGGCGGTGACCGCGATCGGCGAGAAGTTCGACTCGGCCGCCTTGGACGGATCCACCGTCGTAAAGCTCGACTGATAGTTACGGTCGAACTGGGCGGCGGTGGCGAGCGTGTAGTACGTCTGCGAGAAATCGATGGTCGCGATCTCGCGGCTGCTTTCTTTCTTCGCGTACAGCCGGTTCGCGAGGCTATAGGTGTAGCGGGTCACGCCCCCGACGATGCTGTCGATGCCGTCGAGGACGACGACACGCCCGAACCCGTCGATGGTGGAGGTGCGCTGAACGGACAGCGTCGGCACGACGACGTGCTTGAACTTTTCCGCGTACCCGTTCCCAGGCGTGTTCCAGATGCGGTTGAACACAGGACCGGTGATCCGAGACTGAAACTCGAAGTACGACCGACCGAACTTCTCCTCGACCTGCATCCTGTTCGCGTCGAGGCTTTCGCTCCACCGCGTGCCCCGCCAGGACACGACCGAGTTCACCGTCAGGAACGGCCACTTCGTGAACGGGACCCGCACCGTGGGGTTCACGTCGAGCCGGGTCAGTCCGCGATCGTTGATCGTCACGTCCTTGTCGATGGTGCTTCGGACGAACGTGACGTACTCACCCGTCGCGCCGAGGTAGATGGGTACCTTCCCGATGGCCCGCTCGCCCTTCGACAACGTCACGCGCGGGAGCGTTCCGTTTCGCACGTACCGGTCTGCCGTGTCGAAGATGTCGCGCTGCTCGAAGGTCGCGCTCGCGACGTACTCAGCCCGATTGCCCGTGATGTTGCCACCGAAGCCCCGGCGCCGGTTCGTGGCCTGGTAGACGTTCTGTTCCAGCCGCTGCTGCGTCCGGAGGCTCGAAAAATAATCGGCGTCCGCACGCGCCTGGAGCCCCCCCGGCAGCGCCTGCACCAGGGTGCCGTTGAACTTGTAGCTCTGCTGCCCCTCCAGCTTCGTCTCCACGCCGTTCAGGAGCGTGGTGATCGGCTTTTCGTTCAGACGGTAGAAGCGCGCGTTCCCTTGCGAGCCGGATCCAAGCTGGTACCGATATTCGGTGCCGAGGCCCTGGCCCGTCTTCGTGAACCAATCATGGACGAACGTGGCGTCGTGGCTGCGTCCGATCGCCCAGAAGAACGCGTTGCTGATCTTCTGTCCCACGATCGTGCCCGTCCCGTAGGTCGGCATGACGAATCCGGTCGAGCGGTCGTCCTCCTGCATGGGGTAGTAGAACAGCGGCATGTAGAGCACGGGCACACCCTTGACCCGGAACACCGCATTCTTCAGCAGCACGTGGTCGTCAACGTCGAGCGTCAGGGACCCGGACGACACCTCCCAGCGCGGCGTCGGCTGGACGCAGGCGGTAAAGCCGCCCCGGACGATCCGATACCTCTTCGGACCGATCTTGTGAAGCTCTTCTCCCCAGAAGTATGCGTAGGGCTCCTGCCCTCCGCCCGATTCTCCCGGCGTGCCCTCGCGCATGATGGCGGTGCCCGACGCCGCGTAGAACGTTCCCGTCTTCGTCTTCGTGTTGAACTCCATCCGCTCGGCCGCGATGCGATTGGTGCCGGAGACGAACGTCACGTGCCCCTCGGCCACCAGCCGGCCTTCTGAACGGTACAGCTCGACGGCATCAGCGAAGAGCTGCACATCGTCGCAGTCGACCTGCACCGGGTGCTCGACCGTTCCGGCGAGACGCAGATGGTTTGGATTGATCTGGAGCAGCGACGCCTGCTTGCTCTCCGCGAGTTTGCAGCCGGCGATATCGCTCTGGGCACGCACCTCCGACGGGGTGAGGAGGATCCCGGCCATCGCGCACAGCGCGAACACGAAACGAGCACGACGTGTAGATAGAGTCACGACAGGTAACTGATCGGATGGCAGGTGGCGCGGATCAGCGAAGAATACCACGCAGCGGGCCTATCAAGAAGATGGATCCGGCGATGACGACACGCCCTGAGAGTGCGCGCGCGACATCGAATGCCCGCGCCGGGTCGGGAACGACATGAATGGGCGGATGCCCCTCGATCCCGGCCGCGACCTCTGCCAGCCGCACCGCTGTGTCGGCGCGCCCCGAGCCGGCCGTGGTACAGACGATGGCGCCGACCGTGGTGGAGAGCTCCTGCAGCATGCCGGTCGAGTCCTTGTCAGCCATGGCGCCGAAGACCAGCGCGGCGTCGGTCCACTGGATGTCGTGCAGGTACGTGGCCAGCACCCTGGCACCCGCTCGATTGTGCGCCGCGTCGAGCAGGACCTCCGTGTGGCCGGCGACGAGGTGTTCCAGCCGCCCGGGCCACTCGACCTGTTCGACGCCGGTGCGGATGGCCGCGTCAGGCAGCTCGATCCCCGTCCCGCGCAGGACATCGAGTATGGCGACCGCCACATCGACGTTCTCGCGCTGGTGCCGGCCGGCGAGCGCCGGACGCAGATGCGCAAGCCGACAGCTCGCACCGGCGGCCCGGACGATCGGCGCGCCGCGCGCCGCCGCCACCGCGACGACGACCTCGTCCGCGTCGGGCGGCAGGGGGCCGAGGATCACCGGCACCCCCGGTTTGATGATCCCTGCCTTTTCGCCGGCAATCGACGCGAGCGTGCCGCCGAGCAGTGCCTGGTGGTCGAAATCGATGGACGTAATGGCCGTCACGGCCGGCGTCACGACGTTGGTCGCGTCCAGACGTCCGCCAAGCCCGACCTCGAGAACGGCGACGTCGACCGCACGTCGCCGGAAGAGATCGAAGGCCACCGCTGTCGTGCATTCGAAAAACGTCGGTGCGAACAGGGGTCCCTCGCGCCCCAGCCGTGTCACGGCGGCGCGCACCGTCGCGGCCGACTCGCGCAGCGCCGCGGTCGTGACGTCCGCCCCCTCGATCGCGAATCGTTCCTCGAGCCGTTCGAGATGGGGCGAGGTGTAGCGCGCCGCGCGAGTGCCTGCGGCGCAAAGGGCCGCGTCGACCATGGCGGCGACCGAACCCTTGCCGTTGGTGCCGGCGATGTGGACGGACGTGAAGGCGCGTTCGGGATGGTCGAGAGCGGCGACGAGGCGGCTCATGTTCTCGAGGCCGAACTTCATCCCCAGATGTTCCAGGGAGCGAAGCCAGTCGAGCGGATCGTCGTTCAACGCGCGGGGGCAGGCACCGGGCGCTGTGGCTGCGGTGTCACCGCACCCGCACCGCCGAAGGAGAGGAACCGGTCGATCGTGTCCTTCATCTCGCGGCGATCGACGATCGCGTCGAGCATGCCGTGTTCGAGGAGGAACTCGCTCCGTTGAAAACCTTCGGGAAGTTTTTGCCTGATGGTCTGTTCGATCACGCGTGGGCCGGCGAATCCAATCAGGGCGCGCGGTTCGGCGATGTTGATATCGCCAAGCATGGCGAAGCTCGCCGTGACGCCGCCGGTCGTCGGATCCGTGAGCACCGAGACGTAGGGCAGCCGTGCGCGATCCAGTCGCGCCAGCGCCGCGCTGATCTTGGCCATCTGCATGAGCGACAACGCCCCTTCCATCATGCGCGCGCCCCCGGAGCAGGAGACGATGATGACGGGCATCCGTTCGGCGATCGCGCGCTCGATCGCACGGGTGATTTTCTCGCCGACCACGACCCCCATGCTGCCGCCGATGAATCCGTACTCCATTGCGGCGACGGAACAGCGGCGACCCTCGAGCACGCCGGTTGCGGTGATGACGGCATCCTGCATTCCGGTCGACGCGATCGTGGTTTCCAGCCGCGTGCGGTACGGCTTGGTGTCGGTGAAACGGAGCGGATCGATCGACGTGAGCCCGATGTCGTGCTCCTGCCACTCGCCATCGAACAGCATCCGCAGACGCTCTGCCGCGCTGATTCTGAAGTGGTGCGCGCACTTGGTGCACACGCTGAGGCTGGTGGCGAGATCCTTGTTGTAGATGACTTCCGAGCACGACGGGCACTTGACCCAGAGCCCCTCCGGCACCCGGCTTTTATCTGCCGGCGGCTCGATCGGCGTCCGCTGTTTCTTGAACCAGGCCATTCTGTGGAGGATACCGCTTCCAGCTTCCGGCTTCCAGCTTCCAGCTGCCAGCTCTCACGTCCGCGGCACGTAATAGCGCGTGCCCTTGCCCATAGACCGCAGCTGGCGTTCGAGGTCGGCGACCGCGTCGTCCCCCCAGGACAGGTCGAACTGCGAGGTCTCCACGACCAGGAGCGGTGTGGCGCTGTAGTGGAAGAAAAAATGGTTATAGGCCTCGTTCAGCTCCCGCAGGTACTCGTCGTCGAGGTGCGGGAGGTCGGGGCTCGCGCGTTCGCGGTCCCGCAGTCGCTTGCGCAGCACGTCGGTCGGGGTCTGCAGGTAGATGGCGAGGTCCGGCACGGGAACGTCCTGAGAGAGCAGCTCGTACAGGCGCTGGTAGATGAAGAGTTCGTTGTCGTCCAGATTCAAGTACGCATAGATCTTGTCGCGGTCGAACAGGTAGTCGCAGACCGTGACCTGGCTGAAGAGGTCGCTCTGTCGAAGCGCGGTCTGCTGACGGTGGCGCGACAGCGTTTGAAACAGCTGGGCCTGGAAGCCTGCGCCAGGGCGCTCGGCGTAAAAGTCGGCAAGAAAGGGGTTGTCGGTCTCGTCGAGCACGACCGTGGCGTCGAGCCGCGCGCCGAGACGGTCGGCCAGGAGCGATTTTCCAAGGCCCACGGGCCCTTCGATGGCAATGTATCGGAAGTCCAAGATTGGGCCTTGTTATAGCATTGTCCAGTGAGAATCGAGCGCATCGAGCTTCGTCTCCTGCGCATGCCCCTCGTCCGTTTCTTCGAAACGAGCTTCGGCCGCATCTACGATCGCCCCTTCCTTCTTGTCACCGTGGAGGGAGGGGGTCTGCGTGGCATAGGCGAGTGCGTGGCCGACGCCAACCCTTTCTACAGCTCCGAAACGACGCGCACGGCGTGGCACATCATCACCGAGTTCATTGCGCCGGTGCTTCTCGGTCGGGAGTTTGCACATCCGCGCGAGGTGTTTCCGGCCCTCAAGGGCATTCGCGGACACCAGATGGCCAAGGCGGCGGTCGAGATGGCCTTCTGGGACCTGTACGCCAGACAGCAGGATCTCCCGTTATGCCGTGTCCTTGGCGGGTCGAAAGACACCATCGCGCGCGGCATCGCGTCGGGTGTCTCGATCGGCATCCAGGACTCTCTGGACCAGCTGGCCGAGCGCGTCGAGGTTGAGCTGGCGGAGGGCTATCGACGCATCAAGATCAAGATCAAGCCCGGCTGGGACATCAGTGCAGCGGAGATGGTCCGCACCCGTTTCGGCCAGATCCCGTTGATGGTCGATGCGAACGCGGCCTACGATCTGGACGATGCAGCGCATCTTGCAGTGATGGATCGCTTCGACCTCATGATGATCGAGCAGCCTCTTGATTACGATGACATCCTGGACCACGCCGCCCTACAGGCGCGGGTCCGGACGGCGATCTGCCTCGACGAATCCCTGCATACGGTGAAGCGTACAGAAGAGGCGATTCATGCCGGCGCCTGCCGGATCATCAATATCAAACCGGGGCGGGTCGGCGGGCATGGAGAAGCGGTCCGGCTGCACGACCTGGCCGCATCCCATGACATTCCCGTCTGGCACGGCGGCATGCTCGAGAGCGGTATCGGCCGCGCGCACAATATCCACCTGTCGACGCTTCCCAATTTCACGCTGCCCGGCGATGTGGCTGCCAGCCGGCGTTATTTCACGCCCGATATCATCGAGCCCGGGATCGAGGTTCGACCTGACGGGACCGTCGCGGTGCCGACCGGGCCCGGCATAGGCGTGAACGTGATACAGGATCGTGTTGATGCCGCCACCCAGGAACGACTCGAACTTCGTCCGTCCCATTGAGCCTCCTATGACTGAGCATTCGCATTTGTCTGTCCGACACGCCGGTCTCCCGGTGTTCTGCGCGCTGATCTTCATCGGCTGTGGAGCGACGGCCGCGCCGCGCGTGGTCACGGTCCCCTTCGAGCAGAAGATGGCGGCCATCCTTCAATTCGAAGACCAGCGCGCGCTGCGCCTGGCCGCCGGCGCGGCGCCCGTGTCGGCACCAGCGAAAGGGCGCGCGCCACGCGTGGCGCCGGCGCCAGGGCCGTCTCTGGACCTCGCGGCATTCTTGAGTGACCCCGAAGCGCGCGTCCGCCGCCGCGCGGCGCTTGCGGTCGGGCGCGTGGGTCTTCCGGAAGGGGTCCAGCCACTCGTGGGCGCGCTGGCCGATACGGATCCAGCGGTCCGTGAGAGTGCGGCGTTCGCGCTGGGGCTCATCGGCGACGTCACGGCTGTCGGGCCGCTGACCACGGCGCTCGCGGATCCCCTGCCGCTTGTGCGCGGTCGCGCGGCGGAGGCGATCGGGTTGATTGCGACGGCGGACCCCGAGGGGGGAGCCGGCAAGGCGGCCGCCCGTCCGGCCGCCGACGCCATCGCACGGGTCGCGGCGGAGTACGCCCGCACTGCCGCCGTCACCACGCTGCAGCCAGACGAGGAGAAGTGGCCTGCGACACCGGAGGCAGAGGCGTTCAAGCTCGCCCTGTTCGCGCTGGTCCGCATCGGAGCCTACGAGTCGCTCGAGACGGCCGTGCTCGACGGCGGAAAGCCCGTGTCGTCGTGGTGGCCGGTCGCATACGCCCTCCAGCGGATCAACGACCCGCGCGCGCTGCCGGCGCTAAAAATTCTCGCGGCCACTCCCGGGAAGTATTCGGCGGCGTTCGCCGTGCGCGGCCTTGGTGCCCTCCGCGATGGGTCATCGGCGGCGGTGATCGTGCCGCTGTTGGACGGCCAGCGCGGCCTCGAGGTCACCGTCTCGGCGATCCGCGCCGCGGCACAGATCGGCGCGGCATCGGCCGTCGAGCCGCTGGGGCGC
>DATLXP010000254.1:0-4501 GCA_035575695.1 Vicinamibacterales bacterium
TTGTCCGACAGGTCGCGGAACTCGCCAGGTCGAATATGGTCGTCCTGGATGGGGCCGATGCGGACGCGTTTGAGGCGGCTGACGGGGTGCCCCACCGCTTCGCACATCCGGCGTATCTGCCGGTTGCGCCCCTCGTAGATCACCATCGACAGGATCGAATCCGAGCCCCGCGGGCCCTCGATCACTTTGTGAAGATCGACGGTCGCAGGGGCGGTCCGATCGCCATCGAGGGCAATCCCCTTTCGCAGCTTCTCGAGCACGCGATCATCCGGCACGCCACGCACGCGCACGTGATATTCGCGCCCGACGCCGTGACGCGGGTGTGTGAGTTGTTCGGCGAGTTCGCCATCGCTCGTCAGGAGCAGCAGGCCCTCCGAGTCGTAGTCCAGCCGCCCGACGGGATAGACGTACTCACGCACGCCGCCGGTCGTCAGCAGGTCGAGCACCGTCGGGCGCCGCTCGGGGTCGGACCGGCTGGTGATGTAGCCGCGCGGCTTGTAGAGCAGGATGTAGCGCCGGCGCCCCGCGGGCTTCACGCGCCGCTTGTCCACCCGGATGTCGTCGGTGTCGGGATCCGCCTTCGATCCGAGCTCGGTGACGGCTTTGCCATTCACGGTCACCCGCCCCTCCCTGATCAGCGTCTCGGCGGTGCGCCGCGACGCAAGGCCGGCGGTCGAGAGGATCTTCTGGAGGCGGATGCTTGCCATCTCAGTGCACCGGCTCGTCGTCGACCACCGAGGACTCGACGGCCGGGGTCGAGGGTTCTGCGTCGAACGGCAGGGGCGAGGTCGTGGCGGTCAGCTCGCCGAGCCCCATCGGGAGCTCGAAGCCGAGCGCCTCAGCCATCTCCTCCACTTTCGGAAGGTCGGCGAGGTCGTTCAACCCGAACCGCTCGAGGAAGTCCCGCGTAGTCGCGTACATGAAGGGACGGCCGACCACCTGTTTGCGTCCAACCGTCTTGATCAGGCGCCGATCGACCAGCGTCGAGAGCACACCGCCGCTGCTCGTCACACCGCGGATCTCAGCGATCTCACCCGACGTCACCGGCTGCTTGTAGGCGATCACCGCCAGCGTCTCGAGTGCCTGGACCGAGAGTTTGCTCGTCGTGCGCTCGTGAAACAGCTTGCGCACCCATTCGTGCAGCTCGGGGCGCGTCACGATCTGGTGCCCGCCGGCAATCTCGACCATCTGGAGGCCGCCGACACGTTCGTAGTCCGTCCGGACGGCCGCGAGCGCCGCGTCGACATCTTCCTTCGGTTCGCCGTCGAGCAGCTTGTACAGCGTCTTGGGAGTCACCGGCTCCGGCGACGCGAAGATGAGCGCTTCGACAATGGGTTTGAGGTGTTCCGACACGATATTTGTCCTTCTCTTCCACGGTGTGCGCCCGACCTGAAGGTCGGGCCTACTCCGTGGTTGGCCTGCGCCGTACTTGGCCTACTCCGTCGTTCTGTCAGGGTCCCCGAGCGGCTTCGGCGCGTCGGCCGGACGTGCCCGTTTGTACACGCGAATCGGCCCGACCACGCCGGTCTGAAACACGCGCACCAGCTTCAGCCGGATCATTTCGAGCATCGCGAGAAAGGTGACGATCATCCCGGCTCGGGTCTGCACGTCTTCGAAGAGGTCCTCGAACCCCAGCGCCTCGGTTTCGGACAGGCGCGCCATCAGCTGCGCGATGCGGTCCTCGATGGGGATCTGCTCGCTCGGCAGATACAGTTTCGGGCGCTGTTTCGCGCGTTCGACGACCGATCGGAACGCGCTGATCAGGCTGAAGAGATCGACCTCGACTTCCGGCTCCGGGGCCTCTCCGGCGATCGCCGCGATCGGGCCGTCCGGCCGCGTCCACTGCGCGCTCCGCAGCGTTTCGCGTTCGTGCAGCAGCTCGGCGGCCGCCTTGAACTTCTGGTGTTCGAGCAGGCGGCGGACCAGCGCCTCGCGGGGATCCTCGTCGGGATCCTCCTGGGTGGGATCATGCCGCGGCAGTAGCATCCTGGACTTGATGTGGATCAACGTCGCCGCCATGACCAGGAAGTCCCCCGCGACGTCGAGGTCCATCTCCTGCATCAGGTCGATGTAGTCGAGGTATTGCCGCGTGATGAGCGTGATCGGGATGTCGTAGATGTTCACCTCGTGCCGCTTGATGAGGTGCAGCAGAAGATCGAGCGGCCCGTCGAAGTTCTCGAGATGGACGGGGTACGCCGCGAGGATGGACTCGAATTCCTGGTGATCCATTACGCGTACTTCAACTTCACGGCGCTGCGAACGCGGTCCATGGTTTCCTGCGCGACCGCGCGCGCCTTGCGCGAGCCTTCGTGAAGGATCTCGCGCAGCGCTTCCGGCTTCGCGAGGAGCTCCGTGCGCCGCGTGCGGATGGGATCGAGATGCGCGTTCAGCGCGACCGCAAGCTTCTTCTTGACCTCGACGTCGCCCACCGTGCCGGCGCGGTACCGATCCTTGAGTTCGTCCACTTCTGCCGTGTTCGGATTGAAGGCGTCGTGGTAGATGAAGACCGGGTTCCCCTCCACGGTGCCGGGCACGTCCGCCCGAACGCGTTTCGGGTCCGTGTACATCTGCATGACTTTCTTGCGGACGGTGTCGGGGGCATCCGAGAGATCGATCGCGTTGCCATAGCTCTTCGACATCTTCCGGTTATCGAGGCCTGGCAGGCGTGGGAACTTCGTCAGCAAGGGCTTCGGCTCGACGAACAGTTCGCCGTAGAAATTGTGGAAGCGCCGCACGATCTCGCGGCTCAACTCGAGGTGCGCCACCTGGTCCTCGCCGACCGGCACGTACTGAGCGTTGTAGATCACGATGTCGGCGGTCTGCAGGAGCGGATAGCCGAGAAATCCGAGCGTGGAGAGGTCCTTCTCGGACAGCTGCTCCATCTGCTCCTTGTACGTCGGGACGCGCTCGAGCCACGGAATCGGAATCACCATCGAGAGCAGGAGGTAGAGCTCCGCGTGCTCCGGCACGAGCGATTGCACGAACAGCGTGCTCCGTTCCGGATCGAGTCCCCCGGCGATCCAGTCAGCCGCCATGTCGTACCCGTTGGCGACGGTCTCCGATGTGTCCGCGTACCCGCTCGTCAGGGCATGCCAGTCTGCGACGAAGTAAAAGCAGTCGTAGGTGTCCTGCAGCGCCGCCCAGTTGTTCAGCGCACCGACGAGGTGACCCAGGTGCAGTTTTCCGGTCGGGCGCATCCCTGAAACCACGCGCGGCCTGGCCCCCGTCGCTGCAGCGAAGGCGGGCGTCACAGGAGCAACCTCAGGAGCAGAGTCGAGGGCGGGTCGACGATCCGCCAGAGGATGCCCGAAAACATCAACGCGTACAGGATGATGAATCCGTACTGCCTCAGCCCCTGGATCAACCCGCCCATGCTGTCGGGCAGCAGCCCGGCGAGCACGTTGCCACCATCGAGTGGCGGGATCGGCAGCATGTTGAAGACGGCGAGCAGCACGTTGATCCGGACCGCCATAAACAGCACCATCTGCAGGCCGCCGAGCGGGACGGTTTCATCCGACGACGTCACCGCTCGAAACACCATGGCGGCGAGGAACGCCATCACGAGGTTGCTCGCCGGCCCCGCCGCCGCGACGGTCATGAAGTCGCGCTTCGGATGCCGAAGCTGGTTGATGTTCACGGGAACGGGCTTGGCCCACCCGATGATCGGGAACCCGCTGAACATGGCGATCAGCGGCAGCACGATCGTGCCGACGATATCGATGTGCACCCAGGGGTTGAGCGACACGCGTCCGAGCATGCGGGCCGTCGGGTCGCCCCTGAGGTCCGCCACCCACGCGTGCGCCGCCTCGTGGACGGTCAGTGAGGCCAGGACGATGCCGAAGGCCAGGAGCGTTGAAGAAATGTCCAAAGGATTGTCGACAGGAACGCTCAAGAGTACGGCAAAACCCTTGATAATTCAAGATTTGTCCTCGTCCGGAGGCAATTGGGGACAGCCACCTTTTCCGCGCGCGCGTCCGGAAAAGGTGGCTGTCCCCGTTGCCCTGACCCCGCCGGCGAAATACCCGAGGACGGCTTCGGCGCACTTGGTGCCCACGACGCGGACGAGATCTTCGCGCGTGGAGCGGCGGACGCCCGCGAGGCTCCCGAAAGCCGTCAGCAGCGACTTGCGCCGTCGTGGTCCGACCCCGGGGATCGAGTCGAGCTCCGAGGTCAGGTCCCGTTTCGTGCGCGACGCCCGATGGAAGGTCACCGCGAACCGGTGCGCCTCGTCGCGGACACGCTGAATGAGCAGCAATGCCGGACTGTCGGCCGGCAGCGCGATGCCGTCGACGTACTGGCGCGTAAACAGAATCTCTTCCTTCTTCGCGATGCCGACGGCCATCAGGTTCGCCAGCCCGAGCTCCTCGAGCGCCCGGTAGGCCGCCGCCAGCTGACCTTTGCCGCCGTCGATCAGCACGAGGTCCGGGAACGGCCCCCCCTGTTCCAGCACTTTCCGGTACCGCCGCAGGACGACTTCGTGCATCGAGGCAAAGTCGTCCAA
>DATLXP010000255.1:0-13618 GCA_035575695.1 Vicinamibacterales bacterium
ATGGCTCATGTTTTCGATGAGGCCGAGCGTCGGCACGTTCAGTTTCTGATACATGCGAACGGCACGGCGCGTATCCGCCACTGAGACGGTCTGCGGGGTGGTCACGACGACGGCCCCCGCGACCGGCACCGTCTGGCTCAAGCTCAACGCGATGTCGCCCGTGCCTGGCGGCATGTCGACGATCAGGTAATCGATCCCGTCCCAGCGTACCTCGCGGAAGAACTGGTTGATGACCCCGTGCAGCATCGGGCCGCGCCAGATGACCGGCGAGTCATCGCCGGTGAGAAATCCCATTGACACGACCTGGATGCCGTACTGCTCGGCAGGGATGATCTTCTGCCCGTCGGTCTGCAACTGCGTGCTGATCCCGAGCATGATCGGCACGTTCGGGCCATACACGTCGCCGTCGATCATGGCGACGCGGGCGCCCCGTTGCGCAAGTGCGATCGCCAGGTTCACCGACACGGTCGTCTTGCCGACCCCCCCCTTCCCGGCGCCGACCGCGATGATGTTCTTCACCCCTGGCACGGGCTGCCGGTTGACATCGGAGGACACGGTCGCGCGCACGTGTGTCGTCATCTCGATCTCGACCGACGTCACCCCCGGGATCGCCGACACACGCGCCCGTGCGTCGTCGCGGATCCGGTCCCTGGCCGGGCCCGCAAATGTCGCCAGCTCGATGCCGAACGACACGCGCCCGTCAACAATACGAATGTTCTTGATGAATTTCAGCGAGACGATGTCGCGCGTGAGATCGGGATCGTGGACGCTCTTGAGAGCATCGAGGACGGACGCCTCGGTGACAATTGCCATAGGTGTTCAGCAATTGTACGCCCTCCGCGCCAATACCCGGTGGGGCGTGCTGTCGCGCGATCGGCTTATCGACTTATCGACTCATCGACTCATCGACTCATCGACTCATCGACTCATCGACTCATCGGCTTATCGGCTTATCGGCTTATCGGCTTATCGGCTCATCGGCTCATCGGCTCATCGGCTCATCGGCTCATCGGCTCATCGGCTCATCGGGGCGGCAGTGCGCCGCGCCATCCTGATCTCAACTGTTTGCTCAAGTCGAGGACGACGGCCTCGTTCGCCGGCAGGTGCGCGACGTTGACGTTCTCCGCCGGGTCGGCGCCATGGTCGTAGAGCTCGCGGGCGACCGGCGCCTGGCCCGGCTCGGTCCATTCGGTGTAGCGGTAGCGGTCGGTACGTATCGAGCGCCCCATCACCCGTCCGCGCGGATACTGGCTGAACGCGGCTCGCTTCCACGGCCTCGTCGGAGTGCGCAGCAGCGGAACGAGACTCGTCCCTTCCAGGCCCTCGGGCATGGGGAGCCCGGCCAGTTGGACGAGCGTCGGATACACGTCCACCAACTCCACCAGCCCTCCCGTGCGTGTGCGGCCCGTCGTCACGCCGGGCGCGCTGATGATCAGCGGCGCACGCGTCGCGATCTCAAAGTTGGTGTGCTTGTTCCACAAGCCGTGCTCCCCGAGTTGGTACCCGTGATCCCCCCACAACACGACGATGGTGTTGTCGCGCAGGCCGCTCCGGTCGAGCTCGTCCATCAGGCGCCCGATCTGCGCGTCCACGTAGGTGGTCGCGGCGGCATAGCCGCGAATCAATTCGCGCGCCTGCCGCTCGGGCAGGGGGCCCTTTGCAGGAATGCCGGCGTAGGCTCGCAACTCGCCGAAATCAGCGAGCGCGATACTCGGCACATCTTTCGGCGGAAACGGGTTGGCGGGTAGCGGCACCGTCTCCAGCGGATACATCTCGTAGTATTTCGCGGGCGCCACGAACGGCAGGTGAGGTTTTGTGAATCCCACAGCCAGGAAGAAAGGTTTCTCCCGGCGGCCGCGCATGATGTCGATCGCCTGGCTGGCGATCCGCCCGTCGAACAACGCGTCATCGGCCACATCCGGCGACCGCCACGCCGGTCCCCTGCCTGTTCGCGGATGACGGGATAAGGGCGCCGGATCGGGATCCACGTCGTCGGGATTCTTCGCCACCGACAACGACGGCACGCTCCAGGACTGAGCATCCTCCATGTCGATGTTATGCAAGACCTTGCCGAGCGACTGCGTGTGGTAGCCCTGCTGCCTGAAATGCTGCGGAAGCGTCACGACGTCCGGGAGGGCGCGACGAAAATGCGTGGTCAGGTCGTAGACCCGTGTCGTATCGGGGCGGCGGCCCGTCAACAGCGAGCTGCGTGACGGTGAGCAGACCGCCTGCTGGGCATACGCGCGATCGAAGACGACGCTGCGTCCGGCTAACCGGTCCATGTGCGGTGTGCGCACGAATGGGTCGCCGTATGAGCCGCCGGTGGGCCGCAGGTCATCGACGGCAATGAAGAGCACGTTGAGGGCGTTGAGGACGTTGCGGCGCGGAGGCCGATGCGCGTCAGCAGCGACGGGCAGGCAGCTGAGAAGACCAAGAAGTCCGAGCAGTCGTCTGCGCGTCATCAGGGCTCGCGGTGTTCCGCCATCTCGCCTGCGAAGGGGACTTTGTATCGCTCCCCCTGGTACGCCTTGAACATGAGTAGCAGCCACAGGATGGCGGAGAGCGGGAAGATCACGACAAACGCCACGAACCAACCGATGAACGGAATCGAGACGGCGACGAACCAGGCGACCGACAAGCCGCCGAACAGGATGACCGATTGCCACGCATGGAAACGGACGAACTTATTGGAGGGTTCGCTCACCAGGAGAGCCGCGCCGGAGATCCACCCCAGCGCGTAGGCCAGGGCCCCGGCCACGTTTTCGTCCAACCCGCTCGCAGTTTTTTCCATGGTCATGCGTAGTCACAGCCTCAGGGCTGTCGCAGGGGCGCTCCTAGAAATATCGCGCGTGTGTCGTTGTGCAGCAGCACCCACCAGGCGTAGATGCCGAGGGCGGTCCCGAACGGCAGGAGAAACAGGTTCGGCACCGCCAGCCACAGCACCGCCGACCGCCCGGCCGGTTCGTGTCGCCGCAGCGACCGCCCCGCCCAGGCGTTGGCCGCACCGCCCGCGAGGAGCACGGCCGCGAACACGGCGAAAGTGAGCGAGGTGAGTCCGGCGGCCACGCGGTCTCCGGGGCTCAGGACGCCGATAGCAATCGCTCCACCCGCCAGCGCCAAGGTCGCCGCGCCCAGTAAGAGCCCGATTGCTCCCCAGGTGAGCTGGAGCACGCCAAGCAGTCGCAAATGCGCGCGCATGAGATGGGACCGAGATTACCGCACGCTGATCCGCACTTCCACTACCGTCGGTGCGCAACCGGTCGGCATGACGCTGAAGCGGAAGCGGGCGCCTTCCCGCACACCGGCGGGCACGCGGAGTCGCAGGGGATGTTCGGAGGTCACCTCGCCGGTGCCTGCACAGGCGGCACACCACTCCTCCCACATCTCACCCCGTCCACCGCACGTCGCGCAGGTGCCGCGCAGCGGGACGCTGAGGGGAACGACTGCGCCCCAGAAGGCCTCGTCCGGTGTGACCTCGACGTCGGCCGAGAGGCTCGCGTACGGCATGTCGCCGAAGAAGGAATGGCGCATGCCATCGAGGACGCTCGAGACCGCCGGGAAGTCGATCGCAATCTCATCGGCGAGCCAATCCACCCGAGGCGCGCTGTCGCGCAGCGTCGCATCGTAGGAGCGCCGGCGGTCAGCTTCGCGCAGCACCTCGTACGCGCGCGCAACCTCGCGGTACGCCGCGCTGCGATCATCCCCCGAGATGTCGGGGTGGTAGCGTCGCGAAAGCTGGCGGTAGGCGCGCCTGATTTCGTCGGCACCAGCGTCCGCGGTCAAGCCGAGTACGTCGTAATAATCCCGCATATCCCGTTGGCCACTCCTGCAGGACGGGTGCCTGCGTGGTCGCTACGATAGGAGTCGAGCCCGGTGAAGTCAAGGCACGTCCCGGAAAGATAACCGTGTCATTCCGCGCCGATCCGTGGTACTCCGGGGACATGAAGGAATGCCCGATGTGCGGAGACAACATGCGCCTCAGCACGCGCGAGGTCACCGACCGCGTTCCGGGGGTCAGCCAGGCGCAGGTGCGAGTCGCCCGCGAATGGATCTGCCCGGAATGCGATTATTTCGAAGAGGCGGAAACTGGAGAAGGATAGCGAGCGCTCAGCGGGCGCCGAGCGTCAACAGGACTTCGTTCCGAACGTCGTCATCGAACTCGCTGAAGTTCATAGCCGTTTCGCACTCGTCACAGAGCACTTCGATCACCGCTGGACGCCCTTCTTCATTGGCTTCCACACGTGAATCGCGCAACTGCACGACATGCATCTGCAGGGTCTTGACCAGAAAGTTCTGGTCGTTCCCGCAGCTCGGACAGGTCAAGGCCATTCGACTCATCTCCTACGGCAACCGCGACGGTTGCTCAAACCTTGAAATTGTACGGGAACGGCTTTCCCATACGCAATCACGATCTTATGGGGGTTCTGATGATTTGAAACCGGGAATGTCAGGGAAACACGAACCGACGCAAAAACGCTCTACTCGTCCGGATCGTCGTCCTCGTCGAATTCCGCCGGGTCACCAAGCCTCAGGACCTGGCCGCTGGCGTGACCGGTGAGGATGCAGTGCGGTCCCTTCGCTTCGAGAGAGACCACCGCCACATCCCAGGGGCGTGCGCGGTACGCAGCCGCCACGCAGCCACACGGCAGACCTTCGAGCGCTTCGAGCTCGAACACGGTCGTCGTGGGCCTTACGTAAGTCGGAACACTTGCACTAGCAGGAACCGCCATACCGCACCTCCCGTGAGCTGGTTTCATGCAATTTGAACGCCAGTTAAACCATTAGACTTGGGGTACGTCACTTTGGTTCCGTGCATCTCGAAACTGTTGAAAATACAGCGGTTGGACTCTCTTGGGGGACACGCAGCAATGATCGGGTCAATGTTACCCACAGGCGACAGGCGACCCGTCCAAGGGACTGAGCGGAGTGCTCAGTGCTGAGTGCTCAGTGATGTGAGTAGATCAGCCGGCCCTCGACTGATCTACCTGGGAACAAGGCGCGCGCCGCGCGCACGTACAGATCGAGCTGTGCCTGGTGTGCGGTGCGAGCACGCCCTGTCTTGAACTCCAGGATCGTCACGAGGCCGTCGGCGCCTTCGACCAGGCAGTCGATTGTGCCTCGAACGATCTCCGTCCCCTCCCCCGAGGCCACGCGCAACGAAAACGGCACTTCCGTCAAGACCGACGCGCCCTCAAGCAGCGGCTGCACGTCGGCACGGGTGCGCATCGACCTCCAGAGCGCCACGGCTGCCACGATCGCCGCGTCGGCGTCGGCGTCTTCAGTGACGTTCCGTTCTGCGGCCCGCATGAGCCTGCGGGCCGTGCCCGGAACGTCATCGCTCTCCTCCGCGCGGGCCTGAAACAGCCGGTGCACCAGGCTACCGACCAGCGCGTCCTGTCCCGAGCCTGCCGGTCCGCCAGGCTCATCCCCCGAGACCCGCCTCAACCACTCGCTCGCCGACACGCGCGGTTCGCGTTCGGTGGCGACCAGGGGGGCCTCCATGTCGAGCGACCCTTCGGCGTCCGACCGGGTCACCACGCTGATGGCGTCGGCGACCTGTGCAGGGCGGCACACGCGCCATGTGAACGCGCGGCCCGAGGCCGCCGTCCACGTGACCGTCTCCTCCGAGGTCGCGGCCGCAGCGGCAAAGAGGGCCCGCAGCGAGTTCGGAAGCACATCGGCGAGGCCGCCGCGCCCGGCAGCCATCTGGCCTTCTTTCAATGACGACGACAGGTAGAGACGGTCACGCGCCCGAGTCGTGGCAACGTAGAGCAGCCGCCGCGTCTCGTGTTGTTCCCGTTCGCGCTCGAGGTCGTCGGTTTCCGAGACGAAGGGGCTGACCGACACGGACGGTTCCCCCCCTTCGCCGTCGACGGTCACGCGCACGGGCTTTTGCAGGCCGCCGGCGCCGCGCGCCATGTTGACGACGAACACGACCGGAAACTCCAGGCCCTTCGACGCGTGGACGGTCATGAGGTTGACGGCATCGATCGCCTCGAGCACGGCGTTCGACTCGTCGCCCGCGGTCAGGGAGTCGATATGGTCGGCGATGCGACCGAGTGTGGCATAGCCCCGATTCTGCACGCGTCTCACGAGACCGCGCATCTTCTTCAGGTTCTCCCACGCCTGGACGTGGCGGCGGCCGCGCATCTCGAAGGCGTAGGCCGTGTCGGGAAGGATCTGCTCGAAGAGGTCCGCCGGCGGGATCCGGTCGACCCGCGCCAGCCATGCCGGCACGTGCAGGCGCACGTGGTCGAGCACCCGGCGATCTTCGGGGTCGAGGCCGGCAGCGCTCTCCGGCAGGTCGCCGACCAGGGCCTCGGCGAGACCGGGCGAAAGCGTGGCGATCCCCGCATCCGACACCCGCGCAAAACGCGAGCGCAGGAAGGCCGCTGCGCGCAGGTCCGAGCGTGGACTCGCCAGAAAGCGAAGGAGCGCCGACGCGTCCTTGATCTCGTCCGAGTCGAAAAATCCAAGACCTTTGTAGACGTACGTCGGGATCGCGCGCATCGCAAGCTCGTGCTCGAACTCGCGGTGACTCGTGCGCGAACGGAACAGGATGGCAATGTCTCCAGGCGTCGCGGCGCGCACCAGGCCAGACGTCCGGTCGCGCACGACCTCGTCTGTCAGGATTCGTGCAATTTCGTCAGCCACGGCGGCGGCCGCCTGCGCGGGGTCGTCAGCCGCGGCGATGCCGAGCACGGGCCTGTCTTGGCCCCTGTAGCGCAGCCCTTCAGGGCTGCCCGGACTGGCACCGGCGATCGCCGGGGGGAACCGGTCCGTGTCGCGATAGGTGAAGTCGTCAGGCCGCACCCCCGCCTGCGCCATCTCCGAGCACAGGTCATTGACGAATTCCAGCAGCTCCGGAACGGCGCGGAAGCTGCGCGCAATCGACCGGCGAGACGCGCTGTCAGCACGCAGCGCGTCGATGTAGCGGCCGGCTTCCTGGAGCACGGCGACCTCGGCATCGCGGAAGCGATAGATCGACTGCTTGCGGTCGCCGACGATGAAGATCGAGGGGTTCGACGCAAGGCCGAGCCCTTCGCCCCACGATTGCACGAGGAGCGAGACGAGCTCCCATTGCGCGCGGCTCGTGTCTTGAAACTCGTCCACGAGCACGTGGTGATAGCGCGATTCGAGCCTGAAGCGGCTCTGCGAAAATTCGTCCATCCGGCGGAGGAGCACCAGCGCCCGGTCGAGCACGTCCGAAAAATCCAGCACCGCGCGCGCCTCGAGCGTGCGCCGGTACTCCGTCAACGCGATGGCGAACATCCTCCGGATGCCCCTCGCCAGCACGACGTTCAAGTCACGCGAGAACTGCCGGACGACCCGCTCGACCTGTGGGGCGACGGCGAAGACGGCCTCACGATGACGCCTGGCCGCTTCCGGCGTCGGCGCGTGAGTGGCGTTGTACGGGGGAATGGCGCCACCCTTCCGCGCCTTCCCTTCCAACGTCAGGAAATGCAGCGCCATGCGGTCGAGCATCGTGCGGATCTCCGCCGGACCGGCGCCATCCAGCCCCTCGAGCCGCCGCGCCTCGCGCAGCAGCAGCTGGTAGCGCGGGTGTCCCGATGGTCCGTCGGCCAGCGTCTGTGCCCAGCCCCCTGGTGCGGCACGGAGCGCGTCGCTCAGCCCCCGGGCCGCGCGACGGCAGACCCCGTCCGCCGTGAGGTCGCGGGGACCTTTGGCGAGGAACCGGTCCAGCGCGTCCCACGCCACGAGCCGCCGCTGCAGCAGCGACGCCAGGCCTGCGCGCGTCCGCGACACGCCGAGCTGCGCGATGACGAGCGCGACGTCCTCGTCCTGCTTCGCAATCCCCGCGAAAATGCGCATCGAGCGGTCGAGTGACTCTTCGACGAACCGGGGCACCTCCGTTTCGTCCGCCATGTCGAAACCGGGATCCAGATCCGCTTCGAGGGGAAATTCGCGAAGCAACGACAGGCAGAACGCGTCGATCGTACTGATCGAGATCTCACTCAACCGGTCCCGCAACCCCACCCACCGCGCCCTGTCGAATTCCGACAGTCCGGCGGCGGCCCGCAGGTCACGCACGATCCGTTCGCGCATCTCGGTCGCCGCCTTGCGCGTGAAGGTGATCGCCAGGATATTCGCCGGCTCGACGCCCGCCTTCAGCAGGTTGATGTACCGCTGTACGAGGACGGTCGTCTTGCCCGTCCCCGCCGACGCCTCCAGCACGACGTTGTTGTCGGGATTGACGGCAAACCCGCGCGCGTCCGCGTCGGCGTCCGGTGGGAAGCCGTTACTCATCGCCGACATAATCCTTTCGGCAGACCCCGGCGTACGCGCACCACTGGCAGCGGAACGGTTCGTCGGGTCGCACGGGGAACTCGCCGCGCTCGATGCCGTCGATCGCGGCCAGGAACCGCTGCTGCCCGTCGGCGATCGCTGCCGCGAGCGGCATCCTGCCGCCAAGCGGCACGAAGGGGTCCTTTTCCTTGAAGGCAACATAGCCGGCGCGGGCCACCGTCCACGACCGGCCGTGCCGCCCCTCGAGCGCCTGCTCCGCGCAGACGCCGTAGATCGGCAACTGCAGCGAGCGGGCGAGCTTCGGCGCCTTGCTCAATTTGTAGTCGACGATGCGCAGCGTCCCATCGGCCATGAGATCGATGCGGTCCGCCTTGGCGCGCAGGGCGACTCGCCGGGGCCCTTCGGGACCATCGAATGTGAAGGTGTCTTCGAGCTCGTGCTCGAGCAGGCGCTCGATGACCTCGCCCCCCTGTTCGATCTCGAAGGCGAAGGCGCGTTCGCCCAGCCCGGACGCGACGGCCGACCCGAGCAGGTGGGTGCGTTCGAGGGCGCGGTCCGCCTCGGGCAGCGACCCGAGCCGCTCGTCCACGACGCGCTCGAACAGGACGATCGCCTCGGCGGCATTGGCGATCGTGATCGTGCCTCCGCCACTCCCCTGCCATTGAATGAAGAACTGCTCGAAGACATCGTGGACGAAATGCCCGCGTTCGAGCGGGGTGAGCCCTGATTCCTCGTCCCGCTCTTCCGGTAGCTGCAGGACGTTCGCGGCGTAATACTTGAACGGGCAGTCCAGGTACCGCTCGACCGCGCTGACCGCGTAGGCCTTCGGCTCGCGCGTACCCGCGGCACCGTGGTAACGCGCATCCGACGGCGCCGTGCGCGCCAGCCTCAACGCCAGCCACTCGGCCGTCTGGTCACCCGCGGGACCGCCCGCGCTGCCAGCGGGCGCGACACCCTGGAGAAGCGCGTCGTGCGCAAAAATGCGCGCGGGGAGAAACGGCGGCTGCCGCTCGATCGGCAGCTTCGCGGCCTCGAATTCCTCGAGAAACGACGACCCGGCGACAATCGCGTCGTCTTCCAGCGTGAAGGTGGAACCAGACACGCGTTGGACCGGAAGGGCCAGCAGGTCGTGGAACCGCGCCCGTGCGGCCGTCGCCCGGGAGGCATCCGCCGGCCATCCAAGCTGCGAGAGGATCGACGCCGGGTAGAAGATGCTGCGCGTGGCCCGCTCGGGCCAGTCCCCTTCGACGAGCCCCACGATCCGCACGTCATCGACATCGGCGTATGCGGCCGACGACCCGTCCACCAGTCGCACACCCTCTGCGCCCGTGCGCGGCGAGAACGTCTCGGCTTCGATCCAGCGCCGAAGGCTCCCCGCGAGTTCGGGCACGTCGAGCGGCTCGTCGTCGTGCCGCGCGTGCGCGTCGCGCAGCGCTTCGATCGCCGCGACGATAGCGGCACGTGCGCGCATGTGGCGCGGATGCCACTCCGCGTCAGCAGGCGGCAGCGCTTCGTGAGATCGGAGGAAGGTCAGCAGCGCCGCGAGTTGCAATGATGCCGGTAGACGCTCTCGAAGGGGTGCAAGCGCGGCCGCCACGTCGCCGGCCGCGGCCATCGCGGGCGCCGCGCGCCGTGACAGCGACGTTCGGCGTCTTCTCTGGCGCGTGGTGCCGTCCTGGTCGGCAGTCTCCGCCGCAAGGGCCGACAGCCGGTCCCACCCGCCCGAGTACTTCATGTCGCGAAACAGCTCGTCGAGCGTGCCCACCGCGAGCGCGCCGGCCTGAGACGACATGGTGAAATGAGGCGACGACAGGAGAGCGATCGTCGAAGCGCGGTTCCCCTCGGCCATGAGAAACGCCAGGACGAGGTCCACGGCCGCGGCGAACGGTTCGCCTGAAAGCGGCAGCGCATCGGTGGCCTGATACGCGACGCCGCCGTCGCGGAAGACCTGTTTCGCGAGGTAGAGGTACGGCAGCGGGCGCTGAAACACCACGGCACACCGCTCGAGAGGCGGCGGATGCACGGATGCGTGCGAGGAGGCTGCTCGATGCTTCAGATCGCGGACCACCGCCGACAGTTCTTCCTCGCGATCGCGCGAGCGGAACCACCGTTGCTCCGGCTCGCTGGTTTCCGGGGCAATGAGCGTCGGTGGCGAGGATGCCGTTCCGAAGCGCTCCTCCTCTATGCCTGGCAGCAGGTTATGGATCCGTTCGTGAAAACCTGACGCGAGGACGTTCTCGGTGGCAATGACGTCGAGACGCGTCACGCCGCTCATGCGGGTGAGCAGGTCGAAGTCGGTCGCATGCAGGCCGCGTGCGTCCGCGGCCTGATCGGCAACCGTCACGACGACGTGCGCGAAGGCGCGCTGCGGCGGGGCGGACCGGTCGAGCAGGAGGAGGCGGAGCCCGTGCTCGTCGATGGCGCCGGTCTGATGCGTGAGACGCTCGAACTCGGCAAAGGCGGCCGCAAGGAATTCTGTCTGCCTCAGCAGCCGCTCGGCGCCGCGATCAGTCTCCGCGCTCGGTGCGAGCCGCTCCGTCGTCAGACGGCTGAAGTCGTCCAGCGACTGCTCGCGGCGTCGAAGCTCGTCGTAGAACGCCAGCATCTCCAGGATGAGGCCCGCGCGGAGACTGAACGGCGGGGGTGTGCCGGCGCGCACGGCTTCGCGCGCCGCGCGGCGGAGCAGCACCTCCCGCTCGGGTGCCGTGAGCGATGGCGGGGCGCCCGGCATCGCCGCATGCAGCCGTTCGTAGAAGTCCGCACGCGTCAGGAGGTCGGGCAGCAGGACGGCCTCGGCATCCGCCAGCGTCCGGTTCTCGAGCGTGCGCCGCAGCTCCTCCCCCGCCGCGCGCGTGGGGACGAGTATGGCGGTGCGCCGGACCGATGGCAGACCCGTACAGGCGAGCCGCGCGACGGCGGCATGCATCGCTTTCAGATCTGGCACCCGCACGAGGCGGGTGACGCGGGGCGTGATCACCGGGAAGATGGGGTGGAGGCGGATGACATCGTGCGCTTCAGCTCGTCGGCGGCACGTTCGGCCAGCATCAGCGCGCCGGCGGCTGCCGACGAGGCGTCCCAGGCGAGCTTGATATCGTTCGATGATAACGCGGTCCGGCGCAGCGACGCGGCCTGCCGCGTCATCTGCAGGGAGGCGGCGAAGAGCCCGTGAGCCCCCTGTAGCTCGGGTGGCGGTCTGACGGCATTCAACTCGCGTAGCGCCAACTCCGCCCGATCGCCGAGCGGCCGGAGATGCCTGCGGTCCGGCCCGGACAGTTCCTGGATCTGGCCGAGCCACTTCGTGAACCCGGCGATGCGGCCGCGAGGCGCCGCGATCGCGGCACGGTAGATCTTCATGTCGTCGAGGCGATCGAGCCAGCTGTCCTGCGCCAGGCGGAGGCGGCGGGCTTCGTCGAGGCGCAGGTCCAGGACCGCGAGGAGCCCGGCCATCTCGCCCGGACGCTGCCGGCCCAGGCGCTCGTCCGCGCCGAGCGCGGTCGCGATGGCGCGCTGCAGCCCCTTCACGTCGGCGCGGGCGGCCCGCTGCGATGCGTCCTGGAGCGTCCGCCGGACGAGGTCCCCGTACGCGTTTTCGATGCGCACTTCCGACGCGAGTGACAGGGCAACTCGTGTGGCGAGGGCGTTCGCCCAACTCTCCTTCCCGCCCGCCGATCCGAGTTCCTGCTTCAGCCCGCGCAGCAACGCCATCCGATCGGACGCGTCACCCGTGACCAGGGCGGCCTGGAACGCGCTTTCGATCGACTGTTGCTGGTCCGGCGGAGGCATGAGCGTCACGGGGGGGGCCGGCGTCGTGGTGGCCACCAGGCTCAGGTCGAACTCGTTCATGCCGGCCGACACGCGCATCTCCGCGACCACGTCGTCCAGCATCGAGACGAGTTGCGCGACATCGGCTGCGCGGTAGCCGTGGTTGGCAGCCGGCCACGCCGCCAGGTTGCGGCGCGCTTCTTCGGCCATCGCGACGCGTCGCTTTGCATCCGGGGCCAGCGCGATGTCCTTCAGGGCGCCGGTGACTTGCCCCGCGAGCATGGCGAAATCGTCTTCACCTCGCGTGTCGGCGTAGCGCTTCGCGCGGACGGCGATGGCGTAGTCGTCGGTCTGAAGCCAGTCGACCGATCGTTCGGGAATGCTGATCAGCTGCAGTTTAGGCGTGTCGAACGTCGCGCCAAGGGGCACGGAGAAGACCACGCGGTCTGACACCCGCGCGTACTCTCCGTAGCTGACGAGCGTGCCTCCATCCCGGAGAAAGATGCGAAACAGCGGCGCGTTGGACGGCTGAGCGAGCGCCGGCTCAGCGACCAGGCACAGGCTGGTGGCGGCAATCAGGAGCCAGGGTGAAGGTCGAAAACGACCCACTGTGGAAAACATGTGGAAGAAGCGTTGATGTCCTGTGGAGTACCTGCTGATTATCGTTTTTTTTCGCAAGGTTTGGGCGCGTATGGCGTCCGATGCACCCTGTTGATGCGCCTTCGACAATCCTTTCGCTTGTTCGCCACGCTGTGACCGTTAGAATTGCCGCTCGTCACACAGAATTCACGCCGCCGTCATAACAGTGACCCTTCATCGTCTCAAGGAAACCATCAACGGGCGCGAGTACCTCATCGAGGTCTCGGACGTCGGCAGCGGAAAGTGGCGCGCCCAGATCCGCCGCACCCCTGGCGGCTGCTGCGCGATGATGCCGTTTTACGGAACCACCCCGGACGAGGCCGCCGCACAGCTGACGAAGTGGCTCACCATCTCGAACGGCCACAAACAGACCACCCGCGCCTGAGGTCTTGGGTGGTTATAGCCAGCCCCCTCGGAATCCCGCCCGCCGCAGTCCCTCGACGATGTAGGGGCACCGCCGCATCAGGCGCCAGACTAAACCCGTGCGCTGGTTCTCGATCATCAACACGATCGGACCTTGATTCAGGCCGAAGTTCCAGGGGGACACCCACCCGAATTCGTTCTCTGAAGTGACCGGGTAGGTGGGGTTGAATGTCGCCTTGAAGCCGTAGGCCTGAGGCCGTTCCAGGCGGACAGTGTCGACAAAGTACCGAATCGTCGGCAAGACGATCTCAGGCGCGAACGGCAGGGAGGCGACCACCGCCCATGGCGCGATCGTCCCATCGTCCGGCCCGTACGGCGCGCCGCGCGCCAGATAGTCGAAGAACTGGCGTTTCACGCCGTCGACCTTCAATCTGGCGGGCCCGGGTCCGTCGCTCGCGGTCACGCCCCAGCAGTCCTTGCTGTAGGAGGCAAACTCGCGTGGATTGCGGATCGCGTACTCACGCTGGATGAAGGTGGCGCGCCGGCTGTTCTCGAAGTAATCGAGACCCCTCTCACGCATGTACGC
>DATLXP010000256.1:0-3125 GCA_035575695.1 Vicinamibacterales bacterium
GCCCTGCTGACCGCCGTCGGCACGGATCAGGTCGGCGACTTCGTCCTCGAGTTCCTGAGGCGCGAAGGTGTGGATGTCGCCTACGTTCCTCGCCTGGCGGAGCGGCGCACAAGCGCCGTCATCATGGCGATCCAGCCGCCCGACACGTTTCCGCTGACCTTCTACCGGGATAATTGCGCCGACCTGGGTCTGACGATCGACCATGTCAAGGCCGCTCCGCTCGCCGGCAGCGGCGTTGTGTTCGTGACCGGCACGGGACTCTCGGAAGAGCCGAGCCGGACAGCGACGCTTTACGCGGCTGAGACCGCGCGCGCCGCAGGTGCGACGGTGCTGGTGGACATCGACTACCGCCCGACGGTGTGGCCCTCGGCCGACGCGTTTGGCGCCAACGTGCGCGCGCTCCTGGCGCACGCCCAGCTTGCGATCGGCACCGAAGAAGAAGTGTGCGCGGCATCGGGCGCGAGCGATGCGCTGGCGGGCGCGACGCAGCTCCTCGAGGCAGGGCTGCCTGCGCTCATTCTCAAACGGGGGGGCGATGGCGCCGTGGTCTGCCGGCGAGGCGAGGCGCCGGTACCGGTCCCTGCGTTCACGATCGAGGTCCTCAACGTCCTGGGGGCCGGCGATGCCTTCGCGAGCGGATTTCTCTACGGGCAGGTGCGCGGCTGGGCGCTCGAAGAATCCGCGCGCTTCGGCAATGCCACAGGGGCGATCGTGGTCACCCGACACGGCTGCGCCAACTTCATGCCGACACTGCCGGAAGTGCACGATTTCTTCAAGGCGCAGGGCGCCACGCTGCCCGGATGACCCGCCCGATGCCGCACCTGAACATCGCCAACGCCCCATGCTCATGGGGTGTGCTCGAATTCGAAGAACAGTCGGCCGCGGGGTACGACTATTCGCGCGTACTCGACGAGATGCGGGCTGCCGGCTACGACGGCACGGAGCTCGGTGACTGGGGCTTCATGCCCACCGATCCACCCCAGTTGCGCGCGGCTCTGTCCGAGCGGTCACTGGCATTGCTCGGCGCGTTCGTGCCGGTCCGACTCGCCGACAACGGTTCGCGGGATGAGGGAGAACGCGCGGCGATCCGGACGGCGCTCCTCCTGAAAGAGACCGGTTTCCCCGACGCCTTCGTCGTGCTCGCCGACGACATCGCCGCGAGTCCCGAGCGTACGGCCGTGGCCGGACGCGTCGGGCCGGACCACCGGCTGCCCGAAGACGGCCGCGCGACCTTCGCGGCCAATGCCGAGGGGATCGCGCGCGCGGTGCGCGAGACCACGGGACTCCGCACGGTGTTCCATCACCACTGCGCGTCCTACATCGAGACGCCCGAAGAAATCTCAGACCTGATGCGCCGCACGGACCCCGGCGTGCTGGGCCTCTGCCTCGACACGGGCCACCTCACGTATGCGGGCGGTGACCCCGAGGCGGCCGTGGCGGAGTTCGGCTCCCGCATCTGGCATCTGCATCTGAAGGACTGCTCACAGGAAGTCGCAGCGCGCGCGCGTCAGGAGCAGTGGGATTATCACAACGCCGTCCGCAACGGTGTCTTCTGCGAACTGGGTCAGGGGACGGTAAACTTCCGCGCCGTCCTCGATGCCCTCGCCGCCAGGAAGTTTTCCGGCTGGGCCGTCGTCGAGCAGGACGTCCTGCCCTCGCTCGGCACCCCCGCGGCGAGCGCCGCGCGGAATCGCGAATTCATCCGGACGCTGGGCTTCTAGCCGAACCCCGAACCTTGAACCCTGAACCCTGAACCGATTCATGTCCACATCCATGCTTGCCGCCGTCCTCGTCCGTGAAGGCGTTCTCGAACTCCAGCAGCGCCCGGTCCCGGCGGTCACCTCTCCGTTCGATGTGCTGATCGCGGTGGAAGGGTGCGGTATCTGCGGGACCGACCTCCACATCCTTCAGTCGCCGCCGGGCCACCCGGCCACGCACGGCACCATCCTCGGACACGAGTTCATCGGTCGCGTCGCGAGTGTGGGAGGGTCGGTCGCAACGCTGCGCGTCGGGCAGCGCGTTGCGGTTGCGCCAAACCTGAGCTGCGGCCTCTGCGCGAAGTGCAAGAGCGGGCGGCCGAATCACTGCGCCGACTTCACCACGCTCGGCATCTTTCGCGACGGCGGCCTCGCGCCCAGCTGTCTCGTGCCTGAGCGCGCATGCCACGTGCTCGCGGATCACGTGCCGTTCGAAGACGCGATCTGGATCGAAGTGCTCTCGTGCGTGGTGAACAGCGTCGACAACATTCGCGCGCGCGCGGGTGAGACCGTGCTCGTCATCGGCGGTGGGCCGACCGGCGCCCTCCACGCGCTGCTCTTCGCCGCGAGTGGGGCGAGCGTCATCGTCTCTGACATGTCAGAGGCGCGCCTCGAGGTGCTTCGCGCGGCGGGGATCACGCAGACCATCAATCCGGGCAGGCAGTCCCTCGAAGACAGCGTGCGCGCCTTCGCACCCGAGGGCGCCGACGTGGTCGTGGACTGTGTCGGCACGCAGCTCGACGTCGCGCTCGACGTCGTGTGCACGGGAGGCCGCATCTCGCTCTTTGGCATGAACAGTCATGCGCGCCCGGCCGTGCGGCAGAACACGATCACCCGCAACGAGTTGACGGTGTACGGGAGTTACGTGGGGGTCAATACGTTCCCGCGCGCCATCGCGATCCTCGAGCGCGGCGTGATCAAGCCGTCCGCGCTGATCTCGGCGATCATGCCGCTCGACCAGATCACCGAGGCGCTTGACCTTCTGCGCTCGGGCACGGCGATGAAGGTTGCCATCAGGCACTGACGGGCGCTCACGCAGGCATTTTCAACAGACAAGACATTTTCACCACAGAGGCACAGAGCGCCACAGAGAATCTTCCAGGGCTGGGAGAACGTTCTTCTCCAGCCAGAAGAACTCTGGGGGTCTCTGTGCCTCTGTGGTGAAATTCCGCCGGGCGTTCAACGGAAATAGATCGGGTTCCCCATGACCGTGGGACCTGCCGCGTCGCGGAGGTTGATGCGAACCCAGTCGCCGCGCGCGACGTCGGCGCTGAAGTCGAGCGTGACGCCGTTCGATCCCAGCGGACCCGCGGCGGCTCCCTCGACCACGTTCCCGTTGCGGATCACGTCGACATGCTGCCCGGCGGC
>DATLXP010000257.1:0-7094 GCA_035575695.1 Vicinamibacterales bacterium
GAGATGGCGATCGTTCACGGCACTGATCGCCCAGCCGACGACATACCGCGAAAACAGATCCAGGATGGCGGCGACGAAGATCTTGCTCCCAGCTCCGACGAGGAACTCCGACGTATCACCGACCCAGCGCTGATTCGGCGCCACCGCGGTGAACTGCCGGTCCAGGAGATTGGCCGCGACCGGCTGATCGTGATCGCTCATGGTCGTGACCTTGCACCGGCGCCGGGCCCGCGCGACCAGCCCTTCTTCGCGCATCAACCGCACCACCCGTTTTCGGCTGACCACCTGTCCGTCCTCCGCGAGGTCGGCCCACACCCGGGGACTACCGTACGACCGTCGGCTGGCTTCATGCGACGCCCGCACGAGCACCCGGAGCTGGCGATCACGCTGGGCATGTGCGCACTCGGGTCGCTGCTGCCAGGCGTAGAACCCGCTGCGCGTGACCTGGAGGCACCGGCACAGGATCGTGACCGAGTGCTGGGCCCTCTCCACGGCGATGAACCGAAACCTTACCGGTTCTGCTTGGCGAAGAAGGCCGTGGCTTTTTTTAGGATGTCGCGCTCCTCCTGCGCGATCCGTAGCTCCTTCCGGAGCCGTTGCAACTCCTCTCGCTCCGCGCTCGTAAGGCCGGTCTTCCCGTGCGTGCGGTTGGCGCGTGCGTGCTCGACCCACGTGCGCACCGCCGATTCCGTCAGGTCCAAGTTTCGCGCGACCGCACCCACCGTCTGCCCTTCGTCGAGCACGAGCCGCACCGCGCCCGCCTTGAACTCGTCACTGAACTTCCGCCGCGTCCGCTTGGTCCGTTCTTCCGTCATTGGTGTCATCGTATTCCTCTCTCCGAAGATGTCCACCAAATCGGGGCAAGCCCACCAGAACACTCTTCCTTCTTTCAAGAGAGTCTCTGTGGATCTCTGTGCCTCTGTGGTGAGATTCCCCTTACGCCGCCCTGCCACGCAGCTTCTTCAGCGCCTTCGCCTCGATCTGCCGCACCCGCTCGCGCGACAGATTGAAGCGATGCGCCACCTCCGCGAGGGTGTACTCGTGATCCCCTCCAAGGCCGAATCGCAGGCGCAGCACTTCCTTCTCGCGGTCGTCGAGCGGGGCCATGGCACGCTCCACGCGCTCGGCGATCTCGGCGCGCAGCATCTCCTCTTCCGGTGAGGCGGCCGTCACGTCCGCCACCCTGCGGCCGATCTGGAACTCCTCGTCGGCGTCCTCATTGGGTGTCGCGTCGAGGGAGAGCGGTGCGCGTGATGCGTCGAGCAGGAGCCTGACTTTTTCCGGCGGCATGTCGAGCGTCTCGCCGAGCTCCTCTTCGGTCGGCTCACGGCCGGAGGTTTCGCGCATCTTCTTCCGCGTCCGCTCCAGCTTGCCGAGAGAGTCGATCACGTGCACGGGTAACCGAATGGTGCGTCCGTAGTCGGCCACCGCGCGCCCCACCGCCTGGCGGATCCACCAGGTGGCGTACGTCGAGAAGCGGAAGCCGCGCCGGAATTGGAACCGGTCGACGGCTTTCATCAATCCGATGTTCCCCTCCTGGATCAGATCGAGGAGCGAGAGGCCGCGGTTCAAATACCTCTTGGCGATCGACACGACCAGCCGCAGGTTGGATTCGATCAGGAGCCGCTTTGACTCCCGCAGGGCCTCCTCGGCCGTGCGGATGCGCGGAAACGCGACCTCGAAACGATCCGGCGCCATCCCCGTTCGCTGCTGCACCTCGGCTCGCACCGCGTGCAGCCTGGCCGGGTCATGCTCACGCTCGGCGGCGTCGAGGTCCGCCTGCAGCTCCGCCAGGCACTCCACGAGTTTGTCGACGACTGAAGGCCGGATCGGCTGATCGCGAAGGATCCGCGCCGTCAGTTCCACGGCTTTCTCGTGGCGCGAGGCCGCATGATCGCAGCGCATCGTGTCGAGTTGCGTGCGAAAGGCGTCGAGCCGCTCAACGCGCGCCAGGGCGTTGAGGACAGGCGTCACGCGCTCCGGCTCGAGCTCCCCCCCTTCGAGGAGGAGAATCAGTTCCGCCGCCGGCGCCTCACCGTCGCGGACTCGATCGGCAAGCTTCAGTATCGAACAGACGGCACAGGGCACGTGGGCCAGGGAGGCGATCAGGTCTCCCCGCGCGTTTTCCATCTGCTGACCGATGGCCGATTCCTGCGCACCGGTCAGCAGGGTGGTCTTGCCGATCTGGACGAGATACGCGCGAACGGGATCCGCGTCTTTGGCCGGGACCCCCTCCGCGGGCGCCTCGCGGAACAGCAGAGCTAGTGAAAACTCCGCATCCTCCTCGTCTGTCACGAGCTGGGTGACGTCCGCTTCGGGCTCTTCGTGCGCGATCAGACGCTCCGCGTGGAAGTGGTCGGGCGCGCCGTCCAGCTCGTCGGTGGCTGCTTCAGGTCCGAGCCCGAAATGGGCCGCGCGTTTTCTCCAGTCGAGGACGTCGACTTGCGGCTGCGTTTCGTTCCAGGGGACGAGCGCTGGCTCATCAGGGCGGGCTGCAGACCGTTTCGGCATGCTGGCTCCTTTGCAGGGAGCGTTCCGCCGCCTCAGCACCGGTCCGTGTTGAACCGCGGCTGACCTCAGTCCCGCGCCGGTCCGTGTTGAACCGTGTTGAACCGCGGCTGACCTCAGTCCCGCGCCAGTCCGTGTTGAACCGTGTTGAACCGCGGCTGACCTCAGTCCCGCACCGGTCCGTTGAACCGTGTTGAACCGCGGCTGACCTCAGTCCCTGAGCATCGCGGGGATCCCCGACCGTGGGAAATACGTCAATATGTCAGTCACCCATGTTCAAAAAAATCATTCGGGCCATCGGGATCGGGCTCGCCGCACTCATCGTGACCGGCGGCGTGCTGTATGTATCAGGGTTCCGGATCGTCCTGGACGGGGGAGGCGGCCTTCACGTCGCCAGGGAAAAATCCGCTGAACAGCGGGCTGAAGCGGTGGCGCGGCATCGCGAAGCACAGCGCGCTGTAGCCCCCCCGGCATCCCCGGCCCCCCAGAGCGCCCCTGGCATCGAGACGCCTGCACCCAGCACTTCGGCACCCAGCACTCCCGCACTCAGCACCCCGCACTCCGCACCCAGCACGTCTGTGACCGCGTACTGGACCGACTTCCGAGGCCCGGCGCGAGATGGTCACTACCGCGAGCGGCCGGTCCTGACATCCTGGCCGGGCGGCGGACCGAAGCCGCTCTGGAAGCAACCGGTCGGCGGAGGGTACGCGTCCTTCGTGGTGGCCGGCGGACGGGCCTTCACGATCGAGCAGCGCGGCCCCGACGAAGCCGCCACCGCCTACGATGTCGCCACGGGCCGTGAGGTGTGGGCCAACACATGGACCGCCGCGTTCAAGGAAATCATGGGAGGTGACGGCCCACGCGCCACGCCAACCTGGCACGATGGCCGGGTCTTCGCCCTCGGCGGCGCCGGTGAGCTGCGCGCCATTGACGCAGCGAGCGGACGAACAGTCTGGCGAACGAATATCCTCATTGACGCCGGTGCCTCCAACCTGCAATGGGGCATGTCGGCCGCTCCCCTGATCGTCGGCAACACCGTCGTCGTGCTTCCCGGTGGACACAGCGGGCAATCGGTGGTGGCGTACGATGCCGCCACCGGAAAGCGCGCATGGGCCGCGCTCGACGACCAGGCGTCATATTCCTCGCCGATGCTGGTCACCGTGGCCGGGGTGCGGCAGATCGTGCTCTTCACCGCGACTCGCCTCGTGGGGATCACGCCTGAACGCGGCGAGCTGCTCTGGGAATTCCCCTGGAAGACGGAGTACGAAGTGAACGCCTCTCAGCCCGTGGTCATCGGCGCCGATCGCCTCTTCGTCTCGACCGGATACGGCACGGGCGCGGCGACGCTCGAGCTGTCGCAGGCGGGCGGACGCTTCGCCGTGCGTGAGGTCTGGCGCAGCAACCGGATGAAGAACCAGTTCACGAGTTCGGTTCTCCACGACGGATTCCTGTATGGGTTGGACGAATCGATCCTCGCGTGCCTCGATGCCGCAACGGGCGAGCTGAAATGGAAGGGCGGTCGCTACGGATACGGCCAGGTCATGCTCACGGACGGCCACCTCATCGTGCTCACCGAAAGTGGCGAGCTCGCGCTCGTCCGCGCCACCCCGACGAAGCACGAGGAACTGGCCCGCTTCCCCGTGCTGGACGGCAAAACGTGGAACCATCCCGCCATGAGCGACGGCTACCTGCTCGTCCGCAATATCAACGAAATGGCCGCCTTCGATCTTCGCAAGTAGAGCCGCCCTCCGGCAGCGTGTATGCATGACTCCTGGCGGAGGGTCCATGCAGGCTTACGGTGTTCGCGGAAGTTCGGATGAGTTCACGACAATCGAGTGCGCGCGCGGAGTGGAGCGCGTTGCGACCGGCTTTGTCAATTGTTACCTGGTCGGAACGGCGGGTAACTGGGTCCTCGTCGATACGGGACTGCCGGGCTGCTCGGCGCTCGTGCACCGCGCCGCCGACGCACTGTTCGGACCCGACGCCGTGCCGAAGGCTATCGTGCTCACGCACGGCCATTTCGATCACGCCGGTAACACGAACGCGATCGCCGCGGATCTCAACATTCCTGTCTACGCGCACGATCTCGAGCGTCCGTACCTGGACGGCCGGTCGGATTACCCGCCCGGGGATCCAACCATAGGTGGCGCCATCGCGCAGATGTCCCGCGCGTTCCCCTCGAGCGGACGCACCGTGCCGACGCTGAAGGGTCTCGACGGCGACAGGATTCCAGACATGGAAGGCTGGCGCTGGATCCACACACCGGGACACACCGCCGGACACATCTCGCTCTTTCGTGAGTCGGACGGGGTCCTCATCGCGGGCGACGCCCTGACGACGATGGATCTCGACTCGTGGACGGAGCAGGTCAAGCGGACCCCGCAGTTCTGTGTTCCTCCGTCGCCGATGACGACCGATTGGGAGGCTGCACGCCAGAGCGTCTTGACACTCGCCGCGCTCAAGCCTCGCGTCGTCGCGGCGGGCCATGGGGTGCCGATCGCGGGCGCCGGGGTCACTGACGCCATGCATCGTTTTGCCGGGAGGTTCACGCCGCCACCACACGGCCGCTATGTGACTACCCCGGCGGTTGCCGGGCCGGCCGGCGTCGAGTGGGTGCCGCCGCCCGTGCCGGATCCACTTCCGAAGCGGGCCGCCGGCGTTGCGATGGTCGTCGTCGGCGCCATCGGCCTCGCCGCGGCGATGCGTGGTCGCCGCAGGTCGTAGGCGGGCCCTGCCCTAGGGAGTCACGACGAGGTAGCGCGCGATGCGCTTCCCGTCGGCTGGCGTCGATCCCTTGGCGAGCGCCCGCTCGACATCGTCGATCGTCCTGTACGGCCGGCCCTTCTTGATGTTCGTGACGAGAGCAGCGTTCGCGCCGGGAATCGTCATCAGGTGGGCATCCGCGGCCGTGTTCGCGGACATCGGGATGAAGGCGTATTGCGCGAGCTTTGCGGTCGCGTCCGCGCCGACGTACTTCCCGATCTGTTTGGCGAATTGAGCCCACGTCTTCCAGGGACGGTATTCATCGAACTCGTGCGCCATCTTCTTGCCCGCGCGCGGCACCAGCAGGATCTCCTCGGACGTCGCGGTATTGAGATTGATGTGCACGAACGCCTTGCCATAGAACGCGTTCGCCTGTTCCTGGGTGAGTCCCTGGGCCAGCAGGAGCGTATTCAGGTCGACGGGGCTCTGAAACGGACGCTTCGCAACGACCGCTTTCGCGATCGCCGGCGTCATCGACGCGAACGTCGCCAGCGTCTTCTCGTTGACCGTGTTGACGTCCACCACGCCGAGCGACTTCCCGATCTGCGCGCCCAGGTTCGTGCCTGTGCCATGAACGACGATCAGCACCATCGCCAGCCACGCCATCGTCACAACACTACGATTCATCTCTGTTCTCCTCCAACCTGTCCTCTTCCAGGGCATCCCCCCGCGAGCGCGCGGGCTGCCTGTAAGCGTACGCCAGACCGATCAATCCAAGTTGCACCATCATGCCCGGCGCCAGTGCGGGCGGCGTCTTGGCGCGCAGCGTCGCCCACAGCAGGGCCGCTCCGCCCAACGTCGGATCGATCTCGCGCTGGAAGTCGACGTTTGCGCGATAGTGAAAGTACGCGCCCGCAAAACCAGCCGCGACGAAGAGCACCATTACGATCTGCACGACGAGGACGCTGCCTCGACCCCCTCCAAGAGCGTTCCATGCGACCACCGCCACCCCGACCGCAAGCAGTCCGAGTGGAATGAGCTGCGTGGTGTCTTCGAAATGATCGAGCAGCAGGAGCTCTATCGCCATGCCCGCCATCCCCAGCAGAAGGATGACGAGCAATCCCCTTCGAATCCCCGCCAGGCTCACGGCCTCGTCTGTGAACGGACCCATCGGACAGCAGCATACCGCGAGGGCACGTCCTCGGCACTAACGCCTTTATTATGAGTTATTTACAGGGATCAACGGCGGGGTCGTTTCGCCTCGTGGCCAGGCTTGGTTTATGCTTAGAGGCTTATATCCCGATACGAGCGTCATAAAGGACTGATCATGAACATGAAAGTAGAAGCGATTCGACGGGCCAAGCAGGGACTGCTCGAAGACGAGGATCTGCAGGCGCTGATTACCGAGCGGATGGAAGAAGACGGATCGTTCTGGGTCGCTGCCGGCAAACTGCGCACGGTCATCAATGTCGAGGTCACCGATGGTCACGTGACGCTGACGGGGAACGTCCGCTCCGCCATGGACCGCCGCCGCGCCGACCTCCTCGCGAGGGCGATTGGCGCGACCGGCGTCGAGAACAAGCTCAAGGTCGCCGATGGCAGCCCGGCTCCCAAGCGCGTCGCGTAACGGCCTTTTTTCGCGCCCGACCTGAAGGTCGGGCCTACAGCTTTTCTTATCCGGCCGACAGGACTCGCCCGAACACGCTGCTGTCGACGTTCGCGCCCGTGAGCACGACAGCGGCGACGCGGCCCCTGAGGCGGTCATTCTCCTGCATCAAGGCGGCCAGGCCCGCAGCCGCCGCTCCCTCCGCGACGTTGTGGGTATCGTCATAGATCGCCCGCATCGCTTCTTCCACCTCGTCGTCTGTGACCTCGATCAGGCG